>DAOUHT010000071.1:0-21955 GCA_034428375.1 Dehalococcoidia bacterium | reverse complement strand
TGCGAGGTTCCCGCCTTCGCAGGAACGACGGGAGGGATACGAGGTTCCCGCCTCCGCGGGAACGACGGGAGGGATACGAGGTTCCTGCCTCCGCAGGAACGACGGAAGGGATGCGAGGTTCCTGCCTCCGCAGGAACGACGGGAGGGATAGGAGGTGCCCGCCTCCGCGGGAACGACGGGAGGGATACGAGGTTCCTGCCTTCGCAGGAACGACGCGAGGGATACGAGGTTCCTGCCTTCGCAGGAACGACGGGAGGGATACGAGGTTCCTGCCTCCGCAGGAACGATGGGAATGGAACCAGGAGGTCGACGTGGACTTCGGCATCCAGATAAGAGAGATCAAACCGCAGAAGATCGCGGCGGTACGGGCGAAGACGACCATCAACAAGGTGACGCCGAAGGTCGTGCAGTTGCTCCAGGAGACGGCGGACTACCTGGAGTCGGTCGGCGTGCAGCCCACCGGCCCCGGCTTCGGGGTGTACTACGAGGTCGGCGCGTTCCTCGTGGACGTCGAGGTGGGCTACCCGGTGGACGTGGACGTGGAGGGCAACGGCCGCGTGCAGCCGAACTCGCTTCCCGGCGGGAAGTGCGCCGTCGCCTTCTACAAGGGCCCGCACGAGCAGATAGCGGATGCGCACCGCGCCGTCCACACGTGGATGCATACGAACGACGTGCAAGCCTCCGGAGAGCCTGCCCGCGAGGTCTACCTGACCGACCTTAGGGGCATCGAAGAGGGCGAGGAGTGCGAGGCGGAGTCCGTCTGGCCCATCATCCACGAGACGCGCGCCGAGCGGCGGCGCCAGCAGCGGGCGAAAGCGTAGTCGAGGGAGACTTTGGATAACCCATACGCCCTGCCCCACCGGTTCACCCTCACCCCCGCATCAAGTGCGGGGCAGGCTCTAGCCCTCTCCCCTCGAGGGAGAGTGGATCAATCACGCTCACCTGCCGCGTTTCGTGTGCGCCCTGTCGTCGCACACGCTGGATTCCCGCCTTCGCGGGAATGACGGATCAAGGAATCTCGATGCAGCAACCCATCACCGACCATGTAGACAGCCACCTGGAAGAGACCATTGAGGGGTTGAAGCGGCTCACGCGGCAGCAGAGCATCAGCGCTCAGCGGCTCGGCGTCCTGGAGTGCGGCGAGATGGTGGTGGGGATGCTGCGCGACGCCGGTTTCGACGCAGACCTCGTCCCCACCGCCGACCCCGGCTATCCGGGCATCATCGCTGAACTCAAGGGCGCTTCCGACAGGTCGCTGCTCTTCTACAACCACTACGACGTGCAGCCTCCCGACCCGCTCGACGAGTGGGAGACGCCGCCGTTCGAGCCTACCGAGCGCGACGGCTACCTGTACGGACGGGGCATCTCCGACGACAAGGGACCCATCGCGGCACGGCTCGCCGCCATCAAAGCAGTACGGGACACGATGGGCGAACTGCCCATCACGATCCGATGGTGCCTGGAAGGCGCCGAGGAGATCGGCAGCCCCGGCTTCCACGAGTTCGTGGAGCAGAACGCGGAGCGCATCAGGTCGGACGTCTGCATCTGGGAGGGCGGCGGCGTGAACTGGGACGGGCGTCCCATGGTCATGCTCGGCGTGAAGGGGCTGCTCTACGTGGAGCTGGAGTGCCGCTCCGCCAAGACGGACTCTCACTCCTCCTATGCGCCCGTCGTGCCGAACCCCGCCTGGCGGCTCATCTGGGCGCTCAACACGTTGAAGGACGAGAGCGAGCGCATCGCCATACCCGGCTTCTACGACCGCATACGGCCGGCGCTGGAGAACGAGACGAAGGCCATCGCCGCCCTGCCCGACACGTCCCGCGAGTTCCTGCACGACCTCGGCGTCGAGATTGCGGTCGGCGAAGCGTCCGGCTACGAGTTCCGCCGCCGCCTCATCATGGAGCCGACGGCCAACATCGCAGGGTTCGGCGCGGGCTACACCGGCCAGGGCGCCAAGACCATCCTGCCTGCCGTCGCGCGCGCCAAGCTCGACTTCCGCCTCGTCCCGAACCAGGACCCGCAGGAGATACTGCAGAACCTGCGCGAGCACCTGGACCGGAACGGGTTCAGCGACGTCACGATATCGAGCCTCACGTCGGAGCACCCGGCGCGTACGTCGATAGAGGACCCGTTCGTGCGGCAGGTTGCGGACTCGGCGCGCCGCGTCTACGAGAGCGAGCCGTACATCGTGCCGAGTATGACCGGCACCGGGCCGCAGCACCCCGTGCAGCACATCCTCGGCGTTCCCGTGGCTTCCTGCGGCATCGACTATCCCGGCAACCGCATCCACGCGCCGAACGAGAACATCCGTCTCGACTACTTCCGCCTGGGCGTGCTCCACACCGCGGAACTCATCACGGAACTCGGCGCGTAGCGCACAAACTGACGGATGACCTTTGCATAACCATGCCGCATCACACCCAGCCGGTTCACCCCCATCCTAGCCTTCTCCCATCAAGAGAGAAGGGATCAAACAGCCCCGTACCCGCACCTCCCGCCAGGTTATGCAGGGTCCCCTCAAGGGCGAGGTGGGGACTGGGTTCCCGCCTGCGCGGGAATGACAGAGAGGGCGGGAATGACGGAGAGGGCGGGAACGACGGAACCATGCGATGGTGACGAACGCCGAGCAGCAGATAGCCGAGCTGGCCAGGCGCTTCCTGCCCGACGTGGAGCGCTACCTGCGTGAAGCGGTCGAGGCGGGCGGCGAGCTCGCCCCGATGCTGCGCTACCACATGGGCTGGGAGAACCTCGAAGGCGCCCCCGCAAGCGGGGGTGGCAAGGCGCTGCGCCCCATCCTCTGCCTCGCCGCGTGCGAGATGTCAGGCGGCGACTGGCGCGACGCACTTCCCGCCGCCGCCGCGTTGGAACTCATCCACAACTTCTCGCTCGTCCACGACGACATCCAGGACGGCGACGAGACCCGCCGGGGAACGCCCACCCTGTGGCACCTCTGGGGAGTGCCGACGGCGCTCACCGCCGGCAACGCCATGCGCGTCATCGCAGACCACACTGCGGGAGCGCTCACCGCGGGGGGCACGACGCCGGATGTCGCACAGGGCACCGTTGCCGAACTTACGCGAAGGTACCTGGAGATGATTGAGGGACAGTACCTCGACCTCTCCTTCGAGGCCGCCGAGCGCGTCTCAGTTGCCGACTACCTGGACATGATCGGACGCAAGACCGGCGCGCTGCTGGAGAGCGCGATGCACATGGGCGCGCTCGTCGCAACCGGCGACCATGTCACGGCGAGTGGGTTCGGCGAGTGCGGGATGCGGCTCGGCCTCGCCTTCCAGGTGCGGGATGACTGGCTCGGCGTCTGGGGCGATCCGGCTTTCACCGGCAAGGCGGTGGGCGCAGACATCCGCAGGAAGAAGAAATCGCTCCCGGCGGTCTACCTGTTCGACAACGCCTCGGACGAGGAGCGTCCGTGGCTGGAGGAAACTTACCGGGCCGAGGAGATCGAGGGCGAGCGGCTCGACGGCGTGATGGCGATGCTCGAACGTCTCGGCGGCGATGCGTACGTGCAACGCATCGCGGAGGAGCAAGCCCGGCAGGCGATCGCCGCTGTGGATACGCTCGCCATCCCGGAGGAGTCGAAGCAGTTGCTCCGTGCGGTTGCGGAGTTCTTCGCCACACGGGACATGTGAGGGCATCCTGGGGAGCAAGCACTCTCGTGCCATGCAGAGGTAGAGGGACCAACGCGCCGCCCGGGTGCGGTCCACGCCTGACTCTACTTTGTCTCAATTTGCGCAGCGCCACTCGCGCTCCAGTCTCAATATCCAACGCAGGGATGTCAAAAGCATTGACTCTCCCGGAGGCGCAGTGCTACGTTGCATGACAGCGTGAATGGACCCTTGATCGTTTCGGGGGCTGAATCGAAGGACAGGATGACGAGCACTACCGTAACCCGCATAAGCATCGAGACAGGCTCCGCCCCCGAGTTCTACGACATCACCGAGCACGTCCGCTGGGCGCTTGCCGACTCCCGCGTGCGCGACGGGTTGCTGTGCGTCTTCTCCGTCCACACCACCGCCGCCGTCGTCATCAACGAGCACGAACCGTTGCTCATAGAGGACATGAAGCGTTTCCTGCGCAACATCGCGCCTGAAGACGCCTACTATGCCCACAACGACTTCGCCATCCGCACCGTCAACATGACGCCGGACGAGATGGCCAACGGCCACTCGCACTGCGCCCACCTGCTGCTGCCGTCCAGCGAGACCATACCGGTCATCGACGGTTCGCTCGTGCTGGGCACGTGGCAGAGCGTGTTCATGGTCGAACTCGACCCCCGTCCCCGGACGCGAGAGGTACTCATCAGCGTCTACGGAAGCTGAGGCCCCGCATGGCCCTGTCCCATGCCTCAGCCAAGCCCCTTTCCCTCGCCGAGTCCTACGCCTACTGCGGCGACCTCGCACGCTCGCACTACGAGAACTTCACCGTCATCTCGCGGTTCACGCCACGGCGCCACCGGCCTGCGCTCGAGGCCGTGTACGCGTTCTGCCGCCACACCGACGACCTTGGCGACGAGGCGCAGGGCGACAGGCTCGCGCAGCTCGACGAGTGGGAGGCGGAGCTCACCCTCGCCTACTCCGGCGAGCCCACGCACCCCATCATGGTCGCATTGCAGGACACTATCAGGCGTGCGCAGATGCCGGAGGAGCTGTTCCGCAAGCTGATCGAGGCGAACCGGATGGACCAGGGGACGGGGCGCTTCGAGACATACGCCGACGTCCTCCACTACTGCGACCACTCCGCGAACCCGGTCGGGCGGATGGTGCTCCATGTTCTCGGTGAAGCGACCGAGGAGAACGTGCGGCTCTCCGACGCGACGTGCACCGCGCTCCAGCTCGCCAACTTCTGGCAGGACGTGGCGCGCGACTACGGGATGGGCCGCATCTACATCCCGCTCGAGGACGTGCGGGCGTTCGGCTGCACGGAGGAGCAGCTCGCGAACGGCGTCGCGGACAGGGCGTTCCGCGACCTGATGCGGTTCGAGGTAGACCGGGCGCAGGCGCTGTTCGAGGAGGGGCTGCCGCTGGCGGCGCGGCTCAGCGGGCGCGCCAGGCTGGCCATCGCGCTTTTCAGTAAAGGCGGCATGCGCGTGCTGGACGCCATCCGCAGGCAGGACTACGACGTGCTGAGCGAGCGTCCGGTCGTTACGCGCTCCCGGAAACTGTGGCTCATCCTCTCGACCGCCGCGCGATTGGCCGTGCTGCGCCGACCATGACGATGTCGACGGACAACGCCGCGCTCGACGCCGCCTACGAGGAGTGCCAGGCGGTTACGAAACGCGAAGCCCGCAACTTCTACTACGCGTTCCTCACCCTGCCCCACCCGCGCCGACGCGCCATCTACGCCGCCTATGCGTTCAGCCGCCTCGCCGACGACATCGCCGACGGCGACGGCGCCCCGCAGCAGAAGCGGAGCGAACTCACCGCGCTGCGGGAACGCCTGCGCAACGCCTTCGAGGGAAAACCGGAGGGCGCGATCCTCACCGCGCTGGCCGATGCAGCAATCACGTACGACATCCCGGAATCGCTCTTCCAGGACATCATCACGGGGGTGGAGATGGACCTGGAGCCCCGGCGGTTCGCCGACTTCGACGAACTGCGCCACTACTGCTACCACGTCGCCTCGGTCGTGGGGCTCGTCTCCATCCGCATATTCGGGTACCGGGACGTACCGCTCGCGCAGGAGACGGCGGTGGACTTCGGCCTGGCGATGCAACTCACGAACATCCTCCGCGACCTGCGGGAGGACATCGAGCGCGACCGCGTCTACCTGCCGCTCAACGAGATGGCGCGCTTCGGCTACACGGAGGACAACCTGCGGGACGGCGTCGTCCACGAGCGGTTCCAGGCGATGATGCGTTTCCAGGCCGACCGCGCCCAACGCTACTTCGACTCGGCCTCGCGGCTGATGCCGCTCCTGGAACCGGAATCGCGCGGCTGTGCGGAAGGGCTGCACCACCTCTACAATCGCCTCCTGAACAGGATGGGCTCACGCGGCTGGGACGTCTACTCAAAGCGCGTGAGCCTCTCGTCGTGGGAGAAGCTCAACCTGACATGCAGACTCTGGACAACGGCCCGGCTCCGCAGCGTCCTGAAGCGCTGACCTCCGTCGCGGTGCTCGGGGGCGGGCTGGCGGGCATGGCCGCGGCGTGGCGGGTGGTCAACGCGGGCTACCGCGTAACGCTCGTGGAGCGCAGGCCGTACCTCGGCGGCAGGGCGTACTCGTTCGTCGACCGCGAGACCGGGCAGGAGATCGACAACGGCCAGCACGTCTTCCTCGGCTGCTGCGACGCCTACCGGCGCTTCCTCGACGAGATCGGCTCGCTCGAACTGACGAGCCGCCAGAAGCGGCTGCGCGTCGAGGTGCGCGCACCGAACGGCAGGCGCGGAATCCTCTCCGGCCTCCCCCTGCCCGCGCCGTTCCACCTGCTGCCGTCGCTGCTGCGCTACCCCCACGTGAGCATGTTCGAGCGGCTGCGGGCGATACCCGCGCTGCTGCTCATATGGCTCGAGCGCAACCGGGAGCGTCCCGCGCTCCGGCGGCAGTCGTTCCACCGCTGGTTGCGGTCGCACTGGCAGTCGGAGCGGGCCATCGACGCGTTCTGGGACCTGCTCATCATCCCTGCGCTGAACGACTCCGCGGAGGACGTCTCGGCGAGCGCGGGATTCATGCTCTTCCAGGAGGCGCTGCTGCGGGACCGCAACGGAGGCAACATCGGCTTCGCCAAGGCGGGGCTCTCCGCCATCATGGGCGACGCCGTGCGCGAGCGGCTCACGAACGCGGGGGCCGACGTGCTGCTCGACAGGACGGCTGATGCGATCGTCGTGGAGGACGGGCGCGTCACCGGCGTCCGGTTCACGGACGGCGAGACGTTGCCCGTGGACGCCTGCGTGAGCGCGTTGACGCCGGACGTCCTGCTGCGCCTGCTGCCGGAGGAGTTGCGCGAACATGCTGCCTTCGCGCCTGCCGCGACGCATACGTGGTCGCCCATCGTGAACCTGCACGTCTGGTACGACCGGCAGATCGCCGACTTCGACTTCCTCGCGTTCGTGGACAGCCCCATCCAATGGGTGTTCAACCGCACGGAGATCGCCGGGCTGGAGGGGCCCGGACAGTACATCACCGTCTCGCTGTCGGGAGCGTGGGAGTTCTGGCCGATGACCAAGGAGGCGCTCCGCGAGACGTTCATCCCGGAGCTGGCACGGCTCTTCCCGGCCGCGAAGGATGCGGAGATCACGCGCTTCGTCATCGTGAAGGAGCAGCGAGCGACGTTCCGTTCGCTGCCGGACGGGCCGGACAACCGCCTGCCGTCCGCCACTCCCCTGCCCAACCTCTTCCTCGCGGGCGACTGGACGGACACCGGCTGGCCTGCAACGATGGAGAGCGCCGTGCGCAGCGGCAACATCGCCGCCGAGGCGGTACAGAAATGCTGACGTACGCGATAGCAGCATGTCATGCTGAGCGAAGCCCGCGCTTCAGCGCGCAACATCCTCTCAAGGGAAACGTTGGCCAACAGCCGCACGCCGCCCCGAGAGATTCCTCGACTCCGCTGCGCTTCGCTCGGAATGACAAGACTCACACCCGGCATTCATCCTCACTTCGTGGGCGCCCCTGTACCAGCCGAGGTTCCTGCCTCCGCAGGAATGCCTCGTGTCCTCGTCAGGCCGTGTAAGAGAATGACAATGAGGAGGCGACAAGCCACGCTCGCCCGTACTTGCCAGCCGAGTAGCGCAATAGACGGCAGGACGCGCCCTGCCCTTCCACTCCGCCCCGTGTGCGCTACCCGCGCACCCTGGATTCCGGCCGGTGCGGGAATGACGAGGTATGCCGCGCAACGCCATTCTCACAAGAGCTACGAGGTACACGCTCGATGAACACGCTGGTGCTTGCGCCGTTCTCTGACGACGGGCTCGCCCGGCTCGCCGCGCTCGGGCGCGTGGTGTACGAGCCATGGACTGAGACCCGTACGCTCTGGGACCCGGAGGAGCTTGGCGCGCGGTTGACGAGCGAGGGGTTCGACGCACTCGCCGTCGAGGCCGACTTCCTGTTCGAGGAGTTATTCGACGCCGCTCCCGGACTGCGCATCGCGGCCACCTGCCGCGGCGATCTGCACCACGCCGACTTCGGCGCCGCGACGGAGCGGGGCATCGCTATCGTGCGCACGCCCGCGCGGAACGCGCAGGCCGTCGCCGAGTTCGCTGTCGCGCAGATGCTCGCGCTCGCCCGCCACACGAGCATTGGGGAGCGGTACGTACGCGAGGGACAGTGGGAAGTCCCCACCGACCCCTACGTCCGCTTCCGGGGGCGCGAGCTCGCCGGGGCAACGCTGGGGATCGTCGGTTTCGGCGCGATAGGGCGTGCCGTGGCGCGCATCGCCGCCGGGTTCGGGATGCGCATCGTCGCGTACGACCCGTACCTCAACGAAGCAGAGGGCGTGGAGATGACCGGACTCGAAGCGCTGCTGGCCGCGTCGGACTTCGTGTCCATGCACGTGCCGGACACGCCGGAGACGATGGGGATGCTGAACGAAGCCCGCATCGCGGTGATGAAGCCCGGCGCTTACATCGTGAACGTCACGAACTCGTCAGTGGCGGACCGGGCTGCGCTGGCGGCGGCACTCGTCGAGGGCAGGCTCGCCGGGGCGGCGCTTGACGTACACGAGGCGCACCCCATCCCGCCGGACTCGCCGTTCCTCGGCCTGTCGAACGTGCTGCTGACGCCGCACATCGGCGGCGCGACGCAGGAGACGATCGAGCGGCACTCGGCGATGGTGGCCGAGGACTTCGAGCGCTTCGCACGAGGAGAACAGCCGTTGCGGTTGGTCAACCCGGAGGTCTGGGAGCGGCTGCGGGGTTACGGGGGCGGACGCCCCCGGTCCTCGTAGATCTCAGCTACCGCCGCGAACGCGTCCTCCGCATTGGCCAGGGCCTCGGCCACGGTGTCGCCCTCGGTTATCAACTCGGGCAACAACGGAGAGGTGACGGTGTACCCGCCTTCGGGCTGAGGCTCCAGCACCAGGGGTATCCTCGCTATCGTCCTGTTCTCCTTTTCCGCTCCGTATTCCACACCGGCGGCGTTCACCCCCACCCGCCGCGCAAGCGCGTCGACCTCTCCCAGGGGGAGAGGTGGGATGCGAGGTTCCTGCCTCCGCAGGAACGACAGAGGGGGCTATCCTTCGAGGGCGTAAAGGCGGGCGCAGTTGTCCCAGAGCACCTTGCGGCGGGACTCGTCGGGCAGGTCGAGCTCGAAGAACTCGTCCATGGCGTGGGGGAAGGCGCTGTCCGGGTGGGGGTAGTCGGTGGAGATGACCATGATGTCGTTGCCGAAGCGCTCCATCACGTCCGCCGCCAGCTCCTCGTCCGCCTCCATGGAAAGGACGCACTGGCGCAGGAAGTACTCGCTCGGCTGCAGCGACAGGTCGGCCTCCACGTACTTGGCGTACTGGTCGTCCAGGCGGTAGAGGAGCCAGGGCAGCCAGCCGCAGTTGGCCTCGAGGAATGCGACGCGCAGCGCGGGGTGGCGCTCCAGCACGCCGGTCATCGTCAGCCCGGCCATCGCGCCCATGATCTGCGTGGGGAAGCTGAGGGCGTGCGTCATCGTGCGCGGCGACGGGTGCCGCAGGAACTTGCGGCTGATGTCCTCGCGGCCCGGAGCGGTGGACGTGCCGTGGAGGCAGACGGCGGCGCCCAAGCGCTCCACCTCCGTCCAAAGCGGCTCCACTTCCTCGTCGTAGAGCAGACGGCCGTTGACCGGCTCCGTGTGGACGGTGACGCCGACGAAGCCCAGTTCCGTCACCGCGCGGCGCGCCTCTTCGATGGCGAGGTCGAGCGCCTGCAACGGCAGGAGAGCGATGCCCTTCAGCCGGTCGGGGTCGGTCGCGCAGTAGTCGCGCATCCAGTTGTTGTACGCGCGGCAGAGCGCGGCTGCGTATTCCGGTTCGAGGTCGTCCAGCCCGACGATCCACGTGCCGCCGTTCGTGCGGAAGAGCGCGGCAACGTCCACGCCCTCGATGTCCATCGCCTCGAGGGTGGTCGCTGCGTCGAACCCGTGCTCGAACGCCTTGACCTGGAACGGCGTGCGTTCCTTCTTCGCCTTCAGGAGCTCGTTCGCCTTGGCGAACTCCGGCCACTCGTTCCAGAGCGGGAACGGCTTGCCGTCGATCACCCAGGTGTCGACGCCGGTGACGTCGCTGCGCTGCATGACGGGCATGCGGGAGCGGAACGGCGCTTCGAGGTAGTCCTCGAAGAGGCTCGCCGGTTCGATGACGTGGATGTCGCTGTCGAGGACCTTGAACCCGTTCTTCATGGAGTCTTTCTACCGGAACCGGTGCGCGGCGGTCAATGCGACGCCGCCCGGCGGGTGGTAGCCTTCCGCGCACTATGCCGCCCGTAACGCTCGTGCTCGATCTCGGCAGCAGCCGCCTGCGGTGCGCGGCGGTCCCGCTCGACGGCGGCGGCGCGCCACTGGAAACGGCGCGTGCCCCCTACCCCGCCACGAACGACCGCGCCGGAGCGCTCGCCCACGCCTACAACCCTCGACTGCTCCGCGAGCGGCTGCTGCGCGTGCTGGCACAGGGAGCGCAGGCTGCGGGGCCGCGCAACGTGGATGCGATCGCCGTGACGTCACAGCGGCTCGCCACCTGCTTCTTCGACGGGGATCTCAGGACGCTGAGCGCGGGGGCGAACAACGACACCCGCGCCGTCTTCCCGGGCGGCGCGATGGACGACGTCAACGGTGCGCTCATCTACCGCACGACAGGCCACCTGCCGTCCATGCTGTTCACACCGGCCAGGTACGCCTGGTGGCAAGAGAGCAGGCCAAGGACGGCGCGGCGCATCGCGAAGACGGCGGGGCTCGACGCCTGGGCCGCGTTGCAACTGACCGGGACGCTCGCCGAGACGAGACTGGGGCTCGCGGAGTCCGGTCTGCTGGACGTGACATCCGGCAAGCCGGCCGGGGGGCTGCTGGAACGGCTCGGCGTGCCGCTCGGATTGCTGCCGGACGTGCTTTCGCCGGACGCCGTAGTCGGGCAGTTGACGGCTGAGGTGGCCGAGGAGACCGGCCTGCCGCGCACGACTCCCGTCCACCTCGCGGGGCCGGACTCGCACGCCGCCTCGGTCGGCTGCGGCGCGGCATCGGAAGGCATGGCAGCCTGCGCCGCCGGATGGAGCGCGCCGGTGCACGTGACGACGGCGTCGCCGGCGTTCGACCCGCAGGCGCGGACGTGGGCGTCGCTGCACGGCGTCGTCGGGAAGTGGACGGTGGAGGCGCACCCCGGCGAGACCGGACGCGCGCTCGACGCCGTACGGCGCCTGCTGGCGCCCCGCGCGTCGCACGAGCGGTTCGACGCGCTGGCGCAGTCCGCCTTCGAGAGCGGACGCCCCGTGACCGCGTTCCTCGGCCCGCGCGCCATCGACCTCTCCGATCCCGGCATCACCATGGGGGGCGTCCTGATGCCTGCTCCCATCACGCACGGGGGGCTGGACTCCGCCGACGTCGCCCGCGCCGCGTTCGAGAACGCCGCGTTCGCCATCCGGGAAAGCCTGGCGCTCGCGCGCAGCGTCGCGGGGACGGAGCCGCGAGCGGTTGCGCTCACCGGCGGCATGGCGGAGAGCGCCGTCTTCCCGCAACTGCTGGCCAACGTGCTGGGCGAGCCGGTGCGCGTACACCGCCACGCGACGGCAACCGGCGCTGCGTCGCTGGCGGAGACACCCGCGAACGAATTCGCGGGACGCTGCGCCGACCTCGCCGCGAGCGGCACGAGCATCGAGCCCGGCCCGCGCTCGCGGGAGTGCGGCGAATCGTACGAGCGCTGGCTGCGCGTTCGGGAGCGGCTCGACGCGCTGACGGACGAGTTGTAGCGCTTCACACCCCCATGTGCGCTGACGCGCACCGTCCCCTGCCCGTGGAGCTGCGAGGTTCCTGCCTGCGCAGGAACGACGAAGGGCGCTCCCGCACATGGGGTGTGCGCTGCTATGCTTAGCCCAGGATGACCTCCAACGGAACGACATACGAGCAGTTGCGTCTCGAGGTGGTCGAGAGCGCGCGGGCGATGCACCAGAGCGGGCTCGTCGTGGGGTCGTCTGGCAACGTCAGTGTGCGCGTGCACGGAGAGGAGTTGCTTGCCGTCACGACAGCGGGCAAGGACTACGAGACGATGGGCCTCGATGAGGTGGTCGTCGCCGATTTCGAGGGCGACGCCGTCGAGGGCGACGGCCTGCCGTCCACCGAGATGCTGATGCACGTCGCCATCTACCGCGCCCGCCCGGACGTGCGCGCCGTGATGCACACGCACTCGGTCTACGCGAGCGCGCTTGCGGTCGCCGGCGAGCCGCTCCCGCCCCTGATCGACGAGATGGTCATCGTGCTGGGCGACAGCATCCAGGTGTCCGACTACGCCTTCCCTGCCACGGAAGAGCTTGGCGACGCGGTCGTTGCCGCACTCGGCGAGCGGAACGCGGCGCTCATCCGCAATCACGGTCTGGTGGGCGTGGGGAGCAGTCTCGCGGAGGCGCTGCACGTCTGCCAGCTGGCAGAGCACATCGCGCACATCTACGCGGCGGCGAAGGTGCTCGGCACGCCCAATCCCTTGCCGGACGAAGCTATCGCTACTGAAACGGCGCTATTCCGCATGAGCCGGAAGGTGGAGAGCGCATGATGGCAAACCCCTTGTCATTCCGAGCGGAGCGCAGCGCAGCCGAGGAATCTCTCGGGATGGCGTGCCGCACTGCCAAAGGTTCCTCTCCCGAGAGATGTTTCGACTCCGCCTCCGGCTCCGCTCAACATGACATACCCAGCTCCATGGGCGGAAAGGTGGAGGGCGCATGAAGGTACCCCCGTTCCTGCTGCGCAGGCTGTACGTGAAGGGCAGCCTCACCGCAACGGCGGACGGCTTCACGTTCCAACTGCAGAACAAGCTGGGTTCCGGCTACGCAAAGCGCATGCTGCCGCTGACGCTCGACGGCGAACCGCTGGACCTGACCGCGTCCTCGTTCGAGATCGACGGCGCGGAGACTACCTTCGATGCGGTGTCCGACAGCGTGCCGTTCACACTCGCGATGAACAAGACGACGACCATCTCCTATCGCGGCGGGGCAGTCGCGCCGGGGCCGCACAAGGTAGGTCTGGGGTTCGAGGTCGCGGGGCTCGGGGCGCTTGGCTTCGATTTCTCTGACGAGGCTGCCGCGACGGAGCGCGGCGCGGAGTGAGCACGCCGCGCTCCGTGGCTGCCACCGACGCGTACACCGTTGCCGTGACCGGCGCGGCGGGGTACATCGGGACGCGCCTCGTGCGGCGCCTGCTCGAAACGCGGGGCATCGAGCGCGTCACAGGCGTGGACGTACTTCCTTCGACGATAGAGCACGAACGCTACACCCACATCCAGCAGGACATGACCGAGCCGCTCGACGACGCATTCGCAGGGGCGGAGGCGGTCGTTCACCTGGCGTTCGTGCTGCGGCAGCTCCGCAAGCGTGCGGAGGGCAGGCGGATCAACGTCGGCGGCTCCGAGAGCGTGCTGCGCGCCTGCGCGAACGCGGGCGTGGGACGCGTCGTGCTGATGTCGAGCGCGACCGTCTACGGTCCGCGCCGCGACAACCCGGTCGCGCTGACTGAGGATGCGCCGCTCCGCCCTCCAAGGGGGTTCGCGTACGCGGAGGACAAGGCTGCATGTGAGGCGCTCTTCCAGGCGTTCGCAGAGGAACACCCGGAGGCGTGCGTCTCCATCCTGCGCGGGTGCGTCGTGATGGGGCCGAACGCGGCGAACTTCATCACCGTGGCGCTGGACAAGCCGCTGCTCATCGGCGTGCGGGGCGACGACCCGAGGATGCAGTTCATCCACGAGGACGACCTCGCGGAGGTGCTGGTGAAGTTCGCTACGGAGTCGCACCCGGGCGTGTTCAACGTGGGAGGGGCCGGCAGCGTGCGTTGGAGCGAGGCCGTGTCGCTCGCGGGGAAGCGATCGGTCCGGCTCCCGGGCCCGCTCGCCTCCGGACTGACGGAGCTGGCGTGGCGCACCCATCTGCAGAACGACTCTCCATCATCCGGGCTGGGCTTCATCCGGTGGCCGTGGACGGTGAGCATGGAGAAGCTGACCTCAGAGACACGCTTCATGTGCAGGCACACCTCACGCGAGGCACTGGAGGCGTATCTCAACCGGGCCGGGTGAGCGTGGCGTCCTTGACAGGAGAGGGGCGCGGCCATAGGCTATTGTTGACTTCCGGAGTCGACAATACACCCGCATGACATCACATCCCCACCCCTCACCGCGCGACCGTGTGCGCCTATGCGCACTCCTGGATCCCCGCCTTCGCGGGAGTGACGAGATTTCACGGCAATGACGAACCGCACCGTTCAAGAACTCGCCGAGCAGTCCTATAAGTACGGGTGGACTACCGAGGTCGAGGAGGAGTCCGCGCCGCCCGGCCTCAGTGAGGAGATCGTTCGGTGGATATCCGAGCGTAAGGGCGAGCCGGAGTGGCTGCTGGAGTGGCGGCTGAAGGCGTTCCGCCACTTCATGGACCTGCTCGGCGACGCGCGGCTCCCGACCTGGGCGAACGTCACTCACCCGCCCATCGACTTCCAGTCGATACGCTACTACGCCGCGCCGAAGCCGAAGCTGGAACTCGAAAGCATCGACGAGGTCGACGCCGAGATCCTGAAGACGTACGAGAAGCTGGGCATCCCGCTCGAGGAGCAGAAGCGGCTCGCGGGGGTGGCGGTGGACGCCATCTTCGACAGCGTGAGCATCATGACCACCGCGAAGGAGACGCTGGCGAAGTACGGCGTCATCTTCTCGTCCGTGTCCGAGGCAGTGAAAGAGCACCCGGAGCTCGTGCGCAAGTATCTCGGCTCCGTCGTTCCGCACTCAGACAACTTCTACGCAGCGCTGAACTCGGCTGTGTTCTCGGACGGCTCGTTCGTCTACATCCCGCCGGGCGTCCGCTGTCCGCTGGAGTTGTCGACGTACTTCCGCATCAACGCGGAGGGGTCGGGGCAGTTCGAGCGCACGCTCATCATCGCGGACAAGGGCTCGTACGTGAGCTACCTCGAGGGCTGCTCGGCGCCGATGCGGGACGAGAACCAGCTGCACGCCGCAGTCGTGGAGCTCATCGCCCTGGACGACGCCGAGATCAAGTACTCGACCATCCAAAACTGGTACCCGGGCGACGACAACGGCAAGGGCGGCATCTACAACTTCGTCACGAAGCGCGGGAAGTGCGCGGGCGACCGCTCGCGCATCTCCTGGACGCAGGTGGAGACCGGCTCCGCCATCACGTGGAAGTACCCGAGCGTGCTGCTGCAGGGAGACCACTCCACAGGTGAGTTCTACTCGGTCGCGCTCGCCAAGGGGCGCCAGCAGGCGGACACCGGCACGAAGATGACGCACATCGGGAAGAACACGTCCAGCCGCATCATCTCCAAGGGCATCTCCGCGGGCCACGGCAACAACACGTACCGGGGCCTCGTGAAGGTGATGCCGAAGGCGGAGGGCGCAGTCAACTTCACGCAGTGCGACTCGCTGCTCATCGGCGACCAGTGCGGCGCGCACACGGTGCCGTACATCGAGGTGCAGAACCGGTCAGCGAGCGTGGAGCACGAGGCGTCCACGACGAAGGTGAGCGAGGAGCAGCTCTTCTACTGCCAGCAGCGCGGGCTCGCGCGGGAGGACGCGCAGTCCGTCATCGTCAACGGCTTCGTGCGGGACGTGGTGAAGCGGCTGCCGCTCGAGTTTGCGGTCGAGGCTGACCGGCTGCTCGAAGTCAATCTGGAGGGGACAGTCGGCTGATGCTCGAAGTACGTGGCCTGCACGCCGAAGTGAACGGCGTCGAGATACTCAAGGGCATCGACCTGAGCGTCGGCGTCGACGAGACACACGCCATCATGGGACCGAACGGCTCCGGCAAGAGCACGCTCGCCTACGTGCTGGCCGGACGTCCCGGTTACGAGGTGACCGCGGGCAGCGTCACGTTCGACGGCGAAGACCTGCTCGCTCTTCCCACCGAGGAGCGGGCGCGCAGGGGACTGTTCCTCTCGTTCCAGCACCCGGTGGAGATCCCCGGTGTGCGGATGGACCACTTCCTCCGCGCGGGCTACAACGAACTGCGCAAGAGCGCAGGCGAAGAGCAGCTCGACCCGCTGAAGTTCGACCGGCTGATCCGGAGCAAGGCTAAGGACGTCGAGATGGAGCCCGCGATGACCAAGCGCGCCGTCAACGAGGGCTTCTCCGGTGGCGAGAAGAAGCGGAACGAGGTGCTGCAGATGGCGGTGCTGGAGCCGCGCCTGCGCATCCTGGACGAGATCGACTCCGGGCTGGACGTCGACGCGCTCCGCGAGGTCGCGCGCGGCATCACCGACCTCAGCGTCCCCGGCACGTCCACCGTCCTCGTCACCCACTACGACCGCGTCCTCTCCTACCTCGAACCGGACCAGGTCCACGTGCTCATCGACGGCCGCATCGCGCGCTCCGGCGGCAGGGCGCTCGCGAAGGAGATCGAGGAGCGCGGCTACGACTGGCTCGAGGCCGGAGCAGGCGTCTGACGCTCCGATGACCCAGCACGCGACCGTCACCGGATCCTGGTCCGAGCAGTTCCGCCGCTTCGAGCACAACGGCGCGGAGATCAGTCCCGCCTGGCTGCGCGACGTCCGCAGGAGCGCATTCGGCGACTTCGAGCGCCTCGGATTCCCGACCGCTCGCAGGGGCAACGAACCGTGGAAGTACACCAACGTGCGCCCGATAGCCGACGCCACGTTCGCGCTCGCAGAACACGCGCCGGATGCCGGCGTCGTCGACCTCCATGCCTACGAACTCCCCTGCCCGCGCGTCCACCAGCTCGTGTTCGTGGACGGCCACTACGAGCCGGGGCTGTCTACGGAGCCGGTCAGCGAGGCCAGACTGCACAGCGACGTGCTCGGACGCCACGGCGACGGCCCGGTCGTGGGAAGGCTCGCCGACGCCATCGAGTACCGCGTGCCGCTCGTTCGAGAGCACCTTGGGCGGCTCGCTCCGGCGCCGGGCAACGCGTTCACCGCGCTCAACACGGCGTTCCTGCGCGACGGGGCGTTCGTGCAGATACCGGACGGCACCTTCGTACCGGAGCCCATCTACCTGCTCTTCATCTCCACCGGCGCGCAGGCTTTCGTCACGCACCCCCGCGTGCTCATCGCCGCGGGCGCGGACAGCAGCGCAACGGTGTTGCAGAGCTTCCACAGCCTGGATGGCGGCACGTACCTCACGAACGCGCTCATGGAGGTCATCACTTCCCCCGGCGCGAACCTCCGCCTCTGTACGCTCCAGCGAGAAAGCAGCGACGCCTTCCACATCGCCACGACGCGCATGGAGCAAGCGCGCGACAGCCGCATCGCATCCGTCGTTGTCGACCTCGGCGGACGGCTCGTACGCCGCGAGACCGCGACGCTGCTCGGCGCATCCGGCGCAAGCGTCGGCCTCAACGGGCTGTACTACGGCGCGGGCGAGCGTCACGTGGACAACCAGACGTTCGTCGACCACGCTGCGCCCGGCGCATCGTCTAACGAGGTCTACAAGGGCATCCTGGACGGCGCGTCGCACGGCGTGTTCGCCGGGGGCGTGCTCGTCAGGCCGGACTCGCAGCAGACCGTGGCGCACCAGGTGAACAAGAACCTGCTGCTCTCCTCCGACGCAGAGGTGGACACGCAGCCGAAGCTGGAGATATACGCCGATGACGTCACCTGTACGCACGGCGCAGCAGTCGGCCAACTGGACGGCGACGCCCTCTTCTACCTCAAGAGCCGTGGCATCGGCGAGGACGTGGCGCGCAACCTGCTCGTGCATGGGTTTGTGAGCGAGGTGCTGGACGCGATAGAGGACGGCGCGGTGCGGCAGCACGTCGAGCAGGCCGTCGCCGAGTGCCTGAGCGGGAGCCGCTGATGTACGACATCCAGCAGGTGCGGGGAGACTTCCCCATCCTCAACCGCATGGTCAACGGCGTACCGCTGGTCTACCTGGACAACGCGGCCACGTCGCAGAAGCCCGCGTCCGTCATCGCTGCGCTCGTTGACTACTACGAGCAGTACAACGCGAACGTCCATCGCGGCGCGCACACCCTTGCGATGGAGGCCACCATGGCCTACGAGGAGGCGCGGGAGAAGGTCGCCGCGTTCATCAACGCGCCGTCGCCGGAGAACATCGTCTTCGTGCGCAACACCACGGAGGCGATCAATCTCGTCGCACACACCTGGGCGGCGGAGCGCGTCGGAGCGGGTGACCGCATCGTCAGCACGGAGATGGAGCACCACTCCAACCTCGTGCCGTGGCAGCACGTCGCGCAGGTGAACGACGCTGAACTGCGCCTGATGGCGGTCGGCGCGGACTACACGCTCGACCTGTCCGACCTCGACGAACTGCTGACGCCCAACACGAGGCTCGTGGCACTCACGCACATGTCCAATGTGCTCGGCACCATCACGCCAGTGAAGGAGATCACGGAGGCGGCGCACCGCGTCGGTGCGCGTGTCCTGGTCGACGCAGCGCAGAGCGTTCCGCACATGCCCGTGGACGTGCAGGAGATGGGCTGCGACTTCATGGCGTTCTCCGGCCACAAGATGGCGGGGCCCACCGGCATCGGCGGGCTGTATATCTCGCCCGACGTTATCGACGAGGTCGAGCCGTTCCTGCGCGGCGGCGAGATGGTGCTGGAAGTCACCTACGAGAGCGCGACGTGGAACCGTCCGCCGATGAAGTTCGAGGCCGGCACGCCGAACATCGCGGACGCCATCGCGCTCGGCGCGGCGGTCGACTACCTCAGTGGCCTCGGCATGGAGCAGGTCCGCGAGCACGAGATAGCGCTCACCGGCTACGCGCTCGAACGCTTCCGGGAACTTGAGGACGTGGAGACGTACGGCCCGACCGACCTGTCGGTGCGGGGCGGCGTCGTCTCCTTCTACATGAGCGGCATCCATCCGCACGACATCAGCCAGGTGCTGGACAGCTTCGGCGTCGCGATACGCGCGGGGCACCACTGCGCGATGCCGCTCGTCCGCAGCAAGCTGCGCGTTCCGGCAACCGCGCGGGCGAGCTTCTACCTCTACAATACGGAGCAGGAGGTGGACGTGCTCATCTCCGCGCTCAGGCAGACGATGGAGTATTTCAGCGATGCAGATGCCCGACAGGCTCGATGACCTCTACAAGGACATCATCCTGGACCACTACCGCCGCCCGCGGAAGCAGGGCCTCCTCCCCGACCCGGACCTGAAGTCGACAGGCTTCAACCCGTTCTGCGGCGACCAGGTGGTGCTGACGATGACCCTCGACGAGGACGGGCGCATCAACGAGACGGGATTCGAGGGCGAAGGCTGCTCGATCAGCCAGGCGTCGGCCTCGATGCTCGCGGCGCACCTCGGCGGTCAGACGATCGAGGAGGCGGAGGCGCTCGTACAGACGTTCAAGGGCATCATGCAGGGCGACGAACTCTCCGAGGAAGAAGAGGACGCGCTCGGTGAAATCGTGGCGTTGCAGGGCGTGCGCGAGTTCCCCATCCGCATCAAGTGCGCCCTGCTCGGCTGGACGACGCTCCAGGACGCCATCGCCGACTACCGCAAGACGCAGGCAGGCTGACCCCTACTCTTCGTCCTCCACGACGACCGCGGTGCCGTACGCCAGCAGTTCCGACGCGCCCGTCATCACCATCGACGTGACGAACCGCATGCCGACGACGGCGTTCGCCCCCATGGACTCTGCCTGCTCCACCATCCGCGCGCAGGCCTGCTCGCGCGACTCAGCCATCAGGCGCGTGTACTCGGTCACCTCGCCCCCCACGATGTTGCGCAGGCCGGCGACGATGTCGCGCCCGATGTTGCGCGCGCGGATCGTGTTGCCCTGCACGAGGCCCTTCACTTCGGTAACGCGCTTCCCCGGGACTGTGTCGGACGTGGCAAGGATCATCGGTCAACCTCCTCGAATCGTTCGCTCTTGCTCTCGCGTATCCGGTCGCGGACGACCGAGGCCATCAGCACCACGAACCCGACGATGACGGCGGCGATGGAGAGCCTTATCAGGAAGGGGACCTCGTCCGCAGCGAACAGCTCCGCCAGCGCGTAGTAGGCCCCGACTCCGAGCAACCCGACAAGCCCGAGCAGCAACAGCCCCAACCCGATGTTCTGCATCCCGCTCACCCCCCTCATGGCGGTGTTGTCCTCTCGCAGTATAACGGTGAGCCTGTGCAACCGTGAGGCTGCGTGGGCCTACCGGAGTTCCACTTCGGTCGCACCGTCCCCGCCGCGCTCGCGGGGCGCGAATGCATACGAAGCGACCGTGCTGCTGTCCGCGAGGCGCCGCCAGACGGCGTTGCGCAGCGCGCCCGTCCCCTTCCCGTGCACGATACGAACGTGCGTCAGGCCGTAGGCAAGGGCGCTGTCGATGTAGGCGTCGAGCCGCTCGACGGCCTCGTTGGCGCGCTCGCCGCGCACGTCCAACTCGATGCCGGGGGCAGGCGTGGAGAGCGGGATCGAGACGCCGGAACGGACGGGACGCTCCTCCTCGATCGGCTCTCCCGTCCGGCGCAGGCGCGACACGTCCATCTGGAGCCGCGCCGAGCCCACGAGCACCTCCACGCGTCCCGAGTTGTCGGGCTCGGTCAGCACCGAACCCTTGATGCCGAGCGCGCCCACCTCCACCGTCTCGCCAACCGCGAGTTTCGTCTTACGCCCCGTCGGAGTCGGCGCAGCGTGTTTCCCCCAGACCCGGGAGCGGAGCGCGCGCTGCACGTCGGCCACGTCGGCGGAGGCCGCTTCCATCACGCGCGGAGGCGGCGGCTCGCCGCGGAACGTCTGCCACTCCGCCGCGGACTCGGCCTGCTTCAGTTTCGCACGAACGCGGTTCGCCTCCTGGCGCAACTCGGCCCGCACCTCCTCCACGACCGACGCCTGCGCCGATTCCAGCGCCTCGACCTGCTTCGTGAGTTCCGCCGAGAGTTCCGCTGCCCTGGCGCGCTCCGCCTCCGCCTCGTCGAGCTTCTCCCGCGTCAGTGCGCGCTCCCAGCGGATCGCCGACAGCAGCCCTTCCGTCTCGCGGTGCACCGGGCCAAGCCGAAGCTGGGCGGCCTCGACGATGCGTGCGTCCAACCCGGTCCGCGCCGCGATGTCCATCGCGTAACTCCTGCCGGGCAGGCCCATCGTCAGCTTGTACGTGGGGCGGAGCGTCTGCGGGTCGAGCTCAACGCTGGCGTTCTCCATCGCCTCGTGCTCCTCGGCGAGCGCCGCCAGCGGCCGGTGGTGCGTCGTGACGACGCACGGCACGCCCTGCTCCGCGAGGTGCGCCGCGACCGCGCAGCCGAGCGCCGCGCCCTCCTCCGGGTCCGTCGACGTGCCGAGCTCGTCGAACAGTACGAGCGACCGCGGCGTCGCATGCGCCAGTATCCCGGCGATGGCCGTGACGTGCGAACTGAACGTGGAGACGGCGAGCTCAATGCTCTGCTGATCGCCGATGTCGGCGTAGACGCCGTCGAAGAGCGGCAGCGACGCCTGCGGCGAGCATGGGAGCATCAGCCCGCTCTGGCGCATGAGCGCCATGAGGCCGAGCGTCTTGAGCGCGACGGTCTTGCCCCCCGTGTTCGGGCCGGTCACGACGAGCACCGACACCGGCGGTTCGAGCGCGAGCGAGACGGGCACCGCCGCGCCGAGCAGGGGGTGACGCGCCTCGACGAGCCTCACCGAATCGCCCTCCCCCACCGCCACGCCCCGGTACGTCTGGGCGTAGCGGGCCTTGGCGAGCGCAGCGTCCAGCCGCGCGACCATCTCCAGCGCGTGCATCGTCTCCGCCGCGCGGCGCGCCACGCTCAAGGTGAGGCGCTGCAGGATGCGGCGCACCTCCTCCTGCTCCGCGTCGCCCGCCTCGCGCCAGCGGTTCGTGCGGTGCACATTCGAGAACGGCTCGATGAACAGCGTCGCGCCGGAATCGGACGAG
>DAOUHT010000070.1:0-6182 GCA_034428375.1 Dehalococcoidia bacterium | reverse complement strand
TACGGGATGGCCGTCTCCGCGCTGGAGGAAGGGCTGCTCCCGCTGCAGCAGGACACGTACCGGTTCCACGATCGCGTCGCGTACCACGAGTTCGAGGGTGTCGCAGTCGACACGGACGAGTGCGAGCGGCTCGTGACCGACCTCGGCGACAAGAACGCGATGATCATGCGGAACCACGGGCTGCTCACGGCGGGCCGGACCGTCGCGGAGGCGTGGACGCTCATGTGGCAGCTCGAGCGCGCCTGCCAGGTGCAGGTGCTCGCGCAATCGACGGGGCAGGCGCTGCACCAGGCGCCGTTGCCGGCGATCGAGAAGGCCGCCGCGCTGCTGGAAATGAACCACGGCTCGATGGAGTGGGAGTGGCTGCTGCGCGTGCTCGACCGGAAGGACACGTCGTTCCGGGAGTAGGTGGGCAGGTGGCCGCTACAGCCACCCTTGATTCCCCAACCATCAACCAGTGACTTGCAGAGGTGGGCTGAGGGCGGCTTAGGCTTGGCAAGTGCATTTGCGTATTTCTGTATTTGTCATATCCTTGGACCAGAGAAGTGACTTCGGGAGGCTTGCGGGATGGAAGCTGCGAAGAAGAAGAGACTCACCCTGGACCTGGACCCTCCTTTCCAGCGCCGGCTGAAGGCGGTCGCTGCGCTCAAGGGCGTCAGCATGCGCCAGTACTGTGAAGTCGCTATCGGCCGGGAGTTGACGAAGGACGAGGCCAACGGTGTGTCCGGAGGGGTATCGTCTGAGAGGCCAGACCATGAAGTGTTCGCGGAGCTTCGGTGGAAGATATTTGGAGGCAAGCCGCTTCCCGGGAATTCCGCCGACCTGATCCGGGAGGCCCGTGAGATTAGGGATGCCGAAACCGAGGGATGGGTGTGAGCGGGTCAGTGGTGGTTGACGCGAGCCTCGCAATCAAATGGCTCGTTGAAGAAGAGGATTCCGACAGGGCGCATACGATGCTCCAATCCTGGGTTGCGCAGGACATAACCCGCGTCTCCCCTTACCTCATGCCATTCGAGGTCGCCAACGCTCTCCACCGGCGTGTGCTGCGCGGCGAACTGAACGTCAGTCAAAGCGCCCTGTTGCTTTCCCGGCTTCTTGATTCGAGTCTTGAACTGCATCATCTGCCGAGTCTCCACGTCAGGGCGTTGGAGCTTGCAACCCAACTTCGCCAAGGGGCGGCCTACGATGCACACTACCTGGCACTCGCGGAGAGCCTTGATTGCGAGTTGTGGACCGCCGACCAGCGGTTCTACCGAGCCGCAAGCCCAAGCATCGGCAACGTGCGTTGGATAGGAGAGCCCAACGCGCTGGTGTAATGCGCTATACCATGCGAGGTTCCTGCCTTCGCAGGAACGACGAGTGCTAGGCGCGTTCCAGGGCGTTGACGATGGCGTCGCCGATGGCCTGGGTGGAGGCTGAGCCGCCGAGGTCCACGGGCATGGTTTCGCCGTCGCGGAGGACGCTCTCTACGGCGGCGTCGACGGCGTTGGCGGCGTCGGTCTCGCCGAGGTGGCGGAGCATCATGGCGCTGGAGAAGACGGTGGCCATCGGATTCGCGATGCCCTTGCCCGCGATATCGGGAGCGCTGCCGTGCACCGGCTCGAACACGGACGGGAAGACGCGCTCCGGGTTGATGTTGCCGCTGGGCGCGAGGCCCATGCTGCCCGTGATGATGGCGCCGATATCGGTGAGCACGTCGCCGAAGAGGTTGCTGGCGACCACGACGTCGAACGACTGCGGACGTCGGATGAAGTTCATGCACGCCGCGTCGACGAGCAGCGATTCGGTCTCGATGTCCGGGTACTCGGCGGCCACCTGGTCGAAGACCTCGTCCCAGAGCACCATGCCGTAGCCCTGGGCGTTCGACTTTGTGATGGAGGCGAGTCGCCGCTTCTTGTTGCGCGAGCGCGCCAGTTCGAAGGAGTAGCGAACGACGCGCTCGATGCCGCGCCGGGTGAAGACGGAGGTCTGCACCGCGACCTCCTCCGGGAAGCCCTTGTACTGGAAGCCGCCGACGTTGGCGTACTCACCCTCCGTGTTCTCGCGGATGACGATCATGTCGATGTCGCCGCTCTCCATATCCCGCAGGGGCGACGTGACGCCGGGCAGCAGGACGCTGGGGCGCTGGCAGACGTACTGGTCGAAGCCTCGCCGCATCGGGAGCAGCAGGCCGTTCAGCGTGACGTGGTCCTGGATGTCCGGGTGGCCCACGGCGCCGAAGAAGATGGCGTCGAACCCACGGAGCGTGTCCAGCCCGTTCGCGTCCATCATCGTGCCGTGCTCGAAGTAGTAGCCGGAGCCCCACGGGAACTCGGTGTACGTGAATTCGACGCCGAACCGGCGCTGCGCCGCGTTCAGCACCTTGATGCCTTCCTCGATGACCTCCGGCCCGATGCCGTCTCCGCGGATAACCGCTATCTCGTGCTTGCCCATGCGCGCGCCTTCCTCCGTCCGTGTTTGGGGTGGTGGGGATTCTCCCACGCTCCCGCCGTCCACGCTACAATTGCGACAAGAAACACCCTCACCCACGCGTGCACCTGCACGCGCACCCTCTCCCTGGGGGAGAGGGGAAGAGCCATGAATCCGAGACATCCCGTGCATCGTAGTAACCATCGTAGGGAAAGAGTGCCGCGCTATGGCGAGCCGTGAGAACGTGTCCCTGTCGCTGACTATCGAATCGGACTCCGTTCTGGCTTCTCGTGTTGCGGCCGGAGACGCGGGCTCTCTCGAAGAGCTCTACAACCGCTACGGCGTGCAGGTGTTCAGCATGGCGTACGGGATACTCAGGGACTACGCACTCGCCGAGGACCTGGCACAGGAGGTCTTCATGGCCCTCTGGACGCGGGCAGGGCGATTCGACGCAGCGAAGGGTGTGTTCCGGCACTGGTTCCTGCACCTCGCCCACAACCGCGTGATAGACGAGGTGCGCCGCAGGCGCCGCGTTGCCCTGATGGACGCGGACAAAGCACCAGAGGACGCGACGCTCGGACTCGTTTCCTCCGGCGACACCGCCGACGAGGCGATCACCGCCGTGCTGGCCGGCGAGGCGCGCGAGGCGCTGCGGGCACTGCCGGAGGAGCAGCGCGTCGTCATCGTGATGGCGTACCTGGAAGGCGCGACACAACAGGAGATAGCGCAGCGCACGGGGACACCCCTCGGGACCGTCAAGACTCGGCTGCGCCTGGGACTGAGCAAATTGAGACAGACGATGAATGCACCCGCAACGGAGGGGGCGTGATGGCCGACGAGCCGTTAGAGCCGCAGACGGGTGCGGCTGACGACGAGATAGCCGAGCTGCTGCCTGCCTACGCCCTCGGGGCGCTGGACGCAGAGGACGCGCTGGTCGTCGAACGCGCCCTCGAACGCGAGCCGCGCTACCAGGAGATGCTGGAGCAGCACCTGGAGAGCGTTGGCGCGCTCGCAGGCTCGCACACGTTCGCCGTTCCGAGCGCCGAGGTGCGCGAGCGGATCATGGGTCGCGTGCGCGCTGTCGAGGCGGCGCCGGTCGTGCGTCCCGCGCCGCGCGTGCCCTTCGCACTGCTGGGCGTCGCTGCTGCGCTCGCCGTGGCGGTCATGGGGCTGGGCGCGTTCTCGACCGTGCAGCAGCAGCGCGTAGTGCAGTTGCAGGACGAGGTGGAGGTGGTGACGGCAGAGGCGGAGGGAGTCCGCAGCGACCTCGTCGGGCTCACGGACCACGTTGCCGACAGCGTAGCCATGACGGAGCTGACGCCCGCGCAACCCATCGCACAGTCCGATGCGGCGGACGCGCAGCTGGACGATTCATCTGGCGGTGAGCAGTCGTCGGAGAAACAGGGCTTCCGCTATCAGGCAGGGAAGGCCCGCGGGATACTCATCACCCGGCCAGACGGCCAGAGCATGCTCGTTGTGCGAGGCCTCAGCACTCTGGAACCCGGCTTCATCTACCGCGCGTGGTGGTGGGACCGGGAGCACCAGACGAAGAGCGCGGCGGTGTTCACGGTGGGGGAGGATGGCTACGCATGGGTGCAACTGCTCGGACACCCGGGCGGCATGAGCAGGCTCGGCGTGAGCGTCGAATCGGAGATGGGCGCCGTCGAACCGGGGCCGGCGCTCGTGCTGCACGGCTACGTCCACGTGGTAGAGGGCGGCGGAGAACCCCCGCAGTAGGGCGCGTGGTCCGACAAGCTCCAGCTTGCGGGCCAACGTTTCCCTAGAGGATGCTGCGCGCTAAAGCGCGGGCAGCGCTCCGCTCCGCTCAGTATGACAACCCCGCCGCCCCGCCCGTGTGCCCTGACGGGCACCCTGGATTCCCGCCTTCGCGGGAATGACGGGAGAAGGCGGGAATGACGGGAGAAGGCGGGCATGACGGGAGAAGGCGGGCATGACGGGAGAAGGCGGGAATGACGGGAGAAGGCGGGAATGACGGAGGATGGGCTGCGAGGTTCCTGCCTGCGCTGGAACGGCGGGGGCGCGCTACGCGAACTCCGGCGGGCGGCGCTCCGACCAGGGGTGGGCCGCCTCGAACGCGGCGGACGCCCGCAGTAGCGTCGATTCCTCGCCCATGCGCCCGATGAGCATCAGCCCGACCGGCAGACCCTCGGCGGTGAAGCCGCAGGGGATGCTGGCGGCGGGTCTTCCCGTAAGGTTGGCGTGGAGGCAGAACGGCGTGAAGCCCCATGAGGGATGCACGTCCCGCCCCCCGATCGACTTCGGGTTGCGCTCGACCAGGAACGCAGGGACGGCCATCGTCGGGAGCGCGAGGACGTCGTAGCGCTCGAACAGTTCGTCGAACCAGTGCCGGTGCCACTCGCGCATGTGCAGCGCCTCGGCGTAGCGCGATGCGGGCCACGCCTTCGCGTCGGTCAGCCACTTCAGGAGCATCGACGGCAGGAAGTCGCCCTGGCCACCCTCGATGGCCGGGCCGAGCGCGATCATCAGGTCTGTCAGCATGAACGTCACGAAGGCCCAGATGGCGTCGTCCGTCGCGACGGCGGGCATGTCGTCGTCGACGCTCGCTCCCAGCTCAGCGAACGCCTCCGCGCCCGCCTGTGCGAGCGCCAGCACCTGCGGGTCGGTGGGTTGATCGTCCATCGAGCCGCCCCATGCGATGCGCAGGCCGTCCACTGAGGGAGCTTCGACCGCAGCGAGGTAGTCGACCTTCGCCTGTCCCAGCGAACGCGGGTCGCGGGGGTCGGGTCCGGCGAGAATGTCGAGGAGCAGGGCGGAGTCGCGCACGTTCGTGGACATGGGGCCGTTCTGCGAGAGTCCTCCCCAGGTGGCGTTCGTGGTGTAGTCGCTGGGTACGCGTCCCGCGCCGGGCTTGATGCCGTAGACGCCACAGAAGCTCGCTGGGATGCGGATGGAGCCTCCGGCGTCGCCGCCGTTGCAGAGCGGCACGAGCCGTGCCGCGAGCGCCGCGCCCGAGCCGCCGCTCGACCCGCCGGCCGTGCGCGTCGTGTCCCACGGGTTGTAGCACGGCCCCGCGATGGTGCTCTCGGTCGTGCCTTTCCAGCCGAAGTCCGGCGTGTTCGTCTTGCCGACGATGATGGCGCCGCTGGCGCGTATGCGCTCGGAGACGATGTCGTCGTTCTTCGGGACGTTGTCGCCGAACAGCAGCGAACCGAAGGTGGTGCGGATGCCCTTCGTGGCGTTGAGGTCCTTGATGCCGAACGGGACGCCGTGCAGCGGCCCGAGCTCCTCGCCCGCGATGACCGCTGCCTCCGCCCGGTGCGCCTCCGCCATCGCCTGCTCAGGGACGGTGGTGATGAACGCGCGGAGTTCGCCGTCGTACTTCGCGATGCGCTCCAGGAAGTGGGACGTCACCTCGACAGGCGAGACCTGCCGATCGCGGATGAGCGCGGCCAGTTCGGAAGCGGTGAACTCAGTGAGGTCAGTGCGCGCCATGCGGGCTACGACGCCTCCGCGAAGCGTGCGGGAGAGAACGGCGAGATATCGATGTCACTCGCGCCGGTCGCGATCAGTTGCGCCATCGCCTTGCCCGAGATGATCGCGAGCGTGATGCCCTTGTAGCCGTGGCCGGTCGACAGGTAGAGCGACTCGCTTCCCGGCGCCGGGCCAAGGATGGGCATCTCGTCCAGCGAGTAGGGGCGCAGGCATGCCGTGAGGTCGCGTATCGGCGCGTCGAGCACGTGCGGCGCGATGCGTATCACCGCTTCGAGGATGCTGTTCTGCGCCTCCATCGT
>DAOUHT010000069.1:0-35002 GCA_034428375.1 Dehalococcoidia bacterium | reverse complement strand
CGTCACCGGCTCCGGCAAGACGTACACCATGGCCAAGACCGTCGAGGCCGTCCAGAAGCCGACGCTCGTCATCGCGCCCAACAAGACGCTCGCGGCCCAGCTGGCGCAGGAGTTCCGCGACTTCTTCCCCGAGAACGCCGTCGAATACTTCGTCTCCTACTACGACTACTACCAGCCGGAGGCGTACGTCCCCTCGACCGACACGTATATCGAGAAGGAAGCGGACATCAACGACGAGATCGACAAGCTCCGCCACGCCGCGACGCGCTCGCTCATGACGCGGCGGGACGTGCTCATCGTCGCCTCCGTCTCGTGCATCTACGGTCTGGGCTCGCCCGCCGAGTACTTCGCGTTCGTAGAGCGCATCACGCGTGGCCAGCGGCTGAACCGGCAGAAACTGGCGCGCCGCCTCATCGAGATGCAGTACGAGCGCAACGACTACGACCTCGCCCGCGCGCGCTTCCGGGTACGCGGCGACACGCTGGAGGTCATGCCGGCGTACGAGGACGTGGCCGTGCGCGTCGAGTTCTTCGGCGACGACGTGGAGCGTATCGTCGAGCTCGATCCGCTGACCGGCGAGATCCTCTCCGAGCGCTCACAGATAGACATCTACCCCGCCAAGCACTTCGTCACCTCCCGCGAGAAACTGGAGGATGCGGTTGTGGAGATAGAAGAGGAGCTGGATGAGCGCCTCGCGCTCCTGCGGGAAGGGGGCAAGGTGCTGGAGGCGCAACGGCTGGAACACCGGACGCGCTACGACCTGGAGATGCTGCGGGAGACCGGCTACTGCGCGGGCGTCGAGAACTACTCCCAGCCGCTCGGCAGGCGTCCGCGTGGCAGCACGCCGTGGACGCTCATGGACTACCTGCCGGACGACCACCTGCTCATCATCGACGAGTCCCACATGGCCGTCCCGCAGATCCGTGGCATGTTCCACGGCGAGATGTCGCGCAAGGACGCGCTCATCGACTTCGGCTTCCGCCTCCCTTCGGCACGCGACAACCGCCCGCTGAACTTCGATGAGTTCGAGTGCTGCGTGAACCAGGTCGTCTACGTCTCGGCTACTCCGGCAGCCTACGAACTGCAGCACAGTTCCCAGGTCGTGGAGCAGGTAATCCGGCCCACCGGACTGCTCGACCCGACCCTCGAGGTCAAGCCAACCAGGGGTCAGATAGACGACCTGCTGGAGCAGATAGGCCGCCGGACCGCGAAGGGCGAGCGGGCGCTCGTTACGACGCTCACCAAGCGCATGGCTGAGGAGCTGACCGACTACCTGCGCGAGATGAATGTGAAGGTGCACTACCTCCACTCCGAGGTGGACACGCTCAAGCGCACGGAGATACTGCGCGACCTGCGCCTGGGCGTGCACGACGTCGTCGTCGGCATCAACCTGCTGCGCGAAGGACTGGACCTGCCGGAGGTGAGCCTCGTCGCGGTGCTGGATGCGGACAAGGAAGGCTACCTGCGTTCCTCGCCGTCGCTCATCCAGACGATAGGGCGGGCCGCGCGCCACCTGGACGGTCACGTCATCATGTACGCGGACCGCATCACCGACTCGATGCGCCGGGCGATAGACGAGACGGAGCGCCGCCGCGCCCTGCAGACGACGTTCAACGAGCGTGAGGGTATCCAGCCGGAGGGCATCCGCAAGGCGATACGCGACATCACGGAGTCCATCCGCGAGCTGGCCGAACCGCGCGCCGCCTACGGCGTCCGGCAGGACATGCCGAAGGACGACCTCGCCCGTGTCGTGAAGCAGCTGGAATCGGAGATGAAGGAAGCCGCGCGCCAGCTGGAGTTCGAGAAGGCGGCGCTCCTGCGTGACGAGATGGTGGACCTCAAACGCCTCCTCGTGGCCCAGGAGGTCGCCGACCGGGGAGCCGGTGGCGAGACGGTTCCGGCGCGCAGGGGTGAACCGGGGCCGCGGCCCTACGAGAAGGCGGGCGGCAGGCGGAGGCGCAAGCGGTAGGGATGCGTCGAAGGCTCTGCTTCCTCCTCGGGATACTGCTCTTCGCAGTGGTCGCCTTCGCTCTCCTCAACTGGAGCGATGCCGCTGTTCCGGGCAAGGCCCTGCCTCCTCCGTTCGACGAGTGGAGCGCGCCGGATGTCCCCATGAACGCGGCCATCTATATCGCACCCCAGCATCCCTCGGCAGTCTCCATACGCGCCCCGGATGGGCGCGAGTCCGAGGTGAGCGTCGTCCGCTTCGAGGGTGTGGCGATCGATCCGGTGCGCGAGTACGCAGCGCGGGCTGGGTTCGCTGATGCTGAGGACGCTTACGAGGCAGCGGACGCGCTGGAAGCGGACGTCTGGGCGCGGATGCATGGGAGCACGTTGTGGTTCGGCAAGCCGGACAACGCTTGGGCAGACACGGTGCGTGCTGTATGGGGAGGAGAGGACCGTGTGCCGTGGGCGGAGCGTGAGGCCGCCGCATGGCGCGGGTGGCTCCTGTTGCCGGACGATCCGCCGTCGCCATTGCTGGCGCTCGGATTCATCAGGAACCGGGAAGACCTGCTGGACAGGACGCTCGGAGAATTGGGAGTGGAGGCGGGGGGGCTCGGCTCGGCGCTGCGGCTGGCCCGTATGAACCTGGCATCGTTCGGGTTGTACGGGGAGTTCGGCGAAGTGCCGCCCGAGATCAACGCGGACGTGCTCCGCGGCACAGGCGCCGGCATCATCGTGGTCGCGGAATCGAGCTACCCCGCGTTTTTCGTAGGGGCGCTGTGGGGGCGCGTTGCCTCGGCGGCGCGGCTCGAAGCGATAACGCTGGACGGCGAGGAGGCGCACTACCGTTCGCTGGAAGACGAGTGGCACATGACGGCGAAACGCTACGGGCGGACGATGTACTTCGCCGTCGCACCGTCGCGGAGCGAGGCGGAGGAGCTGGTGTCGGCGGTTATCGAGAGCCAGCGCAGCAGACGGGGCGAGTGAGTTGAGCCCTATTCCTCGGGTGGTTTCGGCTGCTCGAGGATCTCCCGCAGCTCCTTGCGCAGTTGCGCGTTGGGCTTCGGAGGCGGGGTGAACTTCTTGCGGTTCTGCTTGCCCGGCTTGTGCTTCTGGGCCCAGCGCCGGTCAGCGAGGCTCATCGCCTGCTCCCTCCGCGACGGCCTGCTGCCCAGGCATCACTTCGAGTTCGGTGAGCCGCTCTTCGAGTGCGGCCCAGATCGCGTCGTACTCCGCGCGGACGTCTGCGCTCGCGAGCACCGTGGGCTGGGAGTCGTCCCGGTAGTCGGCGCGCAGTGCAACCTCGCCAAGGAAGGGGAGAGAGAGGTCGTTCGCAAGCTCGCGGCCCGCGCCGGAGCCGAACACGTCGCCCACGTAGTTCTCGACGACGCCCAGCACCTCGACGTTCAGCTTGCGGATCATGTTGATGGAGCGCTTGGCGTCCAGCGCGGCGAGGCTCTGCGGCGTGGTCACGACGACGAAGCCGTCCATCGTCAGCACCTGCATGACGGTAAGCGGCGCGTCCGACGTGCCGGGCGGCATGTCGACGACGAGGAAGTCGATCTCGCCCCAGTCGGTCATCTGCAGGAACTGGTTGATGGCGTTGTGGATCATGGGGCCGCGCCAGATGATCGCCTCTTCCGGGTTCTGCTGGAAGTAGGACATGGAGACAGCCTTCACACCGAAGGCTTCTGCGGGCTTGATGCGCCCGTCCGCACTCTCCGGGTAGGCGTCGCTGCCCAACACCTGCGGCGCGTTGGGCGTATCGATGTCGGCGTCGAGGAGGCCGACGCTGTAGCCTTTCTCTGCAAGGTAGGTGGCGAGGTTGACGGCGACGGTGGTCTTGCCGACGCCGCCCTTAGCGCTGTAGACGCCTATCTTGGTCTTGATCTTGCCGAGCGACCGGCTGATGGCGCGGCGCTGCTCCCACTGGCGTTTGATCTGCGCCAGGCGCGCCTGCCGCTGTTCTTCGCTCATCGTCATAGGGGCGTGCTGCCTTCCCGGGGCGCGGCCCCGTATGCCCAGCGTTACGCGTCCGGTCGCGGTTAGTCGTCGAGGCCGAGCAGCTTGCGCCCGTCTTCGGTGATGCGGTCGGGCGACCACGGCGGATCGAACGAGATCTCGACGTTCACGTCTCTGACCCCGTCGAGGTCGGCGATGGCCCATTCGGCCTGCTGTGCGATGAACGGCCCCATGCTGCATCCGGCGGCGGTAAGGGTCATGTCGACGTGGACGTTGCTCTCATCATCCACTTCGATGCCGTAGATGAGGCCGAGGTCGACGACATTCACCGGAATCTCGGGGTCGTACACGTCCTTCAGCGCTTCGGTTACTTCTTCCACCGATACTTCAGCGGCCATGGCGTCACTCTCCTCCCACCTGTATGAGGAGATTCTAGCAGAAGCGGCAAGCGTGGCTCATGACGCGCCGCACGGAGTGCGCTAAGACGGGAGGGTCAGGCGACTTCTTCGTCGGGAAGGTAGATGACTTCGCGGGGCTTGCCCGGCTCGCCGGAGGCGGCCACGATGCCTTCATCCTCAAGCTGGTCCATCAGCCGGGCGGCGCGAGGGTAGCCGATGCGCAGCCTGCGCTGGAGCAGCGACGTGGAGAGCTGGCGATTGGCCGCTGCGACCTGCAGCGCGCGTTCGTAGAGGGAGTCGGCTTCGTCGAAGTCGCCGCTGTCGGCTGCGCTCTCGGCTGCTGCAGTATCGGCTTCCCGTGCCATCTCCTCCAGACGGACCTGTGGGAGGTTGGCGTCGGGGGGCAGCTGCCGCCAGTGCTCGCTGAGGGCTGCGCTCTCGTCCTCGGAGATGAAGACACCCTGCACGCGCTTCGGCTTCGGGGAGTCAGAAGAGATGAACAGCATGTCGCCGCGTCCGAGGAGGCGCTCCGCGCCTGCGGAGTCGAGGATGGTGCGGGAGTCGACCTGCGAAGCGACCGCGAATGCGATGCGGCTGGGGAAGTTGGCCTTGATGAGCCCCGTAAGCACGTCCACGGAGGGGCGTTGCGTGGCGACGATGAGGTGGATGCCTGTCGCCCGGCCCAACTGGGCGAGGCGGCAGAGCGATTGCTCGACGTCGAAAGAGGCGGTCATCATCAGGTCAGCCAGTTCGTCGATGCAGATGACGAAGTACGGCATCTCCTCGGTGGCGCGTGGGTTGTGGTTGTAGGAGGCGATGTTTCGCGCTCCTGCTTCTTCCAGCAGCTTGTAGCGGCGCATCATCTCCTGGATAGCGCCTTTGAGCAGGCGGACGACCTTGTCCGGGTCGACGACGACCGGCGTTACGAGGTGCGGGATGCCGTTGTATGGCGTGAGTTCCACGCGCTTCGGGTCTACCAGCACCATCCGGACCTTGGTCGGGTCCTGGTGACAGATGATGGACGAGATGATGGTGTTGATGCAGACGCTCTTTCCGCTGCCCGTTGCGCCTGCGATGAGCAGGTGCGGCATCTTGAGCAGATCGAGGGCAACGGGCTCGCCGGCGGAGGCCAGGCCAAGCGCCACGGGCAGACCTCCGCCGGCGAGCATCTGTTCATATTCGGGGGATTCCATCACGGTACGGATGGTCACCATGGAGGACGACTTGTTGGGCATCTCCACGCCGACGAGCGATTCGCCGGGAACGGGGGCCTGGATACGGAGGGTGGGCGCGGCGAGCGCGAGCGCGAGGTCTTTCTCCCTTGCAAGGATGCTGTCGACTTTGACGCGGTTCCGCACCTCCATCTGCACCTGGTTGTCTTCCTGAGCAGCGAGCGCTCTCGCGCGCGCCGACATCGCCTTGCGGTTCCAACCGGGCACGATGCCGAACATCGTGACGCTTGGGCCGGGCCGTATCTCCGAGACGCTGACCTCGACACCGTGCTGTGCCAGCGTCTCCTCGATCAGCGCGGCGGTCACGAGGTGCTCCTCGGTGATGCTACCTGCCGCGACAGGAGCCGCAAGGAGTTCGAGGGGTGGGAGAGGGCTGGGTGCGGCAGCAGGGGCAGCCCGTGGAGCCTCAGGCTCGGGAGCGGGCGGCTCCGCCACGACGGTAATCTCACCCCAGGGTGTCTCTATTGGAACGGCGAGAGCCAGCGTCTCTTCCACGTCCGCCTGGAGGGTGCCATTGACGTAGAGGTCGTCTGCTATGTGGGCATCTTCAACTGCGGGCGCTGCTTCAGTCTCGTAGAGCGGTTGCGCAGTGGCGGCCCCGATGTCCGTCGCGCTCTCGACAGAGGAAGGCGCCATCATCGTGGCTGTTGCCGCCGTGAAGGGCTGCCGCTCCGGTGCGCCGGGTTCGCTCGTCTTCAAACCGGGCCAAAGGTCGGCCTTCCGTTCGGGCCTGCTCTCTGGCTCTGCAGGGCGGGGAGATACCGGCCTGGGGGAGGTCGGCTCCATGTACGCGAGGCCGTGATGAGTGGTGGTGCTTCGCCGGTAGTCGTCTGCAGCGCGCAACGTGTCCATCTGTGCTGCCCGCGACGCCACGGCATTGGAGGCCAGGTAATCGTCCACCTCCTGCATGACCACACCCCGGTCACGGTGACGAATGCGGCTCACGCCGCTTCCGATGCCCCTGCTCGTGGTAAGAACGCCGCGTCCCACCCACACCGCTGCGTGGTTGAACAGGACAGGCGCCACGAGCCATGCCCCGAGTGTGATGAGGACGACGGTTCGGAAGACGCCGAGTGGTCCGTAGGAGCCGCGCAACTGTCCACCGAGGTCGCCCCCCAGTGGCGAATCCCCGATGAGGGGGAACGACCAGTGGAAATAGGAGAGGGCGGCGAACGCTCCGGCCAGGAGGAAGCCCAGGCCGAACACGTAGCGCCACTTCCGTATGAAGAACCTGAACCCGCGGGAGAACAACCATCCCATCCAGCCAGCCCAGACCAACATCATGACGAGCCCCACACCCATGCCAGCCAGCGTGTCGCTCGCCGCCTCGCGAAGCGGGTCGATGGCCCAGGCAGGCTGTCCGATGATGACGTATGCCACGAAGGCTACGACGATGAGGCCGAGAAGGACGCCGACCTGGTTGAACAGCAGTGAAGCGATGCGATTTCTCACCCGCCCGACTTTAGTCAGGTGCGTTGCAGTTGTGAGCCAGGTTGGCTTGTAGATTATGAAGAGATGGCCGGAATTCCGGCGCTGCGCCCTACAGAACGAGGGAGTTGGGGCGAGTCAGGAAGGCTCAAACTTCCAGCGGTACGGTGATGATCATAGGGCGGCTGCGCGTCTCTCTGTACAGGAAGCGACTCAGCGCTTCGCGCACACGGTCGTTGACGTGGTCTTCGTTCAGCGGGTCGAGGCTGGGCACGCGGAGCGCCTCGACGACCACAGCGGCGGCGCGTTCCATCAGCTCCTCCGCCTCTTCGGGCACGGTGAAACCGCTCGAGACGATCTCCGGTTCGCCATAGACCCTGCCTGTCGTGTGGTCTACGGGAACGACCACCACCACGAACCCGTCACGTGAGAGCATCCGCCGGTCACGCAGCACGGCCTCACCGACGTCCCACGTGCGCAACCCGTCGACGTACACGTGGCCGGCCTGGATGGGTTCGACGAGTTCCGCGCCCGCATCGTCCAGTTCCAGCACGTCGCCGTCTTCGAGGATAAAGACGTTCTCGGGAGCGATATCGGTCTGTATGGCGAGATCTGCGTGTGCAGCAAGCATCCGGTACTCACCGTGTACGGGTACGAAGTAGCGCGGCTTGATGAGGCGGAGCATCAGTTTGAGCTCTTCCTGGCTGCCGTGGCCGGGGACGTGGACGCCGGGTGAAGTGCGGCGCGTCAGCACCTTTGCGCCGCGCCGCGTGAGGTTGTCCACCACGGTGGCGATGACCGTCTCGTTGCCCGGTATCGCCGTTGCGGAGATGACGACGGTGTCGTTCTCGTGTACCTCGATGTCGCGATTGGCGTTGTTGGCGACTCGGGAGAGGACGGAGAGCGGCTCGCCCTGTGCACCGGTGAGGACGATGACCTGCTGTTCGTGGGGAAGTGCACTCAGCGTTAGGAGGTCGAGCAGCACGCCGGGTGGAGCCTTGATATAGCCGTTCGCCACGGCCATATTGACGTTGTCCACCATGGAACGCCCCGCGGGGGCGACCTTCCGTCCGTGTTTCACCGCGGCGTCCAGCACCTGCTGCACCCGTGCGATGAGTGATGCGAACGTGGCGATGAGCACACGTCCCGGAGCGTCGGCGATGACGTGGTCGAGCGCTGACGCCACGACGCTCTCCGATGGCGTGTAACCGGGCACCTCGGCATATGTCGAGTCGGACAGGAGCAGCAGGACACCCTCGCTGCCGAATTCGGCGAGGCGTTGCAGGTCAGTGGGGCGGCCATCCGCCGGAGTGTGGTCTATCTTGAAGTCGCCGGTGTGGACGATGAGGCCGGCCGGAGTACGCAGGGCGATGCCGCAAGCGTCCGGGATGCTGTGGCAGACGCGGAAGTACTCCGCGTGGATCGTTCCGAAATCGAGCGTGCTGCCTGCGTCGACCTCGTGGAGCTCGTAATCACCTATCCGGTGTTGACGCAGTTTCACTTCGATCAAGTCGTGCGCGAGAGGTGGGGCGTAGACGGGGACGTTCAGTTCGCGCAGGACGTAAGGGAGCGCGCCGGTATGGTCCTCGTGTCCGTGGGTGATCAGGATGGCTCGCACGCGCTCGGCGTTGGCCGTCAGATAAGAGGTGTCCGGGAGCACCAGGTCTATGCCGAGCATCTCCTGCTTGGGGAACATGAGACCGGCGTCTATGACTACGATGTCATTGCCGTACTCGACGCACAGCATGTTCTTGCCTACTTCACCCAGGCCACCAATCGGGATGATGCGGATGGAGTGAGGCATCGGTTAGAACATGCTCAGCTGTTGGGAGCCGCCGGTGTCCTCTGACGTGTCATCTTCAGCTGGCGTTCCCTGCGCCTCACGCTCTCTGAGGAGTTCGCCAAGTTTCGCGAAGTCGGCTTCGATGGTTGCACGAAGGGCGCCGTTGTGCAGCGCCGCGGCCGGATGGTAGAGGGGAAAGAGCGTGATGCCATCGAACACGCGCGGCCTTGCGCGCACCTTGCTGATGGAGTCTCTGGGGAACCACCGGGCAAGGGCGTGGCGTCCCAGCGGAACGATCACTGCAGGCTTGATCGACTCTATCTGCGCATCCAGGTAGCGGGAGCAAGCGCTGATCTCGCCGGGGAAGGGGTCGCGGTTGTTGGGAGGCCGGCACTTCACCATGTTGGTGATGAATACGTCCTCGCGCTTCAGCCCGATGGAGAGCAAGAGCTCGTCGAGGAATTGACCTGCGGCGCCGATGAAGGGCCTGCCCTGACGGTCTTCATTGAAGCCCGGGCCTTCGCCGATGAACATGAGCGAGGCATTGGGCGCACCTTCTCCCGGCACGGCGTTCGTCCGTGCGCGGTGGAGAGCACATTCCTGGCAGGTGTGTATCTGCTGGTGGAGTGCTTGGAGGTCGGCCACAGGCGTCCTGTCAGTCGGAAACGCCCTTGCTCTTGATGAAGTCGACGGCGTTCTGGATAGTCCGGATCTGCTCCGCGTCTTCGTCGGATATCTTCAAGGTGACGTCCCCGGTGGTGAATTCTTCCTCGAATGCCATGATCAGTTCGACGAGGTCGAGGGAGTCGGCGTTGAGGTCGTCGACGAAGGAGGCCTCCATGGTGATGGCGCTCTCCTCCACCCCAAGCCTGTCCACTACTACATTCTTCACACGATCGTAAACGGTCGCCATTTGCCTTCCTCAGCAGTTCTGTGTGTTCTGTTGTTCCCGCTCGTTGAACGAAGCCCCAAGCACGCCATTCACGAACCTGGCTGAGCCTTCGCTCCCGAATGTCTTGGCCAGCTCCACGGCCTCGTTGATGGCCACCAGCGGCGGAGTTGGCGAACCGTCCGCCAGTTCGAACAGCCCCAGCCGAAGAAGCGCCCTGTCGACGGCGGCCAGTTGCTCGATGGGCCACAGGGATTCGTGCCGCTTGATGAGGGCGTCCAGCGAGTCCTGTGAGACGACCACGCCTTCGACACAATCCTCGGCGAAGGCGACAGCGTCCGGAGATGCTTGCAACTCGTCTGCCCGCGCCTCGAGTGCTGAGCGCCACTCGTGCCCCGTGAGGTCGTGTTCATAGAGCACCTGGAGTGCAAGCACGCGCCCCTGGCGCTCCGGCCTGTTCCTGCGGCCTCTGCTGGCCTTTCTCGTACCGCCGGGAGACTCGATCATCGGGCTTGTTAAGGAGACGCCCCGAGTGTTTGTCGAGGCGGGATTCCACGTAATCTTACGCCAGGGCAGAGACAGCGTCTAGGTCTGGCACTGCGAGCGCAGCCGCGTCCGGCGCGATGCGTCTTGCGAGCCCGGTAAGCACCTTGCCGGGGCCGAACTCGATGAATCTGTCCACTCCGTGGGCAGCCATCAGTTCCACGGACTGCTGCCAGTAGACGCAACCACAGAGTTGCGAAGCGAGTTCGGCGCGGACCTCGTCCGCCGATCCGACCAGCAGGGCGGTCGTGTTTGCCACGACGGGCACGTCAGCGGGGTTCAAGTCCGCCTGCGCCAGGACTTCCACCATGGCCTCCTGCGCGGGGCGCATGACCTCTGTGTGGAAGGCCCCGGCGACCTCCAGCGGTATGGCGCGGCGCGCGCCTGCCTCCTTGGCGTTAGCTAACGCTCGTTCGAGGGCATCGTTCGGGCCGCCGAGCACGATCTGCTCCGCGGAGTTCACGTTGGCTACCTCAGCTCCCGTACCTTCGCAGGCCTGCCGGGCTGGCTCCAGCGTGAGGCCTATAAGCGCGGCCATCCCACTCGGAGTGGCTTCACAGGCTGCCTGCATGAGTTCGCCGCGAGCCCGAACAAGGCGCAGCGCTTCCGACAAGGAGAGCGAGCCCGCCGCAACGAGCGCAGCGTATTCGCCGACGCTATGCCCGGCAGTGAAGGCGGGGCTCGGCATCGCGGCGCCGAGGCGTTCCCCTGCAGCGCGGAGCATGGCGATGCTCACGCAGAGGATGGCGGGCTGGGCATTGTGGGAGCGGACCAGCTCGTCCGCCGGGCCTTCCAAAATGAGACGGGAGAGCGGTACTCCCAGAACCGAATCCGCTTCGTCGAAGACAGCGCGGCCGGCGGGCGAGCCTTGCCAGGCATCGGAGCCCATGCCCACGGCCTGGGCTCCCTGACCGGGAAATATGAAGGCGGTGCTCATCGAGCGCGGGCGAGGGCTACTCGAGCTCGCTCTCTACGCGGAGCACGTCGCGACCGCGGTAGTAGCCGCAGGAAGGGCAGACGTGGTGCGGCTTCATCGACTCACGGCAACGCGGGCACTCGACCAGGTTGACGAGCGTCCTGTGCTGATGGGCACGGTTGGTGCCGACACGGGACTTGGAGCGCTTCCTCTTTGGCAGTGGGGGCATGGTCCTTCACTCCAGCAATTCCCGCAGCACGGTCCAACGCTGATCCTGAAACTGCTCACAGGAGCAGGCGTTCTCGTTCAGGTCGGCTCCGCACTCGGGGCAGATTCCCTTACAGTCCTCCCGGCAGACGGGCGCCATGGAGATGCCCGCCAGTCTGTACTGACGCAGCGCGTCGCTCAGGTCGAGCACGTGCTGCTCGTCGATGCTGTTCACGTCTGCGCCGGTGTCGTCCTCGCCGTAGCGAAGCTTCGCTCCTGTGGTGATGTCTACACTCGGCAGGAAGACATCGTCCACATTTGCCTCTATCCATGACGCGAATGGCGTCAGGCAGCGGCTGCAGACGTAGTCCACGGATAAGGCGACGGGACCGGAGGCCCATACCCCTCGATCCGTGCGAGTGAGCCGGAACGCTCCTCTGACGTAGGTGGGAACGCCGTCGTCTGACTCGAGCGTCACACCGTCGATCTCGAACGTCCGGGTCGCCCCGACGGCATCCTTGAGGAGTTGGGCGACGTTCACTTGTAACTGCAGGCTCATCGCCAAATCCGTACGCAACCGCATAAGTATAGCAGGCCAGGTACATACGGGAACGCGGCCCGGTGCGACGCTCGTCAGCGCCCCTGCGAGCGGCGTCCTGCTTCGGCGGCAGTCTGGAGCGCAGGAACGAGGTCTGCGGAGCGAGCGCCGGGAGTGAATATGGCCGCTACGCCCATCTCCAGCAAGGCGGTTCGGTCCTGTGGAGGGATGATGCCGCCTGCGATGAGTGGAACGTGCTCCAGCCCCGCCCGTTGCAGGGCGTCCATCACTGCGGGCACGAGTTCCATGTGCGCGCCGGAGAGGATGCTCAGGCCGACAACCTCAGCGCCGAACTCGCGGGCCTGCTCCGCAATCTCGTCCGGCGTCCTGCGGATGCCGGTGTACTGCACCTCGAACCCGGCCTCGCGCAGCAGGCGCACGATGACGCGCGCGCCGCGGTCGTGGCCGTCGAGGCCCGGCTTTGCGATGAGGACTCGCGGGGCATCCGACATGGGGCGTCAGCGCAGGTAAGGCGTGACGAATTCGATGAGCGCGCCGTGCGTCTTCGAGGGGTCGGCGAAGGCGATACGTCCAGTGAAGCCGTCACGCGGGCCGGTGATGATGGGGATGCCGAGCGCCTCGAGCTCGCGGGCCTTGACCTCGACGTCGTCCACGGTGAACGCCATGTGGTGGATGCCTTCGCCGTGACGTTCGAGGAATCTGCCGATGACGGAGTCCGCACGGAGCGGCTGGAGCAGTTCGACGTGCGTTTCTCCCTGCTCGATGAACGCACCCCGTACCCCGTGCTCTTCGTTCACGAGGATGTGCGCCGCCTGCGGGGAATCCAGCAGGTCGTAGAACTGCTGGAGCGACTCTTCGATGCTGACGACGGCGAGGCCGATGTGGTTGAGAGCGCCAACGCGCGTGTTGCTGCTTGCGAGCGTCATGGGTCGATGGTACCGCATTTCGCACGAGGGCGTTATGCCATGGGCATAAGGACTACTGAGGGAGTCGACATTCATTATTCGGCGCAGAGACTGACTTCCTTGCCGTTATCGGTTCCGTGTGGTTACATACCGGACGAGATTGAGCGGTTATAGCCGCTGAAGGGAGACGGTCATGAAGAAAGCGTATCGCTCATACCTGTCGCTTGTTGCAATAGCTGTGCTGACGGCGCTGGTGCTGGCCGCTTGTGGCGGCTCCGACGACCCCACGGCTACACCTCGTCCGACCGCAACGCCGGTTCCCGACGCACCAGCAGCTCAGCCGACTCCCACGTCCGCGCCAAGTGCGCCGAGTGAGCCGACTGCTACGCCTGTGCCCGGCGCTCCCGCGCCGGCGCCTACCGCCACACCTACGTCGGCTCCGCCACCCCCGACTGCAACCCCCTTGCCGTCGTTCGATGCGGAGGCGCACTTCAAGGGCAAGACCGTCCGCATCCTGGTCGGCTTCAACCCCGGTGGCGGGACTGACACCCAAGCACGGTTCCTCGCGGCGAAGTGGGGTCAGTACATTCCGGGCAATCCGCGCATCGTCATCAGTAACCTCACACCTTCGCTGGCCGCCAACAACTTCCTCTTCCAATCCGAGCCGAATGGGCTCATCCTCATCTACAACGCCACCGCACCCATCCAGTCGTCCACAGACCCGAATGCCATCTTCAAGGCGTCCGATTTCGAAGTGATAGGCGCGCCGGTGGCCCGCAACGCTGTGTGGATGATCAATGGCCAGGATTTGCCGTACAACGACATCACGGATGCCATGGGAGCGTCCGGCCCGACGCTCATAGCAGCGGGGTCCGCCCCCACTCCGCAGGAGTTGGTAGGAGTGGGCGACCTCGGCAACTTCCTACTGGCGGACTGGCTCAACCTGCCGTACGAGTTCAAGCTGGTGGCATCCACCGGCACCGAGCAGGAATTGCTCATGATCGAGCGCGGCGACACGAACAACTTCACCGCGGGCAGCGTGTGGTACCAGTTGCCGCAGCGCAGGCCAGGATGGATCTCCAGCGGCTTCATCAAGCCGTTCGCCGGCCTCGCCGGCCCCGGCGGTTTGATAGTGGGCAATGCCGAAGTAGAAGAGTTCACTGCCTCCTACGCGCGAGACCTCATCACCGACGAGCAGAAGGACATCTGGGACGGACTGATGGCTCCTGAAACGTTCGTGGGCAAGAACCTGCTCGCACCCCCGGACACTCCCCTGGACATTGTCAACACGCTTCGCAAGGCATGGGACGACGCGCTCGCCGACCCCGAGTTCCGCGCCGACTTCGAGCGGATACTCGGCCAGCCGATCGAGATCCAGCAGAGCGGCGCCGAGTTGCAGGAGATATTTGCGCAGGTTGAGGACGCATTCCTGCGCAACATCGGACAACTTCGGGAAGTACAGGAAGGCGTGTACGACAAGTTCACGAGGTAGCGTTCATCACGCTGGTCTAACTCAGCGCGGCGGAGCAGTGAACGCTCCGCCGCGCGGATGATGGAGGCGGGCACGTGAGCGAATTACTGGAGGGTCTGTCGTACCTGGGCAATGGGGCCTACTGGGCGGCATTCGGCGTGGCCGTCTTCATGGCCGTCTTCGTCGGGCTGCTGCCGGGCGTCTCTGCGACCCTGGTGATGGCGCTTTCCATCTCGTTCATCGTTCTGAACATAGAAGACCCGCTCATCGGCATCGTCATGCTGGCGACGCTGACCGGCGTGGACAACACGCTGGACTCCATCCCTGCTGTGCTGCTCGGCCAGCCCGGCGGAGCGACCCAGGTCACTTTCCTGGAGGGTAACCAGTTGGCCCGAAGGGGACTGGCCGCGCACACGCTCGGGGCGGTCTACGCAGTCTCTGCGATGGGTGGTCTCGTCGGCGCCCTCGCGCTCGCAATCGTCATCCCGGTCATCAAGCCGTTCATACTCGCGTTTGGTTTCCCCGAGATAGCGGCGATGGCACTGTTCGGCGTGGCGATGGTTGCAGCGCTCAGTTCCGGCGCGATGGTGAAGGGGCTGGCGGCCGCGGCCTTTGGGTTGCTGCTGGGCACTATCGGGATCGACCCCATCTCTGCTGCGCACCGGTACACGTTCGGTTCCCTGCACCTGTGGGAAGGACTCCCTCTGATCGCCACGACCATCGGCCTCTTCGCACTCCCCGAGATGATCGACCTAACTATGACGAGGCGACCGGTCGCTACGCATGGGGCGGTGGTCAACAACCGTGAGGTCTTCAGGGGTGTGCGCTACGGACTCACCAAGTGGAACATCGCCATCCGGAACGGACTCTTCGGTGTGTTCCTGGGCGCCGTGCCGGGCATAGGCGGGGCAGTCGTGGACTGGCTCTCCTACGCTATGGGCATCTTCTTCAGCAAGGACAAGAGCGAATTCGGCAAAGGTTCGCTGGACGGCGTGCTCTTCGCTGAAGCCGCGCAGAACTCGAAGGAAGCCGGACAGGCGATCCCCACCCTGGCGTTCGGCGTGCCGGGCGGCAGGGCATGGGCGTTCGTCATCGTTGCCATGCTGGCCTACGGCATAACGCCTGGCCCTCCGATGCTGGACCGGTTCGCCGACATCACCATCATGATGGTGTTCAGCCTCGCGCTGGGGAACCTGGCGGTTACCGTCATCGGTATGTTCCTCACGGGGCAACTGGCGAAACTCACGCTGATCCCCTATCCACTTATCGGCGCAATCATCATCCCTATCTCGTTCCTGTCGGCATACCTCTCTTCGACGGACCTCATCGCGATCTTCATCATCGTGTCCGCGGCATTGCTCGGCTTGCTGATGAAGCAGTACAAATGGCCGAGGCCGCCCCTGCTGCTGGGGTTCATCCTGGGCCGCATCATCGAGTTCAACTTCCAGTCCGCCATCTCCATCCACGGCATGGGTGGACTGTTGACGAGGCCGCTGACTATCGTGTTACTGGTCCTGGCGGTGGCGATCGCGGTGACGTTCTCCAAGATGGGCAAGATCGGTACCGCGGGGACGCTTTCTGATGAGGAAACCATGCCGGTAGTGCGCGGCGCCAGCGGGGATGACCCCACGGCTTCGGCGGACGGGGTCGCCGCTGTGTCAGCCAGGAAGCGCACCCTGGCGATCACACCGGCAAGCATCTTCACCATTGCAATCATCGGAATGGCGGCCTGGGCGCTGTTGGAGGCGTTCTCGTTCCCCACTCGCGGCAGGGTGTTCCCTGTATCGCTGAGCCTCGCAGTTATCATCTTGGGCGGGATTCAACTCTTTCACGACCTGCGGCAGGGCAAGACCGGCGCAATCATGGACATCGGCATGAGAAGCGCGGGTATGGAAGGCGCTGTAAAGACGGCGCTGCTCATCATCGGCTGGGTTACCTTCTTCGTTGTGCTCATCTTCGTGATCGGCCTGAAGTACGCGACGATGGTCTTTCCGATCGGCCCCACGCTGCTCTTCCTGGAAGGCCGCACACGCTGGATAGGATTGGCGGTTGCGGTGCCGTTCGTGGTGCTCTTCAACCTGGTCGTAATGGACTACGTGATGGCCGTCATCTGGGCGGAACCACTCATCCCGTTCTTCTCGACGCGCTAACGAAGGAGCAGGACGCTTCCGTTCGTGGATTCGTAGATGCGTATCTCGTGGCGGAGTCCTCCCCCGCCATCGGAAGCCCCGCACCGATCAGTGCGGGGCTTCATCTGCCTTCGAACGCTCAGGGCTGTGGGTACTACAGTCCGGCAGCCGCTTGCGGCAGGGTTATGTCGTGCGGAGAATCGGCAACGCCAAGGAGGGGCCATGAAGCGCAGTACAGACCGCATACGCACCATGCACGCGGGGAGCCTGCCGAGGCCGGATGACGTTCGGGAGGTGGTCGCCGCCAAGGCAGCAGGAGACCCCGTGGATGAGGAGCAACTCGACGGGCGGCTTACTGAGGCGGTGGCCGATGTCGTTCGTCAGCAAATCGACTGCGGCATGGACAGCATCAACGACGGCGAACTGAGCAAGACGAACTTCACGAACTATGCCAATGAACGGCTCGGCGGCATCGAATTGCGCACGTTCGGGCCCGGAGAAGGACCGGAGCCGGAGCAGATATCAGCTCGGGACAGACTCGCTTTCCCGGGGTACTTCGACTCGCCGCGCGGGTTCGTCGTGAGGCGTCCACGGGACAAGCAACTCTTCTGTGTCGGCCCGATCACGTACGCGGGTGCTGAACTCGTGCAGAGCGACATCGCGCGCTTCAAGGCCGCGTTGGGCGACATCGGCGACACGGAGCCGTTCCTGCCGGCTGTCGCGCCGGGCAGCATCGACCACTGGTTGTGGAACGAGTACTACGTCTCGGAAGAAGAGTTCCTCTACGCCATTGCCGATGCTATGCACGAGGAGTACAAGGCCATCGCGGATGCCGGGCTCGTCCTGCAGATAGACGATCCCGACCTCTTCGACGCATGGCAGATACAGACCGAGATGGATGTCGCTGCGTACCGGACGTTCGCCGAGCAGCGCGTTGAAGTCCTGAACTACGCGCTGCGCGACATCCCGCGCGAGCAGATACGCCTGCACGCCTGCTGGGGCAGCTACCACGGGCCGCACGTGTCCGACATCGGACTCGAGCACATGGTGGACATCTTTCTCAGCGTCAAGGCGCAGGCGTACTCGATCGAGGCGTCGAACCCGCGGCACCAGCACGAGTGGGAGACCTGGAAGGACGTTACCCTCCCGGACGGCGCGATCTTCATCCCCGGCGTCGTCGGCCACTTCAGCGATTTCGTGGAGCACCCGAAACTGGTCGCGGAGCGGCTGGTGCGGTTCGCGTCCATCGTGGGCAAGGAGAACCTGATGGCGGGCACCGATTGCGGGCTCGGAATGCGCGTAGGCTCCCCGGACATATGCTGGGCGAAATTCCGGGCTATGGCGGAAGGCGCGAGGCTCGCGAGCGAGGCGCTGTGGGGCTAACGCGGAGACAACGCGCAGCCGCTACTCGATCGCGTACTCCTTGAGCAGGCTGCGGGCGATGACGATGCGCTGCACCTCGGACGTGCCCTCGTAGATCTCGGTGATGCGCTGGTCGCGGTACATGCGTTCGACCGGGTTCTCCTTGAAGAAGCCGTAGCCGCCGAATATCTGGACGGCCCTGTCGACGCAGAAGTGCGCGGCCTCCGAGGCGTACAGCTTCGCCATAGCGGACTCGCGGCCATGGGGGAGTCCTGCGTCCTTCAGCTGAGCGGCGCGTCTCGTGAACAGCCGCGCGGCCTCGATCTGGGTCGCCATGTCTGCCAGCATGAACTGAATGGCCTGCCGCTCCTTGAGCAGTTCGCCGAACGTTTCGCGTTGCTGCGTGTAGCGGATAGCGGCCTCGAACGCACCCTGCGCGAGACCGACGGACTGCGTGGCGAGCGAGATGCGGCTGGAGTCGAGGATGGTCATCGCGATGCGGAAGCCCTCGCCTTCTTCGCCGAGACGATTGTCCACGGGGACGTGGACATCGTTGAAGTAGACCTCGGCGGTGCCGGAGCCGCGGATGCCAAGCTTGCCGTGCATGCCGCGCATCTCGATGCCTGGCGTTTCGGTCTCGATCACGAATGCCGTCGTTCCCCGGTGACCCTTCGACCGGTCGGTGGCGGTGAAGACGACCATGAGGCCGGACTGCTCCGCGTTGGTGATGAATATCTTGGAGCCGTTGAGCACATAGGAGCCGTTGCCGTTGTGGACGGCGGCCGTCTGCATGTCGGCGGCGTCGCTGCCAGAGCTGGGCTCGGAGAGCGCCCACGCGACGATCTTGTCGCCTGCGCATGCGGGAGGCAGGAAGCGTTCCGCCTGCTCACCGTTGCAGAAGCGGTCGAGCGTGGAGACGCCGAGCGAGAGATGGGCGAGGAGCGTGGTGCTGGAGGTCATGCAGGCGCGTGCGACCTCCTCGGCGGCGATGGCGAGTTCCGCGTAGGATGCTCCTTCGCCTCCGTGGGCCGTCTTCGCGGTCATGCCCATGAGGCCCATGCGCTTCATGGCTTCGACGCTCTCCCAAGGGAACTCCTCGGTCTCGTCCCAGCGTGCGGCGTTCGGGGCGAGTTCAGCGTCGGCGAACTCGCGCATGGTGCTCCGCAGCAGTCGTTCCTCTTCCGTGTAAAGCGCGTCCATCGTCCCTCTCCTCGTGAGGCGTCTCGCTATAATGCCTCGCGCCGCATTATATCCCCGCAGGTCAGCCATGGCTGGAACGCTCTACGTCGTCGCGACACCCATCGGGAACCTCGAAGACCTCACGCTGCGTGCCGGCCGTGTGCTGGGAGAAGTCGACCTGATAGCAGCGGAAGACACGCGGCAAACACGCAAACTGCTGAGCCGCCTGAACCTGGGCACGCGCGCCGTCAGCTACAACGAGCACAACGCCCGGCAACGGACCCCCGTGCTGCTCGACGCGCTGCGGGAGGGCGACGTGGCGCTCGTGACGGATGCGGGCGCACCGGGCGTCAGCGACCCAGGCGCATGGCTGGTGGCTGAGGCCGCACGAGCGGGGTTCGCCGTCGTGAGCGTGCCAGGGCCATCCGCCGTTACTGCCGCGCTTGCGGTCTCAGGGTTCCCTGCCGACGCGTTCCACTTTCTGGGCTTCCTGCCGCGGACAGCGAAAGCGCGTCGTGCCCTGCTGGCCGAATCGGCCTCGTTGCGGGCGACGCTCGTCCTCTTCGAGGCGCCGCACCGGCTGCGCGCTGCGCTCAGCGACATCGCTGAAACGCTCGGTGACCGCCGCATGGCAGTGTGCCGGGAGATGACGAAAGTGCACGAGGAGGTCTTTCGCGGGACGGTTCGGGAGGCTATCGCTTACTTCGAGGCGCCGCGCGGCGAGTTCACGCTCGTCATCGAAGGCGCAGGTGGTCCTCCACCGGCTGCTCCTGTCCCAGCCGAGCGGATCGCGGAGGCAATGTCCGCCGCGCGGGCGTCCGGCCTGAGCCGTCGCGACGCTGCGGTACGGGTGTCGAGCGAGCTCGGCGTGCCGCGCCGTGCGGCGTACGCGGCATGGGAGGAGGCGTAGAGGGGCGCGTTCGTAGAGGTCTCCCGCGTTACCTTCTTGAGACTGCTAGAATACCCGAGAGTAATTCATGCCTGAACGCATCCTTATAGGGGTCGCCTGGCCCTACGCTAACGGCCCGCTGCATCTCGGTCACATCGCTGGAGCGTATCTCCCCGCTGATGTCTTTGCCCGCTACCACCGTATGCGCGGCAACGAGGTGCTCATGGTGTCCGGCAGCGACTCCCACGGAGCCCCGATAACGATGCGCGCCGATGCCGAGGGAGTCCCTCCCAGGGAAGTGGTCGAGCGATTCCACGCCTCGTTCCTCGAATCGTGGGAGCGGCTCGGCATCTCCTTCGACCTCTTCACCACGACTATGACCGACAACCACCGGGAGGTGACGCACGACCTCTGGCGTGCGTTGCAGGCGCAGGATTACATCTACGAGTCGAGCATGAAGGTGGCGTACTCGCCGGACTTCGACCGCTTCCTGCCTGACCGCTACGTGCGGGGCGTCTGCCCGAAATGCCAGTTCGAAGATGCACGCGGGGACCAGTGCGACAACTGCGGCTCGATCCTCGATCCCGTGGATCTGGGGAACCCTGCATACAACGTGGACGGAGAGCGTTACCCGGTCGAAATCCGCGACACTGAGCACCAATTCCTGCGGCTGAGCGCATTTCGCGACCAGTTGGCTGCGTGGGTAGAGGAGCAACGGCACTGGCGTCCCAACGTGCGGAACTTCACACTCGGGTTCCTGCGTGAGGGACTGAAGGACCGTGCCATCACACGCAACCTGGACTGGGGGCTGCCAGTACCGGCAGAGGGCTACGAGGACCGTCGCATCTACGTCTGGTTCGAGGCGGTCATCGGCTACCTCTCCGCGAGCGTGGAATGGGCGGCACGCAAGGGAGAGCCGGACGCGTGGCGTCCCTTCTGGGAGGACCCGTCCACGCGCTCCTACTACTTCGTCGGCAAGGACAACATCCCGTTTCACACGATCATCTGGCCCGCGATGTTGATGGGGCAGGAGGCCTACATCCTGCCGTACGACGTGCCGGCTAACGAGTTCCTGAACCTGGAGGGGCGACAGCTCTCCACGAGCCGCAACTGGGCCGTGTGGGTGCCGGATTACCTCGACCGTTTCCCTCCTGATCCCTTGCGCTACCACATCGCGGCCAACCTGCCGGAGACGAGCGATGCTGACTTCACGTGGAGCGAGTACGTGCGCCGCAACAACGACGAACTCGTCGCGACGTTCGGCAACCTTGTGCACCGGGTGTTGACGCAGGTCTACCGCAACTTCGACAAGTGCGTGCCTGACCCCGGCGACCTCGGCGAAGCTGACCGGGAACTCATCGAAAAAGCGGAAGCAGCCATGGACGCGGCTGCTGAATCGCTCGAAGCGGTGCGTCTCCGGGAAGCGCTGAACGTCTCGATGGGGCTGGCGCGGAACGCGAACCGTTACCTGGATGCGCAGGCCCCGTGGCAACAGGTAAAGACGGATAAGGCTGCTGCCGGACGCACGCTCTACACGGCGATGCAGGTGTTGATGGCGCTGCGGGTCACGATGTACCCGTTCCTGCCGTTCAGCGCCCAGCGTCTCCACGAGCTGTTGGGGCGAGATGGCAGGATAGAGGACCTGGGTTGGCGGATGGAGAGCAGCGAACCGGGCGCCCCGTTGCCGGAACCCAAGCCCCTCTTTACGAAGTTGGACGATTCCGTGGCCGACGAGATGCTGGCCAGACTCGGGTAGCGGACGGAGTACATGACGGAAACGACCACGGTACGCGACCGGCTGGACGGCTCGGCGCGGTTCATCTACGAACCGGTGCTGGACGGTCTCGACCGGGTGATCGGGAACCTGGGCGATCTGGCCGAGAACTCCGGCGTGCCGCGCGACATGGTCTCCCACGTGGTCGAGGGCGGCGGGAAGCTGGTGCGACCTACGATAACGCTCCTGGCCGGAGCGTTGCGCCAGGGTGAGGAAGAACGCATCGTGAAGATGGCCACCGCCGTCGAGTTGCTGCACATCGCCTCGCTCATCCACGACGACACGGTCGACCACTCCGAGAAGCGACGGGGGCGCGCCACGGTGAGCAGGCTCTGGGGCGACGATATGGCCGTGCTCCTAGGCGACTACGTATTCGCGGCGTCGGCGACGTTCGTCTGCGATACGGGCAACATCCGCGTGGTGCGCCGTTTCGCCGAGACGATCATGGAACTCGCGCGCGGCGAGCTCACGGAGCGCGTCAGCAAGCACGACTGGTCCCAGACGTCTGCGGACTACGAGCGCCGCATCTACGACAAGACGGCGTCGCTCATCTGCACGGCAGCGGAGTCCGGCGGTGTGCTGAGCGGCGCACCGGAGGAGGAGACGCAGGCGCTGCGCTCGTTCGGGTACAACGTCGGTATGGCGTTCCAGATAGTGGACGACGTGCTGGACTTCACCAGCAGCGAAGAGGAGCTGGGCAAGCCGGTGGGGAACGACCTGTTGCAAGGGACGCTTACCTTACCCGCGCTGTTGTTCGCAGGGAGCCATCCCGATGAGGCGGTCGTCCGCCGACTGCGGGACGGGAGCCGCGAAGAGAGCGACCTCACGACGATGGTGGAATTCATCCGCAACTCGTCTGCGATCGACGAGACGATGGCGCAACTGGAGGGGTACCGGAACGCAGCGCGTGCAGCGGTCGCTACGCTGCCCGACGCACGCGCCCGGCAGTCACTGGACGCCCTGGTCGATTACCTCGCACAGCGCCGCAACTAGCGCCCCCGTTAGCGACGAGGCTCCTTGAGGGAGTCGGCGTTCAGTACCGTTCATGGGCTCACCCGCTGCCCACGCCTTGCCCTCTTACCGGACGCACTGGTCATAGTGCAAGTCTAACCAGCGGTTTGCTCCGGCTATGTCATCCCTATCGAACGCAGCCGCGTAGTTATTCCAGAGGCGGTCGCACTCACTGACAGTTCGGCTGGATGGTCTGAGCGTGGCGGTTGCGGTGGGCGCTGGGGATGGCGTTGCCGGCAGCAATGTCGCTGGCGGAGTAGGCGTGGGCGTAGGCACCTCCTCTGGTGACTTTCGCTCCGAGTACGAGCCTACGAACAGTATGGCGGCAATGAGAACTGCCAGTATCCCTAGCCCTATGAACATCTGGCTGGCTTTCAGATTACCTCCCACTCTTGCGCCTGCGCGCCTCTGCGTATTGGCGATTCCACTCCTTGCAGTAGCCTTGCAATCCTGTATGTGAGGCTACGTTACGGCTGAACATCTCATGCGGCAACATCGCTTCGCAGTGGTTGCACCACTTGTGTGTCGGAGTGAACTTATCTGTGTACACTATTCCCGTTTCCTCTCCTCTCCTCGCCGGTAGGCATAGGTTCCACTAGGTATCTTCTAATGCTATCGCAGGGCGATGCCCTGATAGTCGTCCAGCACAGCGATACGCATGGCGTTCTCCTACTCCACGAGTCCTCTCAGCAGCGTGTAGAGGTTCGATTTCAGCTCGTAGCCGATGCCCGGGATGTCCGGCAGCCGTACCCGGCCTCCCTCCGGCTGCACGCCGTCAGGGAATCCGCCGAACGGCTGGAAGACGCCGGGGTACGACTCGTTGCCACCGAGTCCGAGCCCGGCTGCGATGTGCAGCGCGAAGAGGTGGCCGCCATGCGGCACGCACCGGCTGCGCGACCAACCGGACGACTCCAGCATCTCGATCGTGCGCAGGTACTCCACGAGGCCGTAGCTGAGGGCGGGGTCGAACTGGAGCACATCGCGGTCGGGGCGCATCCCGCCGTAGCGGATGAGGTTGCGCGCATCGTGCACCGAGAAGAGGTTCTCGCCCGTCGCGAGCGGCGGTGCGTAGTGCCCGGCCAGCTCGGCCTGCAGCGCGTAGTCGAGCGGGTCGCCTGCTTCCTCGTACCAGCATAGGCCGTAGGGGGCCATCGCCTCGCCGTAGGCTATCGCCTCTTCGAGGTCGAATCGTCCGTTGGCGTCTACGGCGAGGCTGGAGCCACTGCCGGTGACCGTGATAACGGCCTCGATGCGGCGGAGGTCCTCGTCGAGCGGCGCGCCGCCTATCTTCATCTTCACGGTGTCGTAGCCCATGTCGAGGTAGGAGCGCATCTCGTCCTGCAAAGCCTCGACGCCCTTGCCGGGCTGGTAGTAGCCACCCGCTGCGTAGACCCACGCGTCGTCCGGCGGAGCACCGTCGCCGTAGCGCTGTGCGAGGAGGCGGTAGAGGGGCTGCTCCTCTGCTTTCGCTACCGCGTCCCAGAGCGCCATGTCAATCACGCCCGCGGCGACCGAGCGCTCGCCGTGGCCTCCGGGCTTCTCGCCCGTCATCATCACGTCCCAGATGCGGTGCGGGTCTAGCAGGTCGCGCTCATCGAGGAGTGAGGCGGGGTCGGCGTCGAGGACGCGGGGGATGAAGCGGTCACGGAGGATGCCACCGGCGGCGTAGCGTCCATTGGAGCTGAAGCCGTAGCCGACGACCGGCGTCCCGTCGCGCACTACGTCCGTGACGACGGCCACGACAGAGGCGGTCATCTGCGAGAAATCGATGACCGCGTTCCGTATATCGGAGCGCATACTGGCGGTCGTCTCCCGGATGCCGACGATGCGCACGGTTTACCGGGCGGCGGCGCGCTGTTCGCCTGCGTGGTAGGAGGAGCGGACGAGCGGGCCTGAGGCGACATGAGCGAAGCCCATCTCATAGCCCGCGCGCTCGAATTCGGCAAACTCGCGTGGGTGGTAGAAGCGGTCCATCGGTATGTGTCCGAGGGACGGCCGCAGGTACTGGCCGATCGTGAGCAGTTGCACGCCAGCCTCACGCAGATCGCGCATCGTCGCGAGTATCTCGTCTTTGGTCTCGCCGAGCCCAACCATCATGCCGCTCTTCGTGGGTATCTCCGGTGCGTACTCGCGTGAATTCGCGAGGAACGTGAGCGAGAGGTCGTAGTCGCCCTTGGCGCGGACGCTCTTGAAGATGCGGCGCACGGTCTCGATGTTGTGGTTGAGCACGGCGGGGCCTGCGTCGAGGATGCAGTGCAAGGCGTCGGAATTGCCGCCGAAGTCGGGCGTCAGGACCTCCACCTCGCAGCCAGGGACGCGCCGGATGATGAGCCGGATACTCTTCGCGAACGTCCACGCTCCGCCGTCCGGAAGGTCGTCGCGGTCGACGGAGGTGAGCACGCAGTACTGCAGGCCGAGGCGCTCGACCGTGCGGGCGAGCCGCGCGGGCTCCGCAGGGTCGGGGGGCGCAGGCTTGCCGCTGGTCACGGCGCAGTAGCGACAGGCGCGGGTGCAGACGTCGCCGAGGAGCATGAACGTCGCAGACTTGCGCTCCCAGCAGTCGCCGATGTTCGGGCAGCGGGCCTCCTCGCAGACGGTGTGGAGTTCAGCGTCTCGGAGCATCCGGCGGACGTGGAGGTAGTTCTCGCCGCCGGGCCAGGGAACCTTCAACCACTCCGGAAGGCGCTTCGGAGGTGTGGCAGTGCTCATATACCTATGCTAGCAGAGCGGAATGCGGAGGAACGGGCGGAACTCAACGCGCAGGGATGGCGCTGGCGATGGCTTCGCGGACGCTGGCAACACCCACGACCTCGATGCCAGACGGCGCGGCGAGCGAGCGCAGCGCTGCCTGCGGAACGAGGGCGCGCTCGAACCCGTGACGTGCGGCCTCCTCCAGTCGACGCTCGAGGTGAGCGCTGCTCCGCACTTCGCTGTTCAGTCCTATCTCGCCTACCAGGACCGTGGCCGGGTGTATCGGGGCGTCCAGGAAGCTCGATGCGATGGCAGTGGCGATAGCGAGGTCGAGCGCGGGCTCGGCCACCTGCAACCCGCTGGGGATGTTCACCATCACGTCCTGATTCCCGATGCTGATGCCCGTACGGCGGGAGAGGACGGCGGCGAGCATCGCCATCCGGTTGAAGTCCACGCCCGTTGCGGTGCGCCGGGGAGGGCTGAATACCGATGCGTTGGTGAGCGCCTGCACCTCGCACAGCAAGGGGCGGTTCCCCTGCATCGTGACAGCCACGGCGGAACCGGGTGCGGAGGGGTTGCGTTCACCCACGAGCAGGGCGGATGGGTCGCGTACCTCAATGAGGCCCTCATTCCGCATCTCCAACAGCGCGATGCCGTTGGCCGCTCCGAAGCGGTTCTTGGAGCAGCGCAGCAGGCGGAGCGAACTGACGGGTTCGCCCTCCATCGCGAGCACGACGTCCACCATGTGCTCCAGCACACGGGGTCCTGCGATGTTGCCGTCCTTCGTGACGTGGCCGGTCATCACCACGGGGATGTTGCTCTGCTTGGCCCAACCGATCAGCAGTTGGGCGCACTCGCGCACCTGAGCGACGCTGCCTGCTGCCGATTGCGCGTCCGGCGAGGTGAGCGTTTGTATGGAGTCAACGACGAGCAGGGCAGGGCGTTCGCTCGTGAGCAGGGAGCCTATGGTGGAAGCGTCGGTCTCGGGGGAGAAGCGTACGTCAGGGCTCCGTACGTTCAGGCGTTCGGCGCGCAGTCGTACCTGGGCGCCGGACTCCTCGCCGGAGACGTAAAGGACCGGTCCTGCCGTCTCCGCGATGGAGCCGGCAGCCTGCAGCAGCAGCGTCGACTTGCCGATGCCGGGGTCGCCTGCCAGCAACACGACGGAGCCCGCAACGATGCCGCCTCCGAGGAGACGGTCCACCTCGGTGAGACCGGTCGAGATGCGCTCGCCGTCCGAGCACGGCTGCTCGATGAGAGGCGTGGGCGCAACGGCAGCGCGGGGCGCGGCGAGGGCCGTGGCGGTTCGCTGTCCTGCGGGACGCTTCGGCTCCGTGAACTCGGTGATGGTGCCCCATGCACCGCAGCCAGGGCAGCGCCCATTCCACTTGGGTGACGAGTGACCGCAATCGCGGCAGAGGAAGGTGGTCCTGGTTCCGGGGTTACGCATCGCGCTGCATCGTCCAATAACCCGCGATAAACGCGCAAGGGGCGGGTGTCACACCCGCCCCTTGCTCTGAGCGTTCTCTGCTACGACGTGCTTACTCGACTGCAGGAGCCGCTGCCGCCTCAGCGAGTTCAGGCGTCTCCTCGTTGTCCTGAACGGTGATGGTTAGTTTCGGGTTCTCTTCGTCTTCCAGGTCGATATCGACAAGGACCGTCTGGCCGGGCCGGTAGTCGCCCCGAATCACTCCCTCGGAGAGCGAGTCTTCCAGTTCGCGCTCGATGAGCCTGCGTAGCGGGCGCGCGCCGAACGTCGGGTCGAACCCTTTCTCGCCGAGCCACTCCTTGGCGGCCTTGGTCACGTCCAGGCTCAGGCCCTTCTCCAGCATCGGCTTGCGCACGTCGTTGAGCATCAGGTCGACGATGCTGACGATGTGCTCCTTCGTGAGAGCGTGGAAGACGATCTGGCCGTCGATGCGGTTCAGGAACTCGGGGCGGAAGAAGCGCTTGACTTCGTCCTCCACCTTGGTCTTCATCCTCTCGTACGCGTTCTCTTCCATCCTGGCCTGGTTGACCATTGCAAAACCGAAGGAGGTGTCACGCTTGATGAGGTCCGACCCGATGTTGGACGTCATCACGATGATGGTGTTGCGGAAGTCCACCTTGCGGCCCTTCGCGTCGGTCAGGTGACCGTCGTCGAATATCTGCAGGAGCAAGTTGAACACCTCAGGGTGCGCCTTCTCGATCTCGTCCAGCAGGATGCAGGTGTAGCTGTGGCGGCGCACTGCGTCCGTCAGCTGCCCGCCCTCCTCGTAACCGATGTACCCCGGAGGGGCGCCGATGAGCCGCGCCACGGTGTGCCGCTCCATGAACTCCGACATGTCCAAGCGGATCATCTTGTCTTCGGAGCCGAACATGAACTCCGCAAGGGCCTTCACGAGCTCGGTCTTGCCGACACCCGTAGGGCCGAGGAACAGGAAGCTGCCCATGGGGCGCCTGGGGTCCTTGAGGCCTGCCCGAGCACGGCGCACAGCCTTGGCGATTGCGACGATAGCCTCATCCTGACCGATGATGCGGCGGTGGATGTTCTCCTCCATGTGCAGGAGACGTTCGACCTCCTCGACAGCCATGTGCGTTACGGGGATGCCCGTCCACATGCTGACGACTTCCGCGATCTCTTCCTCGGTGACGGCCGCCTTCTCATCGCCGGAAGTCTCGCGCCACTCGCTCTGCAACTGCTGCAGGCTGTCGGCGAGCTTGACCTCGCGGTCCCGAAGCTCGGCGGCGTACTCATACTGCTGCTGGGAGATGGCCTCATCCTTGTCGCGGCGCACCGTCTCCAGCATCTTCTGCGATTCCTTGACACCGAGAGGCATACCGCTCGTGCGGATGCGCACGCGGGAGCCGGCCTCGTCCATCAGGTCGATAGCCTTGTCAGGAAGGTAGCGGTCGGCGATGAAGCGCGAGGCGAGGCTGGCGGCGGCCAGGAGCGCGTCGTCCTCGATCTTCACGTTGTGGAACTCTTCGAACTTGCCGCGGATGCCCTTGAGAATCTCGACAGTCTCCTCGGTGGAGGGTTCGTCGACGTTCACCGGCTGGAAGCGCCGTTCGAGAGCGGGGTCACGCTCGACGTACTTGCGGTAGTCATCAAGCGTCGTTGCGCCGATGCACTGCAACTCCCCACGAGCGAGCGAAGGCTTGAGGATGTTGGCGGCGTCCACAGCCCCTTCCGCCGCGCCTGCGCCAACCATCGTGTGCATCTCGTCTATGAACAGGATGCAGTTGCCGGAGGACTTGATCTCCTCCACGACCTTCTTCAGGCGCTCTTCGAACTCGCCGCGGTACTTGGTCCCCGCAACGAGAGCGCCCATGTCCAGCGTGACCACACGGCGGCTGCTCAGGTTCTCCGGCACGTCGCCGGCGTTCACCTGCTGGGCAAGCGCCTCCACGATGGCGGTCTTGCCGACACCCGGAGGCCCGACGAGCACAGGGTTGTTCTTCGTGCGGCGGCTGAGAATCTGCACGACGCGTGCGATCTCCTTGCTGCGCCCGATGACCGGGTCGAGTTTCCCTTCCTGTGCGTACTTGGTGAGGTCTATGCCGAGCTGGTCCAGCGTAGGCGTGCGGTTGCTGGAGCGGCTGTGCCCCTGGCTCTGGGAGACGCTCTGGTTGAGGATGCGGGTCGTCTCGGCGCGCACCTTGTCCAGCGAGACGCCGAGGCTCTCGAGGACGCCTGCGGCGACGCCCTCGCCCTCACGCATGATGCCGATCAGCAGGTGTTCAGTGCCGATGTAGTGGTGGGTGAGGCGGCGCGCCTCGTCCACTGCCAGTTCGATCACTTTCTTGGCGCGCGGCGTGAGGCCAATGTCGCCGGGGGAGGGGCGCTCGCCCCTGCCGATGATGAATTCGACCGCGGAGCGCACCTTGGAGAGCTCGACGTTCAGACTGCTGAGAACGCGGGCGGCGACGCCGTCCGTCTCCCGGACGAGGCCAAGCAGGATGTGCTCGGTGCCGATGTAGTTATGGTTGAACCGCTGCGCCTCTTCCTGGGCGAGCGAAAGCACCCTGCGAGCACGTTCTGAGAATTTTTCGAATCTGCTGGCCATGACCGCCTCCGGTTCTATCTAATCACATCGCGGTCTACTGTGCGAGCCCACTGTCCCTGCCGAAGTCGAGGAACGAGTGATATTCGACCGGGTCGTGATGTTCAGTAGGCGTCTTCGTCTCCTCTACGCGGCGCAGACTAAGTCCGAGCCGATGACGTTCCGGATCGAGGCTTACTATCTGGAGCGTCATTGTATCACCGATATTGACGACTTCACGCGGATGACGGATGTGTGCTTCGGTCAGTTCTGAGATGTGTATTAAGCCTTCAATACCGTCTTCAACACGTGCGAACGCACCGAAATCGGCGAAATTCGTGATGGTGCCCGTCACCAGTTGCCCCACGTGCATACGGTCCATGGCCGCCTGCCAGGGAGTAGGGGTCAGGCGACGGAGACTGAGAGCGATCCGGCGGTTCTCGCGGTCGATACGCAGGACCTGTACGTCTACGTCCTGCCCTACCTCCAGCACGTCTGAAACGTTGCTCACCGGGGACCACGATATCTCGGAGATGTGAACGAGTCCGTCGGCGCCGCCGATGTCCACGAACGCCCCGAAATTGGAGATTCCGGATACACGCCCGTGGCGAACGTCGCCTTCCTGCAACGTGCCCAGCAGCTGGTCTTTCAGTCCTTCACGCTGCTCGCGGAGCGCTCCCCGTTCGGTGAGGACCACGCGGTTGCGCTTGCGGTTCACCTCGACGATCTTGAGCGATACTTCTTCTCCCACACGCTCTGCAAGCGCGGCTTCCGGATCGGCGCCTGTCGCGATCGCGACTTGCGAGAGAGGGATGAAGCCCTGCAATCCGTTCAGGTCTACGACCATCCCTCCGCGGTTGTGGCCAGTGACTTTCCCGGTTACGAAGGTGTCGTTACGCTCCGCCTCTTCGAGTGTCAGCCAGGCGCTAAGGGCGCGCACGCGGTCGATGGAGAGTTGCGCTTGCCCCTCGGGGCCGGTGACGTCCATGACGTAGACGTTGATAGTGTCGCCGATGCTGTGGTGGGCGCCCGGGTGCGGCGTCAGCGTCCGCATCTCACGGGCAGGGACCATTCCTTCCGATTTGTAGCCGATGGAGACGAGGATCCCGTCCTGGTCTATCTCCATGATCTGTCCGGGTACGATGTCTCCCCTGCGCAACTCCTGCGGCAGGGTCTCCTCCTGGAGGAGTTCCGCCATGGTCGGTTCGCCGGGGTCACCCGTGCTCATCTGCTCAGACACGGCCACTCCGAATCGGCATTTCGCCAGAGGTGGATTCTACGGCCTGGCGTCCAGGTTGCATACCCTAGTAGGTGGTGCATTGGACGCTCGGCGCATAGCGACTGCTACATGGCACGCAACCGCGTGCCTGTGAGTCGTTGGGAAGGGGGATAAGCAAGCCCGGGCAGGAGCCCGGGCACTCATCTGTCTCATAGCCTGGCGGTGACCTATTTTCCCAGCAAGTTGCCCTGCCAGTATCGTCGGCGCTGGAGCGTTTCACTTCCGTGTTCGGGATGGGTACGGGTGGGTCCGCCCCGCTCAAACCACCAAGCATCTTGAGTATAAGGGCGTCTACGCGCGGCAGTCAAACGGGCTAAACGTTCCTGAACCATCGGAGTACGGGGCGGTGCTACAATCGCTGCGCTATGGAGAAGATCGGCGTGCTGGCAAGCGGCGGGGATGCTCCGGGCATGAACGCGGCGATCCGCGCTGTCACGCGCACCGCATTGTTCCGTTCCGCTGAGGTCTGGGGATTCTGGGACGGATTCAACGGACTCCTCGATCACCGGGTAGAAGAGCTCACTACCTGGCACGTCGCCGGGTCCCTTCGGCACGGCGGCAGCATCATCGGCGCAGGCCGGTGCGAGCCCTTCCTGGACGCGAACGTGCGCAACAAGGCCGTGGAAGACCTGCGCACGGAAGGGTTCGAGGGGCTGGTCGTCATCGGCGGCGAAGGCTCCATGCAAGGCGCATGGGAGTTGCACAAGCTCGGCATGCCCGTCGTCTGTATCCCGGCAACCATCGACAATGACATGCCGGGCACGGAGATCACCATCGGCGCCGACACGGCGATCAACACTGCGATGGAGGCCATCGACCGCATCCAGGACACTGCCGCCGCGCACCGGCGGGCGATGATTGTGGAGGTGATGGGCAGGCACTGCGGCTACATCGCCATCATGGCCGGCCTCGCCACGGGCGCCGAGATGGTCATCACCCCCGAACGGCCGATGGAGCTTGAGGAAGTCTTCGAGGAGATGCGGCAGGTGTGGCTGCGGGGCAAGCGCCACTTCATCATCGTCCTGGCGGAAGGAGCGCGCTGGGGAGCGGCGGAACTCGCCCAACTCATCAATGACTCCGACAAACCCTACGACGCCCGCTACACCGTGCTTGGCTACATCCAGCGCGGGGGCGTGCCGTCCCGGTTCGACCGCATCCTCGGGACACGCATGGGCGTCAAGGCAGCCGACGCCCTCCTGGACGGCGTTTCCGGAGGTCTCGTCTGCTGGCGGAACAACCGCAGCGAAGTGCTGCCGATAGATGAATTGCCGCCGCGCGGCGATCCGTGGGACGAGATGCTGAGCAGGGTGCACGCTATCTCCGCCACCTGACGCCCGTTGCCCCGCCTCTCCTGTTCTCGTATACTCTAGCGGTTGCCCGTTGCGGACGGGCATTACGCAACTGTAAGAGGTACTCCCATGGAAGCGCGCGACGCAGTAGCACTGACTCCCAACGAGAAGATCGCGGAGTTCCAGCCGGGCGACACCGTGAAGGTGAACGTCTGGATCCGCGAAGGCGAGCGCCGGCGCCAGCAGAGCTTCCAGGGCGTTGTCATCCGAAAGCGCGGCGGCGGCCCGTCCAGCTCCTTCACGGTGCGCCGCGTCGCGTCAGGCGTCGGGGTCGAGCGGTCGTTCTTCTTCCATTCCCCGAACGTGGACAGTGTGGAACTGGTGCGCCGGGGCAAGGTGCGTCGCGCCAAGCTGTACTACCTGAGGGGCCTGTCCGGGAAAGCGGCGCGCATCAAGGAGCGCACTCAGGGCGGCGGCAAGCGCTAGCCCGTTGCGGCCTCGACCGCTCCTTCCCCTTCTTCTTCCGCTCCCTGCTCAACCTCGTAGAGGTCTTCGGACGCGCGCAGGTAGTCCGTGTAGAGGATGCCGTCCAGGTGGTCGCACTCGTGCTCTAGCGCCTGGGCGAGCAGTTCCGTCGCACCCTTGTAGCGTATCGGCTTGCCGTCCAGCCCCACGCCGCGCGCCCATACTTTCTCCGCCCGGAGGATGCGGCCCTGCCAGCCGGGCAGGCTGAGGCAGCCCTCCGTCACCTCGCGCTCGCCCTCTTTGCGCGTGATCTCCAGATTCAAGAGCACCGTCGGCTCCTCGTCCTCCGGCATCTGGATGATGCAGATGCGCTTGAGGGACCCGATCTGGTTGGCTGCGAGCCCGACGCCGTTGTAGTGGTACATCGACTCGATCATGTCGTCCGCAAGTTTGCGCAGCGCGGGGTCGGCAAGGTCGCGCACTTTTCGGGCGCGTTCGCGGAGGACAGTGTCCGGGATGTAGTGCATCTGCAGGACGGCCATACAACGATTATACGAGCGCCTCACACGATGTTCACGGGGTCGACGTCCACACGCCACGCGGATGGGATGCTGAGCTTGTCCAGCAACAGGCGAGGCTCCGGCGCGCGGATGAGCAACTGCCAGCGCCACGCGTTCCGGATGCGCGGTGGGAACGTAGGCGCGGGGCCGATAACGTCCACACCGCGCATGTCCCACTCTCGCACCGTTCGTCGCAGGCGGCCGGAGAGCTGCTGGGCTTCGTTCTGCGCCGTACGCCTGTCCGAGTGGCCGTCGTACAGCAGCCGAACGAGTCTGCTGAAGGGCGGGTTCCCCTGTGCGCGACGATGCTCCATCTCCGTGGCGTAGAACGCCGCATAGTCCTGCCCGGCAGCGGCCTGGATAGCGTAGTGGTCCGGCAGGTAAGTCTGGACTACCGCGTACCCCGCCTGTGGACCTCTCCCCGCTCGCCCTGTGACCTGAGTGAGCAGTTGGAAGGTGCGCTCCGGCGCTCGGAAGTCCGGCATGTGGATGCCGATGTCCGCCAGCACCACGCCCACGAGGTCGACCGATGGAACGTCCAGCCCCTTCGCGACCATCTGCGTACCGACGAGGACATCCGCTTCTCCCTCGGCGAACGAGCGGAGCAGGCGTTCGTGCGCGCCTGTAGCGGATGTGGTGTCGCTGTCCCAGCGCAGCACGCGGGCGTCCGGGGCGAGGCGGCTCACTTCGTCGACCACTCGCTGGGTGCCCAGCCCGAGATAACGGATGTGGATACTACGGCACCGGGGGCAACGCCGTGGTTCCGCTCGCCCTCTGCCGCAGTGGTGGCAGCGCAGCTGCCCCGCGCCTGCGCCATCGAACGGGCGATGGTAGGTGAGCGTCGTCGAGCACCGGCGGCAGCGCAAGACGAACCCGCAACTGCGGCACGCGACAACGCTCGCTGCCCCGCGTCGGTTCAGGAAGAGCACCGCCTGCCGTCCCGCTGCGAGGGTGTCCTGCAACCGCTGTTGCAGCAACCGGCTGAAGATGCTCCGATTCCCCTCCCTCAACTCTGTCCGCATGTCCACCACGTCGACCTCTGCGAGGGACGTGAGTGCGCCCGAGCGTTCGATCCGGGCAGGCATCGAGAGTTTGCCGATGAGGCCTCGGTTCGCCCGCCACGCGGTTACGATGTCCGGCGTCGCGCTGCCGAGCACGACGACCGCGCCCGTGAGCGAAGCGAGTTGCTCGGCGGCGTCGCGGGCGTGGTAGTGAGGCTGGGCGTCGGACTGCTTGTAGGTCCACTCGTGCTCCTCGTCGAGCACGATGAGGCCGAGGTCTTCCACGGGCGCGAACAGTGCACTGCGAGGCCCGATGACGACGCTGCGCTCGCCACGGAAGATGCGCCACCATTCGTCCCTCTGCTGCGCCGGTGTGAGCCTGCTGTGCAGTAATCCCACTTCCCCGGGGAACCGCTCTTCGAACCGCTCCGTCATCTGCGGCGTCAGTGCGACCTCAGGCACGAGCGCGATAGCCCGCTGGCCCTTCGCCAGGCAGTGAGCGATGGCCTGCAGATACACCTCCGTCTTGCCACTGCCGGTTGCCCCGTGCAACAGCCATACTCGCGGTGTTGTTGAGGCGTCGTCCATCGCGCGTGTGAGCGCGGCGAGCGCTTGCTGTTGGTCGGGAGTCGGCAGGAGCGGGGCAAGGGGAACCATCTCCGGCGCGGGAGGCGCTGCCTGAACCGTTGCCAATCCCATCTCGATTGCCTTGGCAACGGCTGTCCTGCCGTACCGCTTGCGTGCGTCTGCGGCTGCCAGCCCACCCGGAGAGCCTGCGAGTTCACGCAACAGTTCGGCACGGCGCGGCGCGCGCGGCTGCTCGGTGGCGAGTTCGCGGAGGGCAGAGGCGGAGACAGCGGGAGCAAGCCATGTCTTCCGCGGTAGGGACGTCTTGTGCCGGGGTTCGGTCAGCGTCTCGGAGGCTGCACCCGCCTCCACCAGCGCGCGGATGGCGTTTCGCACCCACGGTCCTAGGGTTGCTGTGAGCGATGCCGTCCGATGCTGCCCGGGGTTCGCGCGGAGATATGCGAGGAGGCGCTGCGCCCCTTTCGGCAGCCGCTCTTCGATACCAGGAGGCTGGTCGGCTATCGCTTGCACGTAGGTCTGGGCA
>DAOUHT010000068.1:0-5120 GCA_034428375.1 Dehalococcoidia bacterium | reverse complement strand
GCCGCCGCTATCTCACTGCTGGTCAGGTAGACCCGTCGTTCCTGCGCAGGCAGGAACCTCGCAGCCCGGTTTGTCATGCCGAGCGCAGTCGAGATATCTCTCGGGTGTCCCCCTCCGCTCACCCTGAGCCTGTCGAAGGGTCCTGAGCAGGCAGGAACCTCGTTCCCGTCATTCCCCTTCCTCCGTCATCCCTACACTCTCTCTTGTATTTCCCGCACTTTCTCTCGTCATTCCTGCGAAGGCGGGAATCCAGCGTGCCCGCTAGGGCACACGGGGGGCGGCAGGTGGCGGTGCGGGCTGTCATGCCGAGCGCAGTCCGCGCTTCAGCGCGCGGCATCCTCTCGGGTGTCCCCTTCCGCTCACCCTGAGCCTGTCGAAGGGGCCTGCGCAGGACCCACTTTCCCGTCATTCCCCTTCCTTCGTCATCCCTGCACTTCCCGTCATTCCCGCGAAGGCGGGAATCCAGAGGAGTGGCCGTCACGGCATGCATCCCTTTGTTGTCCTTAGACCAGCGCTAGAGTGTGTAACTTCCCTTCATGCCATTCAATGGTGTAGAATTCAATGTTGCTGTGCAGCAACAGGTGTGACTAGTTCAAAGTTCGACTGCTGCCACACTAAGTCATGCATATTGGAATCAAGCCCATTCATTAACTCCTTCATCTTCTCAATCTCCAACAGAACGTCATCGCCATTCTCTGAACGCAGGTTGGTAATCGGTACGTCAATAGCCTTAACTAAGAGAGGTTCATGCTTGATTTTACGCAGGTTAGCAATGCGAGGGTATCCTTGAGTTATTCGCTCCGCAAGACGACTGTCACGCTTTCCCAACTCTTCCAACAGGGCAACTGCGTGAGAGAGGAATTCAGATCCAAAACGACTGTTCGATGCATAGCGTGCCGCAGTGAGAATTGAGGGTGAGAGGTAGGCACTACCGTGCCGGAAGTTAAATCCTCCATCAGTTACTCGCTGGCTCACCATCGTCTGCGATATCCACTTATGTGCAGCAAGATTTTCGTCATAGAACCAATCATGCTTCTCCATTATTTCCAATAATTCAGACAACAGTTCGTAACTCCTGACTTGGCTATTCGGATCCTCTGCGCCAAGCCCATGCCTTTTGATGGACGCCAAGAACATCCTACTTGTACCATGGTATAAAGGAATCAGCATCTGATTGCCGTCAGTTATCTCGTGCGACATGCCTCGCTCCGCGCGCAAGGACTAAGACTACGCGCTGATATAGTTGACAAGCCGCAATTATAGAGCAGACCACTCACTTAGTGGATTCTGCCCACACCCCCTGCGTTACCATAGCCCCATGCCCCCCACCCCCCCCCACAGAAACTGTGAACCTCTACCAGCACCTCCTCGGCGACGCCTGGCACGCCCTGCCGGACGTGCTCAAGCAGGTGCACGGAACAGACGCGCAGTTCGCCGCTCGCGGCGAGATGGACGTAACCCTCGGACGCTTCATCGGGGCCGGTCTCGTGCGATGGGCGCTCCGGATGCCACGTACAGAGGGGCGCGTGCCGGTGGAACTGCACGTGCGACGGGACGGCGAGCGCGAGCACTGGGACAGGCGCATCGGCGCGTGGCCTTTTCGAACCGAGCAGCGGGCCGGGAATGGCCTCTTGGTCGAGCGATTCGGCTCGCTGGACTTCCCCATGACCGTTACCTCGGACGACGAGTCGCTCACCCACTGGTCGGACCGCATGCTGCTCTGTTCCCTCGGGCGTCGCTGGCCCGTCCCGCGCTGGCTCTCGATCCACACGTGGGGCACGGAGCGCCGCTCCGCGAGCGTCCCCGGCGCGATGGACGTGAGCGTGCGCATCGAGACCCCGTGGGGCTGGCTGCTCGTCGGCTACGACGGTACGCTTCTCCCCTCTCCCTCGAAGGGAGAGGGCCAGGGTGAGGGTGAACCGGCGGGGAATGGGAACGAAAGCACTGGAGCATGAACAACACGCCTGGCCTCAAACGGTCCCTCGCAGCGTACCGGCCCTGGTTCTACGCAGCCGCTGTCTACAACGCGGCGTGGGGTATCGTCACCATCCTGTTTCCCAACGCCTTCTTCGAGCTCATCGGCATGGGCCCGCTGGAGCACCCATCGCTCTGGCGGGTCGTCGGCATGTTCCTGCTCGTCTACGCGCCTGCCTTCTGGTGGGTCGCTCGCAACCCTGAGCGCCACCCGCACCTCGTGCTCGTCGCCACCGCGGGGAAGGTGCTCGGCCCCATCGGCTTCATGTTCGCGTGGCTCGCGGGCGAGCTTCCCGGCCAGGTCGGGCTGCTGCTCATCGGCAACGACTTCATCTGGCTTCCCGCGTTCTTCCTCTACCTGCGGACCGTCGGCAGCACTCGAGGCTGGCGCACGTTCCTCACGGGCGGCTGACCTCCGGCCCGGCTCCCTGCCTCCCCATCCTGTACATCCTGTCCATCGATGTGAGTTGTACGTGTGACACTCGCCCCTTCCCCAAACGCCCCCGGCCCGCTTACGCTGGCTGCATGACCCGCGCGATGCGGCAACCCGGATCGCGGATGCGCTCCCGTTCCCACCGACCGCTTCCACTCCGCGTGCCCTGCCCTGCGAGACGGCAACGCAACACGCGTTTCAGCGCGCATCTTGACGCCTTACCCCCGGAACAAGGCCGTGGCCTGCTCGATCAAGATCTGCAAGGTCCGGAAACGCCCGCGCTCACGAGTGAGGGCCGGATGAAGAACCGGATGAAGAACGAGAGCCGCCGTCGAGCGTCCCGCGCTCCCGGACGTCTCCCGAAACAGTTACCGGCCCACTCCACCTCTGGCCAAACGAGGCCCCGGTGAGCGATAATAGGCCGTCAGCAACAGGAACAGTCTCACGGAGCAGCAATGCCAGCGAACAAAGCAGCACGAGTCCAGGAGCGACGCCGTATCGTCAACCGGCGCGTCCGCTCCAGCATGCGCACGGCGGTCAAGAAGGCCGTCCGCGCGCTCAACACCAACAACGAGGCGGCGGGCAGCGCCGTCCTGGCGGCGGTAAGCAGGCTGGACCGCGCCGCGTCCAAGGGCATCATCCACCGAAACGCCGTCGCGCGGAGCAAGTCCCGCCTCACGAAGCGGCTCAACGCCGCCACCTCCGCCGAGTAACGCGCCCGTCGTTCCTGTGAAAGCCCCCCGCCGACGGTCCCGTCATTCCCGCACCAGCGGGAATCCAGGGTGCGCGGGCAGCGCACACTCGCACCGGTCCGCATGTCCCCGCTGCCGACCAGCGCCTCCTCGTTTTCATTCCCTTACACGGCCTGACAAGGCCTAGGGCCATTCCTGCGAAAGCCCCCGCTCTGGCGCGTAACCCCGCCCTCGCCTGCTCGTAGTGAGAGCCCTCCCCTGCTCGTGGTGAGAGCCCTTGACCGCTCATGGTGAGCTTGTCGAACCACCCTGCCCTTCCGCAACCCGCTGAAACTGCGACACGACCCCGTTGACAGTCATGCGCGCGGCCCACTACTCTGTAGAACGTCCGTTCTGAACATCCGTTCCGGAGGCCGCCCATGCCAGCCATCTCGCCGCGCCAGCAGCAGATACTCGATTTCCTGCGCGAGTACCACACCGACCGCAGCTACATGCCGTCCATCCGCGAGATACAGCTCGCGTGCGGCATCAGCTCCACCTCCGTCGTCGACTACAACCTCCGCCTGCTCGAGCGCGACGGCTACATCCGCCGCGACCCCGACATCTCCCGCGCCATCGAGATCGTCGGCGAGTCTGAGGCCAACCTCGTCGAGGTGGCCCGCATCCCCGTGCTCGGCGCGATCGCAGCGGGCGAACCGATCCCCGTCCCCGAGGCTGCCGCCTACGCCGGCGGCGACCATGAGTCGTTCGCCCTTCCGCCCGAGCTGACGCCCCGCGACCCAGACAACCTCTACGCCCTCCGCGTGAAGGGCTACTCGATGATCGACGCGTTCGTGACCGACGGCGACATCGTGGTGCTCCGCCACACGCGCGACGCCCACAACGGCGAGATGGTCGCGGCCTGGCTCCCGATGCAGGAAGAGGCCACACTCAAGCACTTCTACCTGGAGGGCGAGAACGTCCGCCTCATGCCCGCCAACCCCGCGATGGAACCCATCATCGTCCCAGCGGACAGCGTCCAGGTGCACGGCAAGGTCGTCGCCGTCATGCGCAAGGTTGCCGCATAACCGTGCGTCCCGCCTCCATCAGCCTCCCCACCTCAGGCGTCACCCCGTGATCGCCGTACGCCGCGCCAACCGGGACGACCTGCGGTTCATCGTCGACGCGCAGATGGCAATGGCCACCGAGAGCGAGGGCGCGGAGCTCGACCACGCAACGCTCACCGAGGGCGTGCGCGCCGTGCTGGAGGACCGCGTCCACGCCGAGTACTGGCTCGCCGAGGATGACGCGGTCCCCGTCGGCATGCTGATGACCGTCACCGAGTGGAGCGACTGGCGGAACGGCGTCGTGCTCTGGATCCACTCGGTCTACGTCGTCCCTGAAGCGCGCCGCCGTGGGGTGTACTCGACGCTCTACGCTCACCTGCGCGAGCAGGTCGAGCGCTCCGACGAACTCGTGGGCCTCCGCCTCTACGTCGACAAGACCAATGAACCCGCCCAGCGCGTCTACGAAGCGCTCGGCATGACCCGCGACCATTATCATCTCTACGAATGGCTGAAGCCTTGACGCACATAGCGAGGAGGTTGGGAACGGGGGCTTGATTCCCTCTTCCTACTGTATAGACCGGAGAGATGGTTTACGGGTGTTCGGAGACATACTTTACACATTGGGGCACCTCGTAACCTCCGGTTCAGGGCTGCGCAGGTCCACGTCCGCGATAGGATGCGTCATGAACCAAACACCCCACACGCCATCCTCTGCTGTTGACCGGAGCGCTACGGGATATCCCCGCAGTGCCCGGCCCACCTTGAACGCATGGCCTCTGAAGCTCACCCATCCCTCCGCCATCACCTTGCGCACCAGGTCGCCGTCTCCGTATTCGATCGGCGGAAGCGTCTCGGGGAAGCTCCGAGGGCTGGGCATGTAGCGGCTGAGTGGCGTGGCCAGGCCCAACGCCTGGTGCGGTCGCTCGAAGTTGTAGACGGGCCGCCACTGGTCGAACGCTGCCTGGCACGAGGGAA
>DAOUHT010000067.1:0-21409 GCA_034428375.1 Dehalococcoidia bacterium | reverse complement strand
CACTCCGAGCTGTTGGACGACGTGGGAACGGACATTGCGTTCCTGTCTCCGCGCCCGTACTCGCTGATGCACTCAGAGAAGCCGGACAAGATCGTGCACTGGTTCTGCGAGGCTAACAACAACGCGATCGCGCTGGCCGTGCAGAACGAGCCTGACCGGTTCAGGGGTGTTGCGGGCCTGCCGCAGTGCGATGGCGCGCCCGTGACCGACACGTTCGAGGAGATTGACCGCTGCATCAACGATCTGGGGTTCCTCGGGATCATGATTAACCCTGACCCGAGCGAGGGACAGCACACGACACCGACGATGGGCGAGGAGTACTGGTACCCGCTCTACGAGAAGATGGAGAAGGAAGACATACCGGCGCTGATCCACCCGGCAAGCTGCAAGGACCTGCGCGAGTCGTTCCACAACCACTTCATCACGGAAGAGAGCATCGCCATCCTGTCACTCGCCAAGTCCACGGTGTTCGACGACTTCCCCGGGCTCAAGATCATCATGAGCCATGGCGGCGGGTCGATCCCCTACCAGATAGGGCGCTGGCGGGCGCGGATGCGCGGGCCGAACGGGGAAGAGACGTTCGACCGTCACGTGAAGAACCTCTACTACGACACCTGTCTCTACAACCAGGAGTCGCTGGAGCTGCTGTTCAAGATAGTGGGGACGGACCGCTGCCTGTTCGGCACCGAGCGTCCTGGTGCGGGGTCGGCCGACAACCCGCGCACCGGCGAGTGGTACGACAACACGAAGCCCCTCATCGACGACATCGATTTCCTGTCGGACGAGGACAAGGGCGCAGTCTACGAAGGCAACGCCCGGAGTGTGTACGGCAAGCGGTTCTCGTAGAGCGCCGCCTGCGGCCCGCTCTACCAAACAAAGGGAGGAGGGGAGTACCAACCCCCCTCCTCCCTTCTGTGACTGGCGGGTTACCCCTAGGTCCTTCGCTCGTCCGTGACGCCTGCGACGCCGGTGCAGTAGGGGATGAACGCCTTCATGTTGCACTGGGCGCCTGACTTGGCGAGTTCAGCCTCGAAGATCTCGTGGATCTCGCGGTCCTCGTCCTCGTACTCGACCTGGATACCGCCCTCCTTCATGCTGACATCGCCACCCACGGCGGTGTTCGGCGCGATGAAGCCGCCCTTGCCGTCGCGCAGCGCCATGTAGCGGGCGCGGGTCGTGCCTGAGTTGAAGTGCTGGTGGTACGTTCCTTCACCGGGGATGATGACGACGGTCCCGACCTGCCAGTCGCACTTGATCATGTCGGAGCGGTCAGGCTTGGTCCACAGGAGGGAGAAGCCGGAGTCGCCGCTGAGGAGGAAGAGGTGGGCGCCCGGCCCGTGCCGGTGCGCCTTCTTGTAGGTGCCGATGGGGAACTCGGAGATGTGGTTGCCCATGTCGTTCTTGCCCATCTGCAGCATGGCGTTGATGCCGCCCGCGCCGCGCTCCTTCCAGCCGTAGAGGGCCATGTCCGGAGCGTTGGGGATGAAGTTGCTCTCCCAGACGCGCCTGTTGTAGAGCGTGCCGTTGCCGGAGAACCAGGACTCGTCGTCCGAGTAGCGGGAGCGGAACATGAAGTCGTTGTTGAACATGAAGTCGGTGTCACGGAAGAGGCGCATCATCGGCGGGGCGTTGGTAGTGGCCATGTAGCGCACCTTCTCGTCGCCGGAGCCGTTGAAGTGCTGGTACCAGGCGTTCAGGGGGACGGTGAAGAGGGAGCCGGTCCTCCACTCGAACGTCTGCTTACTGTCGTCGTCCATCCAGACGGTCGTCGCCCCACGGCCCTGGACGATGTAGAAGTTGATTTCGTACATGTGGTGCTCGGGCTCGGACTTGCCGCCGGGCCTGATGTCGACCACGTGCAGGTCGTTGGGCAGGAGGGCGTTGTCGATGCGGACGACCGCTCCATCGCCGCCTTTGCGCTCCCACGGGCCAACCTCGACCTCGTGCCAGTTGGGGATGTAGAAGGTCTTGTGGACCATCACTCCCTCGCTCTCCAGCCAGTCCTCGTAGGCGTCGGGGATACGGAAGTCTTCGAGCTGTCCGGTTGGCGTCTCCGCCACCTTCATGTCGGTGCCTTGCATAACCATGGCGCGCCTCCATAGCGAGATGGCGCGAGCCTATCGCAACCATGAGCAGGGCACAAATGGCCCGCTCCACAGAAGTAAAGAAAGGGGTTGGTGCCGAAGGCCGGATTCGAACCGGCATGAGGTTGCCCTCAACGGTTTTTGAGACCGTCGCGTCTACCATTCCGCCACTTCGGCACTGGTCGGATTATAGCGAAGCGCGTTGCACTGACTCCGCCCCTAGCACAGGCTGAAGCGGCTTGCTCAAGACGTCAGGATGGACAGACGCGCAATCTTGGAGATTGGAGCTGGAGCGGAAGACGGGATTTGAACCCGCGACCTTCTCCTTGGCAAGGAGACGCTCTACCCCTGAGCCACTTCCGCTCGTACCAGCACCGGGCCCTTACAGCTTGGTGCCGAGGCCCAGACTTGAACTGGGGACACCAGCATTTTCAGTGCTGTGCTCTACCAACTGAGCTACCTCGGCCCGGTCGTTTCATGCTACGGAGCGGTCCGAGGCGTGTCAACCGGCGAGGACCGCTACAAGAGCCCCGCGCCGAGGGCGCGTTTGCGCGTCTCCAGGCTCACGAACGTCTCCGTATGCCGGATGCCCTGCACGATGCCCACCTTGTTGTGCAGGAACGAGGCGAGGGCCTCAGAGCTCGTCAGGTTCACCCAGATGAAGATGTCGTAGCTCCCGGTGGTGATGGACACGTGTTCCGCCTCCGCCAGCTCGGACAACTCGTCTGCCACGGCTTCAACCCGTGACGGGTCTACCTGCAACCCGATGAAAGCGGACGTGTGGTAACCAAGACGTTCCGGGTCCGGGATCGCTGCGACCTTGATTACCTTGTCCTGCAGCAGCTTGGCAAGGCGGCGGCGTGCGGTCCCCTCGCTCAGACCCAACTCGCGGGCCATCTGCGCGTGGGAGGCGCGACCGTCCTGCTGCAGCGTCTCGATGATTCGTCGGTCGATGTTGTCCAAGGCTGCCCTCCGCGCACAAGCGTTGCGTGGTTTGCTGGCCGGTACGCCCTCTACCGGTGTGCTGCCCCGCGCTGGTGCAACACCAGTTGAACCAAGCGCATCGTATAAGAGGATTCAGGCATCGTCAACGAAGAGAGGAATGTTAATCGCCGTGAGAAGGGATAACCGCGACGCGTTCCTGACGCGTTCCTTAGGAATCGTAAGGGATAAGCGCGATTCGCAGCGCTCAGCGCTGGATGCGCGTGTCACCACGAGGCTGGAAGATGGAACCTGCGCCCGGAAGGTCGGCGGGTGTGGAGCGTCCCTGTTGTCCGATGCCTCCGATGCGTCCCCTGGAGAGGATGCCCAGCGCTGAGGCTGCGGCGCCCACCAACGCCACGCGCTTCAGGAAGCCACGACGGGTTACGGTGTTTCGGGCGGTCGCTTCGTTCTGGCCTGCCATCGTCTGCTGCGCTCCTGTGGCCAAGCCGACCACGGCGCACAATTGTAGACGGACAGTGGGGGATTGCAAGTGGTCGGACTCTCTACGAGGGGCATCAGAGGCCTCGAGATCAGGCGTTCCGGCGCGTGTGTTGAACCGTATGCGAAATTCATCACAAACTGTTGACACCTGCCCTAGAGGTGGTTTAACGTGCTCTTCTTGGCGGGAGGATCGCCGATGGTATGTTCGTGCAGCGTCTCTCCGCCCAATCCAGAAGCAGGCAGGGCTTCCGGCGACGCTGTTGAAATACAGGCCCTCGGACGATGTGAATGACCGGCCCAGACCCCACGTTTATAACAGCATCTGACTGGGCGGCGACGGCTGACCTCCTCGCAGCGCTGTGGTTCCTCCTCGGATCGGCCCTTGGCTTCGGAGCGTGCATGCTCCTGGCCCACGGCATGATTCCGTCCCTCGCCATCTCGAGGGACATCCCGGCGCACGTGGCTCGCCGTATCCGGATCCCGCTCTACGCGGGAGCAGTCCTGTTCCTGCTACTTGGGTTCTATGCACTCTCGCTCTTCATCGAGAGGCTGGACCTCATCTCTGATCTGTTCTATAGGGGGGCGCAGTAGAGCCGGGTCTCCCGGCGTGCAAGCGATGAGCAACTCCCTGATCAAGATAGCTGTTCCGGTCATCGGTCTCGTTGCAGCTCTGGTTCTCGCCTTCGTGGCCTACTTCTTCGTACTGGCCTGGTGGGCGCAGCCTCCCGCCGTCCTCGGTTTCGGCGACGGTCCGACGCAGCCGATAGCATTCCCTCACACGGTGCACGTCACCACTGCCGGTCTGGACTGCCAGTTCTGCCACCGCACCGTGTCGACAGAAGAGGCCGCTACCGTGCCCGCTGTGGCGCAGTGCCAGTTCTGCCACGACTTCACCCGGATCACGGGCACGGAGTCCGACTCGCCGACTGCGGAGGCCGAGATTGCCAAGCTGATAGGAGACCCGCTGGAGGGGCCAGACCCGGTCAACTGGGTACGTGTCCACCGGCTTCCCGACCACGTGCAGTTCGTGCACGCCCCGCATATCCAGCAGGGATTCTCCTGTTCGACTTGCCACGGCGACATCGCGAGCATGGAGGTCGTTGAGCAGGTCCGAAACTTGAAGATGCGCGATTGCGTCGACTGCCACCGCGACAACGGGGCACCGACCGATTGCACGACGTGCCACTACTAGGAAGAGCGAATGGCGCTGACTCGCAGACAGTTTCTGAAATGGGCGGGCGTGACCGGCATAGGCGCTGTCGTCTTCAACGGCTGCCGGGTGCCGGACCACGAGATCCAGGTTCAGAGCCCTGTCGAGATGCCGGAAGACCTCGTCACCGGCAGAGACAACTACTACGCCACCGCTGCCCAACTCGGCCTGGCGAGTGAGGGACTGCTCGTCCGCGTGATGGAGGGTCGTGCCAAGAAGATCGAGGGCAACCCTGACCACCCGGTGAACACCGGCAAGCATGGCATCCGCGCCGAGGCCCTGCTGCAGGCGCTCTACCACCCGGACAGGATCAAGCACCCGCTGCTCCGCATCGCGAAGGGCGGGCCGTTCCGTCGCATCGACTGGGCGGAGGGCATCGAGCGCCTTACTGCCATCATCAGCGACCGACAGCCGAGCGAAGTGCTGCTCGCGACGCCGCTGCTCCGCGGGCGTGTCGCCGATGTCGTGCAGGCGTTCGCCGACGGCTCCGGCATGCGGCTCCAGGGCTTCGATGCGCTTGGTTGCGAAAGCGTCGCTCGGGAGGCGCTGCGCCAGCTCTACGGCCAGAACGCACAACCCGACTTTGACATCGCGCATGCGAGCTACATACTCAACTTCGGCGCCGACTTCCTCGGCACCTGGATCAACCCCACGCACTTCTCGCGCGGCTACGGCGAGTTCCGCCAGGGCGACGGCCGCTCACGCGGACGCCTGGTGCACGTTGGCGCGCGTTACTCAACGACAGCCGCCGCCGCCGACCACTGGGTTTACGCAACCCCCGGTTCAGAGGGGCTGCTGGCGATGTCAATCGCGTACACCATGATCGACGAAGGCACGGCTGACTCGGACGCGGCGTCCGCGCTGACAGATGGAGCGGGAGCGAGGGCGCTACAGGCTTTCGCGCCTGAGCGCGTGGCAGCGCAGGTGGGCGTCGACGCACACGTGATAACCGAGTTGGCCCACGAGTTGGCAGACAAGAAGCACCATCCTGCGCTCGTCATGGGTGGCGGCCCTGCTGCCGCCCAGGCGAACGGTCTGTTCAACATGATGGCGGTCTACGCCCTTAATGCGCTCGTCGGGTCGGTGAACCGGCCCGGTGGACTCGTCTTCAACCCTGAACCGATCAGCGGACGGGTCAGTTCTGCCTCACTGCGCGAATGGAAACAGACGCTCGCCGACATGCGTTCCGGCGACATCACCGCCGTGCTGGTGCGCGAGGCGGACCTCGCTTACGGCCTACCCGGCGCGCTCGATGCACGAGCGGCGCTGCGCAGCGTTGACACCGTCGTTAGCTTCTCAAGCTTCCTCGACGAGACGAGCGAGCTAGCCGACCTCATCCTGCCGTGCCACACGCCGTTGGAAGAGTGGGGCACGGACGAACCGAACCCCGGCCCCGGCTACACGACCATCGGCTTCCAGCAGCCCGCAGTGAACCGCTTCCACGACACCCTGAGCTTCGGGGACGTGCTGCTGCAGACCGGGAGCCAGTTGGGGCTGCCTGGCCTAGAGTGGGAGAACATGCGTGAGGCGGTACGCGCTCTGGCGCAGGACCTCCACGCGCAGGGACGTGGCTCCGTCGTACAGCCCACGTTCGCAGAGTTCTGGAAGCGGACACTGGAACGTGGCGGCTGGTGGGACACGGGCGCGACTGCGGACGGTTCCCGGCCTGACCTCCCCGCCCTTCCCACCAGTGCGCCGGCGGTTTCATCGGCAGACCCGAACCGCTACCCGCTGCATCTCGTGCCGTTCGAGGGCATCGGGGTGGGCGCGGGGCAGTACGCGCATCTGCCATGGGCGCAGTCGGCGCCGGACCCCATCACCAGCGCTGCCTGGGACACGTGGGTGGAACTGAACCCGCACACCGCCGATGAGATGGGACTCAAGAACAACGACGTCGTCATCGTGGAGGCGGCCACGGGCCGCACCATCCGCGCATCGGTATACATCAACCCCGCCACGCCTCCCGACGTGGCCGCCGTGCCCATGGGGCAGGGGCACCGTGCCTTTACGAGTTATGCGGCACGGCGCGGCGCAAACGTGCTGGACATACTGGAGCCCGCTGAAGACGCAGAGACCGGGGCATTCGCCTGGGGCGCTACTCGCGTCCGCATCTCCGGCACTACCCGGACGAAGGTGGTTCCGAAGCTGGAGGGCATCGAGCCCGCTCGCCAACTCCACGGCGAAGAACTCATATTCGTGCACAAGGCATAACGCAAAGCAGGACTTGTCATGGCGACACGCACACAGGTTGAGAACAGGGCAAACCACAAGTGGGGGATGGTCATAGACCTGGACCGCTGCACAGGCTGTCAGGCATGCGTTATCGCTTGCCAGTCTGAGAACAACATCCCACTCAACGATCAGTCCGCATTCCTGGATGGTCGTGCCATCGAGTGGATACGCGTGGAGCGATACTGGGAAGGAGATTACCCGGACATCAAGGCCCGCTTCCTGCCAGTGCTCTGCCAGCACTGTGACAACGCCCCCTGCGAGTCCGTCTGCCCGGTGTACGCGACCTACCACAACAGTGAGGGACTGAACGTGCAGGTGTACAACCGCTGCGTAGGTACCCGCTTCTGTGGCAACAACTGCCCTTACCACGCCCGTCTGTTCAACTACTGGGAGCCAGTCTGGCCGGAGGACCTCCGGAACCAGTTGAACCCGGACGTCACCGTGCGGACACGCGGCATCATGGAGAAGTGCACCTTCTGCATCCAGCGCATCCGCCGGAGCACCCGAGGGGGCAAGCAGGTGGAGGACCAGGCATTCAACCCTGCGTGCGTGCAGGCGTGCCCGACCGACGCCATGACATTCGGGGACCTGAACAATCCCGACTCTCGCGTTTCGCAGAAGTGGGAGGACGAGCGCGCCTTCCGCGTGCTCGAGGCACTTGGCACCAACCCCAGCGTGAAGTACCTGAAGCAGGTAGACGCACATGCATAACGGCGAACACGAATTCACGGCCGGCCCTCTGCCGACGCATCAAGACGTCGCGAGGGACGTGCTCGGCCGCTTCCAGGACCTGGGACACCGGTACTGGGGCTGGGTAACCGTGCTCGCGTTCCTGTTCATCCTCGGCATCGTCGGGTTCGTCATCCGCCTGTCGGAGGGCTTCAGCGACGAGAACCGAGCGAACTGGGGCTACTTCGTCGCGACGCTTGCGTTCATCGTCACTACGTTCACGGCCATGCCGGTCATCTCGGCGGGGCTGCGCCTCGCGAAGGCGAATTGGCGGCGGCCGCTCACGCGTGTGACGGAGAACATGGCCATCACCGGCCTGCTCGTCGTGCTCATGCTCATCCCTGCGCTCATCGCCCTGCCTTCGATAGATGGCAGGCTCAGCATCTGGTTCGAGTTCCCGCTGGGCGCCCCCGGCGTGTGGGACATCATCGGCTACGGCACCCTGGCGTTCATCGGCCTCGCCCTGCTCTGGGGCGTCGCTCTGCCCGATCTCGCGGCCGCGCGGGACCATCTCCCCGGTTCGACGCGCCAGCGCGTCATCGGTTGGTTGTCACTTGGGTGGGTCGGTGGCGTCCGCCAGTGGCGTGTGCTCTACCAGGGCTCGTTGCTCGCTGGTGCGATGTACCTGCTCACGTACCCGCTCGTGCAGACGCTCATGATCTCGGACTTCCACCACGGTCTGATACCGGGGTTGAAGGACGCCATCATCCCCGCGACTGTCGTGGTCAACGGCCTGCAGGGCGCGGTGGGCATGACGCTGCTCACCATGTACCTGATGCGCCGGTTGGGGAACTACGAGAAGTACTTCAGCGTGGAGCAGTTCTGGGCGCTCTCCAAGCCGTTGCTGGCGTTCTCCCTGCTCTGGTTCTACTTTTGGTGGGCGAGCTTCATCACCTTTTGGTACGGACGCCAGCCGGGCGAGAGTGAGGTCATCCGCCTGTTGGTGTTGGACGAGTACCGGGGCGCGCTGATGATCTCCTTCTTCCTCAACTTCATCGGCCCGCTTATCGCACTGGTCTGGAATCCCGTGCGCCGCAGCGTGTGGGGCCCAGCGCTCGTGGGAACGGGCGTGGTCATCGGAGCGCTCGTCAACCAGGTGCGGCTCTACGTCTCGGCATTCTCGGTCGCAGACCCGAGCCAGCACGTGCTGCACCCGCGCCCGGCAACGCAGTGGCCGGACGCACCGGACCTGCTCATCATGGTCGGCGCCATCTCCGGATGCGTGCTGCTCTTCATGCTTGTCAGCAAGATCATCCCGGTGGTCTCCATCTGGGAGATCGGCGAGGGACTCAGACTCGTGAAGGTGAGGCGTTACCTGAACCGCTACGCAAGAGTGATAGCCAAGTCGCACTAGCCGCACAGGCACGGATAACAGCCGGATGTACTACCGCAGAACGCTAACCGACGCACAGATAAACAGGGAGCTCCTGGACGTGGTGTTCAGGACGCCCATGTGGTGGGTCGTCATCGTCTCCTCCCTGGGGCTTATCGTCGCGGGCGCGGCGAGTGCGTTCGGCTTCATGATGAACCAGGGCCTGGGCGTCACCGGCTTGCAGCAACCCATATTCTGGGGCTTCTTCATCACCAACTTCATCTTCTGGGTCGGCATCAGCCACGCGGGCGTGATGATCTCCGCCATCCTTCGGCTGAGCCAGGCAGAGTGGCGCAGGCCGATGGTCCGCGCGGCGGAGACGATGACCGTCTTCGCGCTCATGACGTCCCTGCTGCAGCCGCTCATCCACGCAGGCAGGCCGTGGCGTATCTTCTACTGGGTATTCCCTTACGACTGGGCGCGCGGCATCTGGCCGGACGTGCGGTCGCCGCTGGTGTGGGACCCCACCGCCATCATCACCTACCTCACGTCCAGCTCGCTGTTCGTATACACCGCGCTGATACCTGACCTCGCCATCATCCGTGACCGCAGCACCGGCTGGCGCCGCACCGTCTACGGCATCCTGGCGCTTGGCTGGCACGGTAACCCGAGGCAGTGGAAGCTGCAGGGTATCGCGGGCATCCTGCTCTCGGCCCTGATCCTGCCCGTATTCGTCTCCGTGCACAGCATCGTGTCGTGGGACTTCGGCGTGAGCCTCGTCCCGTCGTGGCACGTAACCGTCTTTGCACCGTACTTCGTTATCGGCGCCGTGCACTCGGGCGTGTCTGCGGTTGTCACGCTGATGATCCTGATGCGGAAGCTGTACAAGCTGGAGAACTTCATCTGGGAAGAGCACATCGACGCCGTGGCGAGGCTGCTCATCGTGGTCGCCACCGCATGGCTCTTCTTCTTCTGGCTGGACCTGGTCTTCGCCCTGTGGTTGAAAGAAGAGCAGGAGATGACCGTCTGGCACCTCCGCCTCTTCGAGCCGCCGTGGAGCTGGCTGTTCCTGGTGTTCATCGTCTTCTCGTACATCATCCCGGTGCCGTTATGGATGTTCCGACGCGTTAGACGGAGCTTCACCTGGATGCTCTGGACGAGCCTTATGGTGAACGTCGGCATGTTCCTGGAACGTCTCATCATCATCGTTCCCGCGCTCATGCGGAAGGGACCGTGGGTGTTCACGTACGACACGTACCGCCCGAGTGCCGTGGAAGTGACGCTCATCGTCGGCTCCATCGCGCTGGTGGCGTTACTCCTGATGCTGTTCAGCAAATTCTTCCCGCTCATCCCGGTCTGGGAGGAAAAGGAAGGCCAGAAACTGATAGACGAGGTCCGCGTCGGCGACCGTGTGATTCCTGCTCTGGTGAAAGAGCACTAGCGGGCGGAGCGAGGAGAGTTCGATGGCAAATACGAAACTGATGGGGCTGTTTCAGGACCCCGAACAAGCAGCAGGAGCCATGACCAAGCTCAAGGAAGATGGCTTCCCCGTAGAAGACTTGGACGTCTACTCCGGCAGCCCGTTCCCCGAAGGATCGTTCGGCGAACACGAGCCTGAGATGCGGTTGTTCATGTTCCCGCTGGTGGGCGCGCTGGTCGGATTCGCCATCGGCCTGCTGTGGACGGCCGGCACGCAGATCTCCTACCCGCTGGTCACCGGCGGCAAGCCGCTGCTCAGTATCCCGCCCATGACCATCATCATGTACGAGAATACGATGCTCGGCGCGATCATCTTCACGGTGCTCGGCGTGCTCTTCGAGTCCCGCCTGCCGCGCCGCAACCTTGGCCTCTACGACGAGCGCATCACGGAGGGATACATCGGCGTGATCGTCGACTGCCCCGAGGAGCGCGCCACCGCTGCCGAGTCCGCGCTTCAGGGCGCGGGCGCCGAAGAGATAAAGAGGGAAGAGGGCTAGGTCACCCGTGCAGATCAGCCGCCGCAACATCCTCCTGCTGCTCACCGCCGCCGTGCTGATGGCGTCGATCGCTGCGGCATGCTCTCCGGGAGACCCCTTCCGCTCCACGGGTTCGTACCCCATCGACGTCTTCCAGGAGATGCACTACAACCAGTCCCAGAAATCACAGGAGCCGCCTCGCTTCCTGCCGCCTGAGGACTCGTATCCGGTGGAGGGCGGCTACATCTCCGTTGACGAGATCGAGAACATCGCGGAGCTGGAAAACCCGCTCGCTGGCGACCCGCTTGCGCTGCATCGCGGCGCCCTGCTCTACAAGCAGAACTGCTCGGTCTGCCACGGCCTCACTGGGGGCGGCGACGGGTACGTGGGTGGATTGCTCAGCGAATACAACGTTACCCGTCCTCCCGCATTCGGCGACGGCGAGGGTGTGGTAGTCATCCGCGACACCGGCACGACTGAGGTAAGCCCCGGCGAGACGTTCGGCAACATCTCAGGTGGCAAAGGGTTCATGCCCGCCTTCGAACCGCTGCTCACCGTGGAAGACCGCTGGGCGCTCGTCACACTCATCGACGCGACGGTTGCCGAGCGGCAGGCCGTGCTCGAGTCGATCAACGACATTCCGGAAGAGCAGCGCACCCTCGACCTTCTCCGGCTGCGGGGGCAGCTCTAGCGCGGGCGGCTTACAGCCGCCGGGCGACAGCTGCCGTGAGACCCCCCCAGACCAATCTGCGCCTCAGTCGTACTGCCACGCTTCTCCTGGCGTGTGGGATCCTCTCCGTTATGTCTATCGCACCTGCCAGCGCCCAGTCGTATGAGGAACTCCCTCCCGAGCTGGAGGAGCGTGCACAGGGCATCTACTCAGGCGTCATGTGTCCTCAGTGTGCGGGGCAGACCATCGACGAATCGAATGCGCCTATCGCCGAGGCCATGCGGACGACGATCAAGGCGCAACTACGCAACGGCGCATCGGACGACGCAATCGTGGACAGCCTCGTACAATCGTATGGCGAAGGTATTCTGGCATCGCCCCCGACGCGCGGTTTCTCCCTCCTGGCCTGGCTCGTCCCGCCGCTCGCGCTCCTGCTCGGCGCGGCTGCCGTGTTCTTTGCGGTACGTAACATGCGAGGGCGTTCGGTGACCGGACCTGTCGCCACCGGAGACGGCGGAGTCGTCGCGGCTGCTCCGGGTGGTGCGCCGTTACCGTTCGACCTCGTGGACAGAGAACTGGGCGAAGACGTGCATACGGCGGAGGGACACTGAACGGATGGCAAACCTCGGCACGGCCACCATACTCATCGCGCTGCTTCTTACGGCCTACAGCGTGCTCACGTCGTTCGTGGGCGCGAAGCGGCGCGATGCTCCTGCCGTCGTCAGCGCTCAACGCGCGAACTACCTGGTCACGCTCACGCTTGCCGTGTCCATGGGTGCGTTGGTATACGCGTTCCTTGAGAACGACTTCAGCATCAGGTACGTGGCGGAGAACAGCAATCTTGCGATGCCGCGCATCTACACCTGGGTCGCATTCTACGCGGGGAACGCGGGGTCCCTCCTGTATGTCGCCTTCGCGTTGAGCGGCATGGCCGCGCTCTCCATGGCGCTCGCTCCCCAGCGGCTCGGCGCGCTTCGCCCGTACGCGAACGGCGTGCTGATGCTCATCCTGCTCTTCTTCCTGGTGGTGCTCTTCTTCCTCGCCAACCCGTTCGCCACGCTGGAGCGGGCTCCGGCGGACGGGCAGGGCATCAACCCGCTGCTCACGCACCCCGGCATGTTTGCTCACCCGCCGCTCATCATGACGGGGCTCGTCGCGATAGCGGTGCCGTTCTCGCTGGCTGTCGCGGCGCTGTTGCGAGGCCGGATAGACGAAGACTGGGTGGACGCCGGGCGTGTCTGGGGGCTCGCCGCGTGGGTGCTGCTCGCCATCGGTCTGCTGCTCGGCTCCTGGTGGGCGTACACGATTCTTGGCTGGGGAGGCTACTGGGCGTGGGACCCGGTGGAGAACGCAGCGTTCATGCCCTGGCTGGCGCTCACTGCTTTCATCCATTCCATCATGGTGCAGAAGCGCCGAGGCATGTTCCGCATGTGGAACATCGCGCTCATCAACATCAGCTTCACCCTGGGGGCCTTCGGTATCTTCATCAACCGGGGCGGGCCTGTGCCGTCGGTGCACTCGTTCGGCGCGTCCACGCTCGGCTGGGTGTTCCTCACGTTCCTGGGCGTGGTGACGGTGGCATCGTTCGCGCTTTTCTTCTACCGCATGGCCGTCCTGCGCAGCCCCTCTTCTCTCGAATCTGCGCTCTCGCGCGAGGCTGCCTTCCTCGTGAACAACCTGCTCCTGCTCGGCATCGCGTTCGTTACGCTGTGGGGCGTCGTCTTCCCGCTCATCTCGGAGTTGGCGACCGGAGACACCATCACCGTGGGGGAGCCGTTCTTCAATAGCGTGAACGGCCCCCTCATGCTCGCGCTCATCCTGCTGATGGGCATCGGGCCGCTGTTGCCGTGGCGCACCGCAACTTGGCAGAGCGTCCGCCGCGCGCTGCTGGTTCCGGGCGTGATTACGCTCGTCATCACCGCGGCGGCCACGCTCCTCTTCCGGGTGACCGTGCCCGTAGTGGTGCTCGGCATCGCCGTCAGCACGTTCGCGGGCATCAGCATCCTGCAGGAGTGGGTGCGGGGAACGCTGGCACGCAGCCGCTCCACGGGCGCGATGTGGCCCGTCGCGTTCGGCCAACTGATCGCCTCCAACCGCCCGCGCTATGGCGGCTACGTCGTGCACCTGGCCGTGGTCATGCTTGCCTTCGGTATCGTGGGTTCCTCGTTCTATGACCAAGAGCGCGACGTGTTCATGTCCGTCGGCGACCAGGCCACCATAGGCGAATACACCGTCGAGTTCATGGACGTCGACGCCGAAACGTTCGCCGACCGCACCGAACGCACCGCCGTCCTCAACGTTACGAGAGGAGGCGAGAGCCTCGGCACGCTCAACGCGTGGCAGGGGGTCTACCCGTCGTTCTCCATGATCTCGACCCGGGCGGGCATACGCTCTACACCCCAGGAAGACCTGTACGTGATATTCAGCGAGCTGCAGCCGGATGGCCAAACCGCGGCGTTCCGACTGCTGGTGAACCCCATGGTCTGGTGGATGTGGCTGGCGGGGCCGTTCGTCATCCTCGGCACCGTCGTTGCGCTCTGGCCGGCGCGTCGGCGCGCGGTTGCTTACGCCATCCCGCAAGTTCCAGGTGCAGCGCCAAGTGGCGGAGTGCCCTAGGCCGGCGTGGCGTCGGCCCCGGCAGAGTAGTCATGACCATCCTCGTCCTTACGCTGCTCGTTCTCGTGGCGATAGTCGTCCTCGTCTATCCGTTCTGGGCGGCACGATACGGGGGCGTGCTCTTCGACGACCCCGCGCGCGACCTTGAGGCTGGCATTCGCCGTGCCCGCGACCGAGTCTATGAAGAGATACGCGCGCTCCAGCAGGAGTACTTCCTGGGAAACATGACCGAAGCCGAGTACCGTGCGCAGTTGCAGGCGGCGCGGCGGCGCGCCGCAGAGCTGATCCGCGAGCAGCAGCAGGTCAACGAGACTGCCGCCACCATTGGTAGCCGCGTGGACGATGAGTTGCGGGAACTCCTTCCACGCGATGGAGAGCGAAAGGAAGAGGCGTGATGCGCGCAACTGCATCGGTCGTCCTCCTGCTGGCAGCGCTACTGCTGCTGCCCGCTCAGGCCCTTGCGCAGCAGGCGGGGGAGATCGAGATTGCGGGGCGCGTGGAGCACGGGGCGGATGCTGCCTCATTCGACCCCACGCAAGCCCGGGTAACGCTCAACGTGCTGGAGGGCATTACTCTCGTCTCGCAGGACTCCACCCAACCCGATGAGTCCGGCATGTTCAGTTTCAGTATCACGGCCGCCGAGGGGCGCACCTACTTCTTCTCCGTCGAGTACCAGGGTGCGGGCTACTCCGCCGTGCGTGACGCCCGCGAACTGGGCGCGCCCGTGGTCATCACCGTCTTCGACGCCACGAATGACACTTCCGTTCTGGCCGTGCAGAGCCACACCGTTATCGTTACCGGTGCGGTGCCGGACGACGGGTTCGTGGAGATACTCGAGCGCGTGATCGTGCGGAACGACAGCGACCTCACGCTTACTCCCGACCTGAATGCTCAGGGCCCGGCGATGCTGAGCTTCCTGCGCTTTGCTCTTCCCCCCGGCGCGTACAACCTTGACGTGCGGTCGAATATCACCGGCGGGCAGGTGCTGGAGGTCGACCGCGGTTTCGCGATCAACTCGCCGGTCCCTCCGACCGCTCCGGGACAGCCTCATCAGTTCGAATTCGTCTACCGCCTCGACTACGAGGAATCCGCGATCGACCTCTCACGCACGATGCGGTTCGGCGCGGAGTCGGTGCGGTTCGTCGTGCCGGTGGACGTTGCCACGCCGTCGTCGGCGCGACTGTCGGACCTCGGCGCAACCGAGCTCAACGGACGTTTGCTGCGGCTGCTGGAAGGCCAGGACATCGCACCTGCTGAAGTGTTGCCGCTTGCTGTCTCTGATCTGCCGGGCGAGCCGGCGTTGGACGCTGCGCTCGAGTCCGCCGGAGAGTGGTACGTCCGCTATGCCGTTCCTGCCGTCGTTGGCCTGACGCTCGCAGCCCTCTTACTGCTGTCGTTGCGCCGGAGACGTGCCGTGGCGATGGGCGGCGCCAGCAGGGAGCACTTGCTCGCCGAAGCGCGTGCCCTGCGTGATGCATACGACCGGCACACTATCGGAACGGCGGCCTACGAAGGCAGGTCGCGCGTGATACGGGATGCACTCGTGCAGGCGGAGGTGCGCGACCGGCTCGCCGAAGCAGATGGGGAAGGTCACGCCAGAGACTGACTACGTGCGCCCATTGCGCTGCGCATCGGTTGGACGTATCGTTTGCGTATGCGCGTATCTCTCCCGCGTCGCAGAACGCACGAGGCGCCCGTTCACTGCGAAGGGCCCGCTGTTCGAGTCGAGGGGCTGGCAAAGTCGTTCAACGGCACAACCGCCCTTCGTGAGGCCACGTTCGATGCCGAACGCGGCAGCATGGTGGCACTCCTGGGCCCGAGTGGCGGCGGCAAGACGACGACGCTGCGGCTTGTCGCCGGATTCGAGACCCCCGACGCGGGCACAGTGACGATCGACGGCCAGACCGTCGCTGGACCGGGGAGGTTTCTGCCGCCTGAGCGCCGCCGTGTGGGCATGGTGTTTCAGGACTATGCGCTCTTCCCGCATCTGACCGTTCGTAAGAACGTAGCGTTCGGTGTTCCTCACGGCCCCGGTCATGATCGGGCGGTACAGCAGGCGTTGGAGCTCGTCGGCATGACGGCCGAGGCAGAGCGGATGCCGGACCAGCTCTCCGGCGGGCAGCAGCAGCGCGTCGCGCTTGCGCGGGCGCTTGCGCCCAAGCCGAGCGTGGTGCTGCTCGACGAGCCGTTCTCGAACCTGGACGCGAACCTGCGGCGGCACGTGCGGGGTCACATCCGCCAGATACTGCGGGACGCAGAGACCACCGCGGTCTTCGTGACGCACGACCAGGATGAGGCGTTCAGCATCGCCGATAAGCTGTGCGTCATGCTGGATAACCGGCTCGAACAGACAGGCGCGCCGGAGGATGTGTACCTCTACCCTGCGTCACTCGGCGTCGCGCGGTTCATGGGGGTAGCCAATATCCTGCCCGGCGAGTGCTCAGGAGGCTACGTCCGCTGCGAACTGGGCGTGCTTCCGGTGGGCAATCCCGACCCTCCGAAGGGACTGGTGATCGTGTGTGTGCGCCCGGAGACGGTGCGCCTGCACACCGAATCGGACGCGTCGGTCGAGGGGGTCGTGACCTCCGTCGAATTCCACGGCACCTCCAAGGCGGTGAACCTGCGGCTCCGTTCCGGCAGGCCGGTGCGCTGTGTGATGGGCGTGCACATCCCCGCCGAGGTGGGGGAGACAGTGAAGGTGGGGGTCAACAGTTTCGTGGCGGCCTTCCCGCCGCCGTCCGCTCACGACACCGCTCACGCGGCCTAACGCGACATCCCCGCGCCGTCCACGATGCTGAGCACTTCTCCCAGTTCACCGATCGTGAACGCTCCGGACGTGCCCAGACCTGCGAAGAGGCACCCTGCGGACGCTGCTGCCTGCCTTCCGGTGTCCGAAGAGTCCACCAGTAGCACCTCCCACGGCGGCACGTCCAATACCTCACAGGCGCGGAAGAGCGCATCCGGCGCGGGCATCGGTTTTCTCTCGCCGTTCGTCCCCACCAGCGCATGCGGGATGAGCCCCAGCGTTTCGAGGAGCGTCCGGGTGGGTTCGGAGGGGCTGTTCGTGAGCACGGCGGAGACGACGCCGCGCGCGTCCAGAGCGTCGAACAATGCGGAGGCGTCCGGCTTCGCCGTGCCGTCTGCCACGATGCTGTCCAGCGTGAAGAAGACCGCGCTCAACTGCATGTCCACAGCATACCGGCTGACGCGATAAACTACCCGCTGCCTGACGACACAGAAGGAGCGGACCAGATGGCGCTTTACGAGTACCGCTGCACGGACTGCGGAACCGAGTTCGAGCAGCGCAAGCCGATGAGCGAGGCGGACAGTCCGGCGGAGTGCCCGTCGTGCGGCAAGGAGGCGGCGAGGCTGCCTTCCGTGTTCGCCTCGAAGGACGGTTACACCCTGCGGGTCCCGCGCACCGGGGCGTTCCGAGCAGGACAATCCGGCCAGAGCTAACAAGAACATCAGGGAGCGAGCAGTATGGTCACCAAGTCGGAACTGACGGTCGTGGAAGTCGAACTCAAACAGGTGCGGGTCGAGCTTGCATCGCTCCGCACTGAGGTCGCTTCCCTGCGCAGCGAGTTGGACGAACTGAAGGCGAAGGGCTAGGCGCAACCGCGTACGGCGCGACCGCAGAGTCCGCGCCTACGCCCCGCACGCAGGTGCGGTACCATGCGGGGCGATGTCCGCCGCACCCCGCCCATTCGTTGCTGAAACAGGCCTCTACGTACATACGACCGCGTACAGCGTCGTGCTTGGCGGCATCATCGTCCTGGTGCCGCTGTACATCATCTCGCTCGGCTACAACCCGGGCTGGCTTGGCGTCATCATCGCGGGACAGGGGCTGTTCCAGGTGGCGCTGCGCATGTTCGGCGGCGTTATCTCCGACCGCATCGGCGAACGGTGGGTGATCCAGGCGAGCTTCGCCGCGCTGGTGGTTGGGACCCTCGGACTCGCATTCTCCTCTTCGCTGTTCGCACTGCTTGCGGCGCAGGTGCTCTTCGGCGGCTCTCGCGCCATCTACTGGACGTCCTCCCAGTCCTACGGAAGCCGGATAGACGAGTCGCGCCCTACGACGCTGATGGGGCGATTCTTCGGGTTCGCGGCGGTAGGCGGCCTGGCGGGGAACGCGGGGGGCGGGTTCGTTGCGGTCGTCCTCGGCTACCAGGAGGGATTCCTCATCGCGGCAGGGCTCTCGGCCGCGGCCATGCTCGTCGTCGCGGTGATGCCGCAGTTGCCGAGGCGGGCGGCGATGACGCTGCGCGAGATCCTCGGGCCGGTGCCCGGCGTCTTCCGCAACCGCGCAACGCTGCTGCCCGCCGTCATGGCGCTGGGGACCTCGCTGCACGTCTCGGTGCTCTCCTCCGTGGGAGCGGCGGTCTACAAGGAGTTCGGCCTCTCCGACGATGCCTTCGGCGTGCTCATGGCCATCCATGCGGGCGGCGCCATCGTGGCCGGTTTCCTGTTCGCGCGGTTGCTGCAGCGGGTGGGGCAGCGGCCTACATTCGCGGTAACGATGGCGTTGCACGGGCTGCCGCTCATCGGGATCGTACTGTGGGGCGGCACCTACCCGCTGGCGGTCGCGCTCATGTTCATCCTCGGGCTGTCGTTCAACGCCGGGCGGGTGCTGAACGTGAGCCTGACGGCGATAGCGAGCAGCCCGGAGCAGCGGGGCGTGTTCATGGCGGTGGTCGGCATCTACTGGGCGTCGGGGCAGATGCTGGGACCGTTGGTGTTCGGGCCGCTCGCCGCGGTCACGAGCCTCACCTTCTCCTTCATCGCCGCGGGGGCCTTGATGACCGTGACCGCGCTGCTCACGCCGCTGCTCTACACCGCGGCGCGTGGCCGGAGCGAGAGCAAGGCGTAACGGAAATCCGTCGTTCCTGCGGAGGCAGGAACCTCGCCTCTTGTCCGATGTAGGGGCACCCCTTGTGGGCGCCCTTCTCTGCTCATGGTGAGCCTGTCGAACCATCCTGCGGAGGCAGGAACCTCGCCCCTTGTCACCTGGCAGGGTAGCGGCCTTCGTGGACCGTGTTCGGGTTAGGTCTGCCTCCTCCGAGAGATGTTTCGACTTCGCCTCCGGCTCCGCTCAACATGACAATTCGACCGACATAGGCGGCTGGTGCGATCTGGTGGCGCGCTCCAGTTTGCGACGGGGCGTGAGCAGGTAGTGGCCGCAGGTGAGGCAGCGGATGCCGACGTCCGCGCCGAGCCGCTCGACGCGCCATTCGACGCCGCCGCACGGGTGCGGCTTGCGGAGCGTGAGCCGCTCGCCGAGGTGGAACTCTACGGCCACGGCCTGCCCATCCGCTCGAGCTCCGCGTTGATGGCGTCGCGCAAGCGCAGAGCCTCGGCGCGAGCGGCCTCTGCGAAGTCCGTGCCCTTCGATGCGTAGATGACGCTGCGGGACGCGGCGATGAGCGCGCGGCGGCCGTTCTCATCCGTGCCGTTCCGCACGGACGCTTCGAGGTCGCCGCCCTGCGCGCCGATGCCGGGGATGAGGATGGGCATCGAACCGACGATGCTCCGCACCCGCGCGAGCTCGTCCGGCACGGTTGCGCCGACGACGAGCCCGATGTTGCCGTTGTCGTTCCACGCGACCGCCTGCCGCGCGACCTCCTCGTAGAGCGGGCCCTCCGTCCCGTTGCGGCGCACGGTGAGGTCCTGGAACTCGGCGCTGCCAGGGTTGGAGGTGCGCGTGAGCACGAACACGCCCCTGTCCGCGTAGTCCAGGAACGGCTGCACGGCGTCGTGCCCCTGGTACGGGTTCACGGTGAGGGCGTCCGCGCCCCACTGCTCGAAAGCCGCCTTCGCGTAGGCGCGGGCGGTGTTGTCCATGTCGCCGCGCTTGGCGTCGAGCAGGACGGGCACGCCGTCCGGTACGGCCTCGATGGTGGCCTGCAGCGCCTCGATGCCGGGGACGCCCTCGGCCTCGTAGAACGCCCACTGCGGCTTGTACGCACAGACGAGGTCGCTCGTGGCAGCGATGATGGCGCGGTTGAACTCGGCGATGTCGTCGATGGGCATCGAGGTGAGCGAGGGGTCGAGGCCGACGCACAGGAGGCTCCGGTTGCGCGTGGCGGCGGCGTCCAGTTGTTCGATGAAGGCGCTCATGGTCCTCAGTGTACCAAGCACGGACGGCTGGTAGCATCGGGCGCATGGCACGTCCCGCCCCCGCTCCCATGCGCCGCTCCGCCCGCACCGCGCGGCTGCTCACTATGACGTACGACCGCCTGCTGACGCACCACGGACCGCAGGGCTGGTGGCCGGGCGATGGCCCGTTCGAGACGATCGTCGGCGCGATACTCACGCAGAACACTGCTTGGACGAACGCCGCGCGCGCCATCGCGAACCTGAGGGCGGCGGACGCGATGTCGCCCGCTGCGCTGCGCGCGATGCCCGAGGAGGCGCTGGCCGAGGTCGTCCGCCCGAGCGGCTACTTCAACGCCAAGGCACGCAAGCTGAAGGCGATGGCCGACTTCCTGGGACGCTACAGCGACAGCGTGGAGGCGTGGCGCACCATGCAGCCGAAGACGCTGCGCGAGGAGCTGCTGTCGGTGCACGGCATCGGGCCGGAGACGGCGGACGACATCGTGCTGTACGTGGCGGATCTGCCGTCGTTCGTGATGGACGTCTACACCCAGCGGATCGTCGACCGGATGCTGCCGCGCCACGGCCTGCGCGGCTACGACGCGTACCAGGCGCTGTTCGAGCGGCACCTGCCCCACGACGCCGCGCTCTTCAACGAGTACCACGCGCTGCTGGACGCTCACGCCAAGGACGTGTGCACCAAGCGCGAGCCCCGCTGCGCGCCCTGCGTCCTCTCCGACCTCTGCGCGACGGGGCGGCGCGCCGCCCGCAAGCAAGGGTGAGGAAAGGTGTTTGGGGGGGGAATGCTGCTCATTTCTGCTCACCAGCCCCGATCTACCTCTGAAACCGGCCTTCCGCGTGAGCAGTCCGGCTGCTCATAACTGCTCATCCGCTGCTCATTCCCTGTGCATTTCTGCTCACTTCTGCTCATACCTGCTCGCTGGTCTCGTGGCCGTTTGCGCCGCCTGGTGTCCGGCGCAGTTCCACTTAGGCAATCAGCGTACGCGGTGGGGGTGCAACCACGGAAGGGGCGGATGTCACAGTTCCAGAAATCACAGGGTAGACCTGCTGTACAGCGATGGA
>DAOUHT010000066.1:0-4210 GCA_034428375.1 Dehalococcoidia bacterium | reverse complement strand
GCACCGCTACACCCGGCCCTACCGGCCGCAGACGAACGGGAAGGTCGAACGGTTCTGGCGGACCTTGAACGAGGACCTGATCGAAGGGACAACGTTTGAGTCATCGGAGGAGTTGAAGGACGAGCTCGTCCAGTACCTCCTCTACTACAACACGGAGCGGCCCCACCAAGGCTTGGGTGGCAAGACACCCCTCGAAACCATGCAGAATCTGTCAGCGAATTAGCTGACATCTACAATTCCCGCGCTCTTCTCGTCATTCCCGCGAAAGCGGGAATCCAGAGGATGCTCGCCAGGGCACGCGGAAGGGCTGGGTGGGGTAGGCGCCTGATCCTCTCCTGAGGGAGAGGGGCAGGGTGAGGGTCTCGGTGTGTCGTGGGACGGTGTAGGGGCACCTCTCGTGGGTGCCCAACGGGGAGTGCAGAGGGGCTCCGCCCCGCTGCCAGGGGCGTGGGGGTGTCCCCCACCAACGTACCGGGCGGGTGGGTGGGAAAAACTACGCCCCTCAAAGCAAGCAGGCGGTACGCACGCGAGCGTACCGCCAACGTGCTAACCTAACCCGCCATGAGCACAACAAACGCAAAAGCAGCAGACCTCATCGTTATCGGCGCGGGCAACGCAGCCCTCTGCGCCGCGCTCGCCGCCCGCGAAGCCGAACGCAGCGTCGTCGTCCTGGAGAAAGCCCCTGAGCCGATGCGCGGCGGCAACACCTACTTCACCGGCGGCGCCATCCGGTTCTCCTACAAGGGCATCGACGAGGTCGTCCAACTCGTGCCCGACCTCTCGCCGGCCGAGCTCGAAGTGATGGAGGTCGGCTCCTACACCGAGGCCAAGTACTTCGAGGACCTCATGCGCGTCACCGAGGGCCTCTCCGACCAGGAGATGGCCGACACGCTCGTGCGCCAGTCGTTCCCCACCATGAGGTGGATGTACGAGCAGGGCGTGCGATTCGTCCCGTCGTGGACGCACCAGGCGTTCAAGGTGGATGGCAAGTTCCGCTTCTGGGGCGGCCTCTGCCTGCAGGCCGTCGGAGGCGGGAAGGGCCTCTCCGACCAGCTCTTCGAGATTGCCATCGAGCGCGGCATCGACATCCGCTACGACCACACCGCGATGCGCCTCGAGCAGGACGACTCCGGACGCGTGAACGGCGTCACGGTGCGCACGCCGGACGGACGCCAAACCCTCACCGGCGACGCCGTCGTGCTCGCGTGCGGCGGCTTCGAGGCGAACCCTGAGATGCGCGCACGCTACCTCGGCCCCGGCTGGGAGCTCGCCAAGGTGCGCGGTGTCCGCTACAACACCGGCGACGGCCACAAGATGGCCTTCGACGTCGGCGCGCAGGCGTTCGGCCACTACAGCGGCTGCCACGCCGTCGCGTGGGACCTCAACGCCCCGCCGTTCGGCAACCGCTCCATCACCGACCTCTACCAGAAGCACTCGTACCCGTTCGGCCTCATCGTGAACGTGGACGGCAAGCGCTTCGTGGACGAGGGCGCCGACTTCCGCAACTACACCTACGCCAAGTACGGCAAGCAGATCCTCTTCCAGCCGGAGCGCGCCGCCTTCCAGCTCTTCGACCAGAAGACGCTCCACCTCCTGCGCGACGAGTACCGCATCCCCCAGGTCACGAAGGGCGAAGCCGACACCATCGAGGAGCTCGCCGACCAGCTCGGCATCGACCCCGCCGGGCTCGCACAGACCGTCGCCGAGTACAACGCCGCCTGCCAGCCCGGCGACTACAACCCCACAGTGTTGGACGGCGTCCATACTGAAAACGTCGAGCCCCCAAAGACCAACTGGGCGCTCCCGCTGGACACCCCGCCGTACGAGGGCTACGCCGTCACCTGCGGCATCACGTTCACGTTCGGCGGCCTCCGCATCAACCGCCGCGGGCAGGTCATGGACACCACCGACAACCCCATCCCCGGCCTCTACGCCGCGGGCGAGATCGTCGGCGGCCTCTTCTACCACAACTACGCCGGTGGCGCAGGCCTCATGCAGGGCTCCGTCTTCGGCAAGATCGCCGGCGCCTCCGCCGCCGAGGACGTGGGCTAGGCCCAAACCCGTCCATTCCCGCCTTCGTCCGTCATTCCCGCCCACTCCCGTCATTCCCGCCCTCTCCCGTCATTCCCGCCCCTCTCCCGTCATTCCCGCGAAAGCGGGAATCCAGAGTGCCCGGCAGGGCACGCGGTGGGGCAGGGACGGGCTGGGCCGCGTGACACCCGCCCATTGCGCCTTGGCGCTCCCTCCGCTTACTCTAGCGTAGCAGCCCCCGCTGCGCCAGCGCCCGGCCCCCGGGTCCACGAGTAGATGTTGCTGAATGTTGCAGATTGTTACAGGTCGGCGACCTGCCACCAGCCCCACCACTCCCGCAACTGCCGCGCGCACTCGTAACCGGCGTGTAACACCCGCGCACGAAACGCGGGCTGATAGCAACAGAACCACACTTGGCGGCGCACTTCCGGTAACGCGGCGCGTCGTTTGACACCCCCCATACCGGCGGGTATGTTCGCCACGCGGAACATCATCGATCCCAGAGGAGGGCGACTCTATGGCAGGCAAAGTGCAACTCAGCTTCATATCAGCAAGGAACGAGCGCATCGCCAAGCTGCTGGACGGCGAAGTCGAGGTGGAAGGCGTTGACCTCGTTTGGACGAACTCCGACCCCTCGGAGACCTTCTGGCGGCAACTCAAGTTCGAGGAGTTCGAGGTCTGCGAGATGTCGTTCTCCTCGCTCCTCATCGCCAAGGCGCGCGGCAGCGACATGGTCGCCATCCCCGTCTTCCCGTCGCGGCGCTTCATGCACGCGCTGCTCTCGGTCAACGTCGACTCCGGCATCGAGAAGCCCAACGACCTCTACGGCAAGCGCATCGGCGTCGGCGAGTACCAGCAGACCGCGTCCCTCTGGACGCGCGGCGTCCTCCAGCACGACTTCGGCGTCGACCAGTTCAGCGTCGACTGGTGGATGGAACGCTCCGAGGAGCTGAGCCACGGCGGAGCGACCGGCTTCAAGCCGATGGACGGCATCAAGTTCAACCGCATCCCTGAGGACAAGAGCCTCGCCACGATGCTCGTCCGCGGCGAACTCGACGCCGCTTCCATAGGCCGCGCCTTCTCCAACGAGAAGAACGTCATAGACCGTTCGACAACCATCCGCCCCAGGGCGGAGGAGTTTGCCAAGGTCAAACCGCTCTTCCCGGACTTCATCGGCGAAGGCAAGCGCTTCTTCGACACCCACGGCTACATCCCCGCCAACCACTGCTACGCCATACGCGGCGACATCCATGAGAAGTACCCCTGGGTCGCCTTCAACCTCTACGCCGCGTTCGTACGGGCGAAGGAGGAGTGGTACGCCGAGCTGTCGAGCAAGGTCCCCAGCGACCTCATCTTCGGCTCCCAGTACATGGCCCAGACCCGCTCCATCTTCGGCTCGGACCCCTTCACCTACGGCCTGAAGGACAACCAGAAGATGATCGACACTATGATCGGCTTCTCCCACGAGCAGGGCTTCATCCCCCGCAAGCCCGACATGGAGGAACTCTTCGCCCCGCCCATGCTCGACCTGTAAGCAGAGGGGACCCATACCCCGTCATCCCCGCGAAAGCGGGGATCCAGCGTGACCGCCAGGTCACACGTGCGCGAAGCGCACACGGACACGTGGCGACGCTTGTGGGGGATGCCTGGTGTAGGGGCACCCCTTGTGGGTGCCCTTCCCCCGTCGTTCCTGCGAAGGCCCGCGCTTTAGCGCGCAACCTCGCAGCCCTTGCCTGATGTAGGGGCACCCCTTGTGGGTGCCCTTCCCCCGTCGTTCCTGCGGAGGCCCACGCTTTAGCGCGCAACCTCGCGGCCCTTGCCTGATGTAGGGGCACCCCTTGTGGGTGCCCTTCCCCCGTCGTTCCTGCGGAGGCCCACGCTTTAGCGCGCAACCTCGCGGCCCTTGCCGGATGTAGGGGCGCCCCTTGTGGGTGCCCTTCGCCCCGTCCATGCCGCACCCGCCGGACCACGCCCCCTTCTCCGTCATTCCTGTAGATGTCAGCTAATTCGCTGACAGATTCTGCATGGTTTCGAGGGGTGTCTTGCCATCCAAGCCTTGGTGGGGCCGCTCCGTGTTGTAGTAGAGGAGGTACTGGACGAGCTCGTCCTTCAACTCCTCCGATGACTCAAACGTTGTCCCTTCAATCAGGTCCTCGTTCAAGGTCCGCCAGAACCGTTC
>DAOUHT010000065.1:0-2367 GCA_034428375.1 Dehalococcoidia bacterium | reverse complement strand
TGGATGAGCCCTTCCTGGGGTTGTGTCCAGGCTACCTTGGGCAGCATGGCGTGTTGCCTGGCGCGTGCGAATGAAACGTCGTGGACGGGCACGTCGATGATTACCGGCGCCTGCTGGTCCAGGGCGAGCGGGAGCAGCCGTTCCAGGTCCAGGGGATCGTCTGCCTGCATAGCAACGGCGCCGAAGGACTCGGCGAACTTGATGAAGTCCGGGTTGCTCAGGTCAGTCTCATACGTGCCGGAGAAGAAGTCGTCCATGTCGCGCGCCACGTTGCCGTAGGCGTCGTCCCTGAAGACGATGGTGACCACGTTGATGCCGTACTTGACCGCGGTTGAGAGTTCGGCGGAGTTGAACATGAACCCGCCGTCTCCGTTGATGCAGACGACGGCACGGTCCGGCTGGGCGACCTTCACGCCCAGCGCCGTGGGGAATGCGCCGCCGAGATTGTAGGAATAACCGGAGTCGACGTACGTCTTCGGGTGATTCACCTTGTAGTGGGTGCGGGAATAGTAGCCGAGTTGCGTTATATCCCAGACGGTGAATGCGTCGTCGGGGAGACCGTGCTGAATCGCCTCGATGATGGGGAACTGTGGCTCGTGGAGGCGGATGTCGTAGTAGGCGATGAGGCGCCGGGCAGCGGCGACCGCCTCTTCGGGCGACGAGCGGTCGCCTGCCCCGGCCTCGGCGAGGTGCGGAAGCAGCGCCTCGATGGTCGCTTTGGCGTCGCCGTGCAGGGGGATGGTGTTGGCCTGGACCCGGGTGAGTTCGAAGTCGTCGATGTTGATGTTGATCAGGGTAGAGGCTTCGCCGGCGGGGTTGCCCATCGAGAAACGCGTTCCGATGCCGATGACGACGTCCGCGGACTGCATCACGTCGACGAGTTCGTTCATCTCCTGGACGTCCGCGCGGGGGCTGAGGCACGAGCCGTAGCACAGGGGATGGCGATCGGGTATCGCGCCCTTGCCGCCGCCGGAGGTGATGACGGGGATGCGGGTCGCTTCGGCGAGCGCAACGAGGGCCTCTTCCGCGCCCGATTGCGCGACTCCGCCGCCGACGAAGATAAGCGGGCGCTGGGATGCGGCGATGATGTGGGCAGCTTCCCGCAGCTGTTCGGGACTCGGCACGATGCGCGAGGTGGGAGCGGGGTTCCGCAGCTGGATCTCGTCGCGCTCGACCGCGGTCTCGGGGGGCATCTCGATGAATACGGGGCGGGGCCGTCCGGTGCGCATCTGGCGGAATGCCTCGGACACGGCGGCGGGAACGTCGCGCGGGGTGAGCACCTGCCGCCGCCACTTGGTGACGGGGGCCAGGGTGCTCCCCTGGTCCATAATCTCGTGGACGGCGCCGAGGTTCTTGCCGATCTGGCCCCGGGGGACCTGCCCGGCGATGAGGAGCACCGGGGAGGAGCGGGCGTACGCGGTGGCCACTCCTGCGGCTGCGTTGTAGACGGCTGTGCCAGGCACCACGAGGGCCACACCCGGCTTCCCGGAAGCGCGAGCGTAGCCGTCGGCCATGTGTGTGGCGCCCTGCTCGTGGCGGGTGGTGATCATGCGGATGCCAGGCTCGTCGCGCAGGGCGGCGACGATACCGTTCATGTGTATGCCGGGGATGCCGAATACGACCTCGACACCCTCACGTACGAGGGACTGCACAAGGGCTTCGCCGCCGCTCATCTTGGGCATGTTCACTCTCCTACGAACGGGCTCCCGTCCCCTGCCGGATCCAGCGAGAGCGGAGACCCTTCAAGATGCGGGCCCTAGGACAGGCTATAAGCCCGCGGTGAGCACCATGTTGATGTTGGCCGCCCTCGAACGAAGGTCATCGAGCGCGGTGTACTCCGGGGAGTCCAGCCAGGCGCGAGCCTGCTCCACGCTGCCAAACTCGATGATCGCGAGGCGCTTGGGCGTCCAGGAGCCCAGCCTGACTTCGATCTCGCCGCCACGCGCCACGAACCCGCCGCCATGAGCTTCAACAGTACCCGTGACATGCTCGAAGAACTGTCCAAACAGATCCGCGTCCGTTATCTCGACATCGGTTATCACGTATGCAGACATGCCGGCACCTCCCGAGCTTCAAGGTTCTTGGCGATGGCACGAACTATACAGTGCCAGCCTGTTCGGAAGGGGTCTGCACCGTGCTCGGTACGCATGCTCTTCTCCGCTTTGACGGAAGGGAGCATACCACTGAGCTACTGGGACAGAGGGGGTGTGGATTCCCGCCTGGTGCGGGAATGACGGATGGGAAGGCGAGGTTCCTGCCTCCGCAGGAACGACGGAGTCAGTCCTCGGTGGGGCGCCAGCGGAGTTCGGGGCGGCGGGCGGCGCGGGCCTCGTCGAGGCGGGAGATGGGGGTCTCGTAGGGGGCGCC
>DAOUHT010000064.1:0-13532 GCA_034428375.1 Dehalococcoidia bacterium | reverse complement strand
GTGTCCACCACGAACCGGGATGCGTCTGGGGAGGAAGTCTGGGTCATAGGTCATCCGGGATGCGGGGTTCCCAGATCTTCTTGGCCTCCACGAAATCTTCCCAGGTGAGATCGGGCAGGCGGTCACGGAAGATGCCCCTTAGCGAGGTGATCGGACGCTTTTCGTCAGATTGAACATGGGTCAGTCTGGCGCACGCTTTCCCACGGCGGGTGATGATGACCTCTTCACCGTTTTCCAGCGCATGCAGTATCTCGCTGACCTTCGCTTTGAACTCGCGCACACTGTATGTAGTCATTTCAGGCCGCTCCTTGTGACTACATTCTACGCTCCGGCGTGCGTGACGCAACCCCGCGCCTCCCCCGCACGCTATACTTTCCGCCATGCACCGCCCACCGCGATTCGTCATCGCTACGCCCATCTGCGACGGCCACGACGTTGCCGCTGCGGCCATCACCCGCATCCTGCGCGCGCAGGGCACCGAGGCCGTCTACGTCGGCTTCAACAAGAGCGCCTACCAGATCGCCAAGGCGGCGTCCGAGGAGGATGCCACCGGTATCGCGGTGAGCACCTACAACGGCGGGCATATGTCGTTCCTGCGCGAGGTGCTCGCTGAGCAGGCACGGCAGGGCATACCGCACGTCCCACTGTTCGCCGGTGGCGGCGGCACCATCCTCGAACGTGAGGTTGCCCCGCTCCTCCGCATGGGAGTAGCGAAGGTCTACCGGCCTCCACTCGACCTCGCCGAGGCCGTGCGCGACATGACCACCATCGCTAGCGACGCCTCGAAGAAGCAACCCGCCCCCAACGGCACGGCCCGTACGCTCGCGCATCGCCTCACGGCCATCGAGTGGGAGAGGGCGCAACCAGTAGAGTCGAACGCCAGCGACAAGCCTGTCGTGTGGGGCATCGGCGGACGCGGCGGGGCAGGGAAGAGTACGCTCATCGACGAGCTGCTGCTCCGCTTCCTCCGCTCCACTGACGGACGTGTCGCCGTGCTCACGGCCGATCCAACGCTCGGCGACCGCCTCCGCATGGTGCACTGCTACTCGCCGCGCGTCTTCGTTCGCTCTGTCAGCGTCGGTCCCGGCGATTCGACCGAGGAGAAGACCGCGCCGCTCGTCGCCGAACTGCGCGCGCACGGCTTCGACCTCATCCTCGTGGAGTCCGTCGGTCTCGGTCAGAACGAGCTCGGCGTCGCGCCCGTTGCCGACGCCTCCGTCTTCTGCATGACGCCGGAGTACGGCAGCGATGTCCAGCTGGAGAAGGAAGCCCTGCTGCGGCGCGCCGACCTCGTAGTGATGAACAAGCGCGACTTCCCCCAGGCCGAGGCACGCTACGCCCGCGTCCGACGATTCGTCGGCGACGAGGAGCGTGTGTTCCTCACCGAGGCCAAGCGCTTCGGGGACACCGGCGTTACCGCACTCTTCGAGGAGATCGCGCGCCGCTCCGGCCTTTCCTGTGCTTCGTCCAGGGGTGAAAGCGGACGCACCGTCGGCTGGGGCGAGAGCCCGTCACCGGTGCCGTTCAGCCGGCGCGGCTACCTCGGCACGGTCGTCGACGCACACGAGGCGTACTACACAGAGGCCGAGGACGAGGCGGCGCTCGCATCGAACGGCGGAGCGTCACGCGACTACCAGGCCGAGTACGACCGCATCTGGCAGACGCACGGATTCGACGGCGACCTCTCCGGCGCGGTCGTCGAGGACGGTGTCGCCTACCGCGAGACGCCCAACGGACGCGTGCCCATCGCTCGCGAGACCACGACCGGTCTCTGGACGCCCGTTCTCGGCCTGCCTGACCGCGACGCCGGCCCGCACCAGATCGTGCGCTACCTCTACAAGCAGAACCTCCCCGGCGCGTTCCCGTTCACCGAGGGCGCGTACCGCTTCCGCCGACGGGACGAGGACCCCATCCGCATGTTCGCCGGGCTCGGCATGCCGGAGACGACCAACGCCCGCTTCCACCTCCTCGCCGCCGGACATGGCGCGCCACGGCTCTCCACCGCGTTCGACTCCCTCACGCTCTACGGCCTCGACTCCGACGAGCCCGGCGCCCTCGCCAAGGTCGGAGAGGGCGGCGTCGCGGTCGACACAATCGACGACATGCTCCGCCTCTACGACGGCTTTGACCTCTCGCGTACGTCCGTCTCGATGACGATCAACGGCCCCGCCCCGACGCTCATGGCGATGTTCCTCGTCGCCACCCGCAAGCGCGGTTTCGACTGGAAGTCGCTGCGCGGCACAGTGCAAGCCGACATCCTCAAGGAAGTGCAGGCGCAGAACGAGGCGCTCTTCCCCTTGGAGCCGTCGCTCCGCCTCATCGCCGACATGACCGAGTACATGATGCGGGAGGCGCCGGGCTGGTACCCGCTCTCCATCTCCGGCTACCACATCGGCGAAGCGGGCGCGAACCCGGTGCAGGAGCTCGCGTTCACGCTCGCGAACGGCCTCACCTACGTCGAGACGCTCCGGGCGCGCGGTCTGCCCATCGAGGAGTTCACGCGCCGCTTCTCGTTCTTCTTCACGTCAGGCTCGGAGCTGGAGTTCAACGTACTGGGACGCGTCGCGCGGCGCGTCTGGGCGGTCGCGATGAAGCGCTGCTACGGCGTCGAGGGCCCCGGTCTGGCGCTGCGCTTCCACAGCCAGACGTCCGGGCGCTCGCTGCAGGACTCGGAGCCGCTGCACAATCTCACCCGGGTTGCGCTGCAGGCGGAGCACGCCCTCCACAACAACACCAACTCGCTCCACACGAACTCCTACAAGGAGACGTACACAACGCCCCAGGAGGACGATGTCCTGCTCGCGATGGGCAGCCAGCAGATCCCGCTCGTGGAGAGCGGTGACTTCGGCTACATCGAGAACCTCAACCAGGGCGCGTACGGCCTCACTTTCCTGGAGGCGGAGGTGGAGCGCGCCGTCCATCGCATCTTCCGCGAGATCGACCAGCAGGGCGGGGTGTTGCCCGCCATCGAGAACGAGTATTTCCGCACCGCCATCCAGGAGGAGGTGCAGCGCGAACGCGGGGCGATGCGCGACGGCAGGCGCCGCGTCGTGGGGGTGAACTACCTCATGAGCAGGGACGGGGCAAGGCCGCGCGGCGAGCTCGTACACATCCCCATCAAGTCGAAGCGCGCCCAGGCCGCCCGCACCCGCGCGTTCAAGCGCGAGCACGCCACAGAAGCCGACGCCGCGCTCGAACGCCTGCAGGCCGCCGCCGTCTCCGACGCCAACGTCTTCGAGGCGCTGCTCGACGCCGTGGAGCACGCCACCGTCGGCCAGATCACCCACGCCCTCTGGGAGGTCTGGGGCAGGTTCCGCCCGAGTATGTAGGAGCGAATATCCCTACGTTAACGCGTGGTTTACGACCGGCACCATCGCCGAGAGGTCGACGTGCGACTGCAGCGCTTCGTTCACCTGCGCGAGCGGGTACTGGTGCGTGATCATCTTCTCTACCGGCACGTCGATGCGCGTCCGCATGAGCCGCATGGAGCGGATGATGTTCTCGACCTTCGAGCCCACGACGCCCGCAACGGTGAGGTCCTTCGCCGCGATGCGCGACGGGTCCATCTCCACGGAGGTCGGCAGGATGAGACCGATGACGAGGTACTTCCCGCCGTAGCGCACCATCTGCAGTCCCTCGTGGACGGATGTGCGTGCGCCCGAAGCCTCGACGACGAGGTCGGGACCGCCGCCGGTCAGTTCGCGGACGCGCTCGATGCGCGAGTCCGGCGTGGGGCAGTCGGCAAGGTCTATCGTCTCGTCGGCGCCGAGCTCGCGGGCGAGCGCCAGCCGATGCGAAGGTGCGCCGATCATGATGGCGCGCCCCGCGCCGCGGGCCTTCGCCTGCACCATCGCGCCCATGCCGATGGGACCCGAGCCCTGGATGACGACCGTGTCGCCGGGGTCGGGCGCGTTCAGCTTCCGCAGTCCGCTCATCGTTGTGTGGTTGCCGATGACAGACATCAGCGCACGCTCCGTACTCATGTCGTCCGGAACGCGCATGATGGCGGGGTTCGGCTCCAGCAGCAGGTATTGGCCGAAACCGCCGCGCAGCATCGTGCCCGAGGAAGGGTCGACGTGCGAGTTGCCGTAGTGGATGGCGTTCGTGCAGCGCAGCCCCATCAGGCAGTTGTAGCAGTGGCCGCACGGCGCAGAGTGGAACAGCACGCGGTCGCCCTCGCGGAGCGTCTCGCCGAGGATATCGGTGCGCACGTTCGCACCGAGCGCCGCCACGACGCCGATGTTCTCGTGTCCCCAGATGATGGGATGCGGCGCGTTGGGGTTGTACCAGTTGTGCGCGTCAGTGCCGCAGACCGCCGCCATGCTCATCTGAACGAGGATGTTGTCCGGCCCCACGTCCGGCACCGGGAACTCCTGCACTTCCAACGGGCGCTCGGCCCCGACGAACACCGCTGCCAGGCAACTCTCCGCCATGACGTACACTCCTCGTACAGGCTGGCGCGAGTCTAGAAGCGAGCAGGGTGAGCGTCAAACGACGCCTGAAGCTAGCCGTTGCTCTGTTGCGGGCGCGACGTCATCCGCATCGCCGCGTAGACGATCCCGATCGCAGGGATGACCGCGAACACCAGCGGGAGCTCCCAGTCTCCCTTCACCGTGCCTCCAGCGATCAGCAGCGCGAGCACCACGTCGGCTGCCACGTTGCCCACGAGGAGCGCAGTGACGACGCGGATCCCCCTGATCGAGAGCCGTGGCTGCGTCACCAGCACCAACAGCCCTATGGCGGCAAGCGGATGAAGGAGGACCGGGACCAATCGTTCCCAGAGGCTTCCTCCATCTGCGAACGAGTCCAGCAAGGCCATGAATGCCGCCAAAGCCATCTGGAGCACCGCCAGTATGAACATCACGAACCGGAATATCGTCATGGCGCTACGGTAGGCAGTCGGGGCGCGCGGGTCAAGATGAACCCTCGACCCGCACCGTGACGACGTCGATGCCGTAGTACTGCCGATGCTGCACTCCGGACGCGTAGTGTCGCAGCAGCCGGAACGACAGTTCGCCCGGGTCGGCGACCGCGGGCTGCTCTTCCAGGTAGGCGAGCCTGTCCTGCAGGTTCTCGCGCCCGATGACCGACGCCACCAACTCCAACTCGACCACGCCTGCGCCGGGGCGCACCGACACATGCAGCCAGGGCGCTCTGCCTTCACCAGCACTCCCACTAAGTGGCATCAGACTTGCAACAGCCTCCTCGCCCGCCGAACGCAGGCGCATCGCGGAGGGCTCGTTCCAGCGCATACCGGCAGCAACGTCAACCAGGAACGCGTCGATAGCGGGAAGCGCTGAGTCATCGAGGGCGATCTCGAGCCGCTTGCCCCGGCGGCCGCTGAGTTCGATGAACGCCGTGAGCAGGATCGCGGTGATCAGTCCGGCCACCACCGGATTGCCGATAAGCGAGCCCCACGACGGCCCGAGCACCAGTTCGGCGATGTTCAGATGCTGCATGCCGATGGCGACAGCGAACGACAGGCCGATGACGAGCACTTTCCGCTGGTCGAGGCCTTCCTGTGTAGCCGTCTGCAGGCCGCCGACGAAGAACAGCCCCAGCAACAGGAGCAGGTATGCGCCCATGACCGGGTCGGGAACGGTGAGCAACAGCGCCGTGAACTTTGGCAGCAGCGCAAGGAAGACGAAAACGGCCGCGACAGCGAAGCCGACCCTGCGCGCTGCAACTCCCGTCAGGCCGATGAGCGAGGAACCGAACGACGAAAAGGCCATCGTGGGAGGCGTCCCGGCTATGCCCGCCAGCAACATCCCGATGCTGTTGGCTCCCACCGCGCCCTGCACCTGCCGGAAGTCGATCGCACGCTGCCGGCGCTGGGAGGCGTTCTGGATAATCACGTTGTCGCTTATGCCCTTGAGCGCGAGCACCAGCGTGAGGATGGCGAAGGTCGGCAGCAGCGTCCAGAATTCCCGGCCGAATGCCAGGTCGAACCCCGGGAACTGGAGATCCGGGATGCCGATCCAGGGCGCGTCGATCACCCGCTGATAGTCGTAGATGCCGAAGAACGCCGCCACGACGCAGCCAACCCCGATGCTGACCAGCACAGACCATACCCGCCACATCCCGGAAGCGCGGAGGGCGAGCGCGGCAGCTACTCCCAGCGTTACCGCAGCCACGACGGGGCCCGACTCCGGGGGCTTCCCTTCCGGCACGTCCACCAGGCTCTCGAATACGACCGGGATGATTGTGGCTGCGATCACCATGAGCACAGTCCCGGCGACCACCGGTGTGATGATGCGTCTCAACAGAGGGAGCCACGCGGCTACGGCGAACTGGAAGAGCGACGAAACGACCAGGAGGGTCGCCAGGAGGGCAGGCCCGCCCTGTGACACCGCTGCCGCGGTTACGGCCACGAACTGGATCGTCGGTCCAGTGACCACTGTCAGGCCGCATCCAAGGCGCCACAGCCGGACCGCCTGGATGCTCGTAACGACCGCATTGACGATGAACGCGGCGAAGATCGCCCACGTCAGGTAACCGTCGTCCTGGCCGGACGCCCGTACGGTGAGGATGACGACCAGCACGGTTGGCGGCAGGGCGAGCACGATGTACTGAATCGCCACTCCCAGCGCCAGGGGCAGGGGACACGGCTCGTCAGGCTCGTACCGGATGTGTTCGTTGACGCGCAACCCTTTACCCCGTTCGCTATCCGGCGGAATGGTACGCGGTGCCGGTCTCACGGAGATAGGGGAATCGGCACGCGTTCCCGAGAGATGGTTCGACTCCGCTGCGCTCCACTCAGCGTGACGACTCCCCAACCCTCCGCCGGAGCCTAAACGCGCGCCGCGCGTTGCCGGAACGGGCGCGCTCCCATAACATCGCGCTCGCACGACTCACGGAGGACTCCCCAATGGACATCGTCAACCCCATCGTCAGGAACTGGATGCGCGCTGGGCTGGAAGACTCGGACGCCTTCTGGGACAGCGCCGCGCGGGAGCTGCCCTGGCTGAAAACATGGGACACCGTCTACGAGGCCGACTACCCCTCGTTCCGCTGGTTCGTGGGCGCGCAGACCAATCTCTCCTACATGTGCGTCGACCACCAGAACGCATCAGGGCGCGGCGGGCACGCGGCGTTCATCTACGCCAGCGAGCGCGGTGTCCGGCAGGTGCTCACCTACGCCCAACTGCAGCGGCGCGTCGAGCAGACCGCTGCCGCCCTGCGCGGCATGGGCCTCCGCAAGGGCGACCGCCTCACCATCTACATGCCGAACGCCCTCGAGACCACCGTCCTGATGCTGGCGACCGTCCGCATCGGCGCGATCCACTCCATCGTCTTCGCCGGGTTCAGCGCGCCCGCGCTTGCCGACCGGGTCCGGGCCAGCGGCTCGCGGCTCATCTTCTCTTCGGACGTGGCCTACCGGCGCGGCGGCGAGGTCAACCTCAAGAGCATCGTCGACGACGCGCTCGCCCTAGGCTGTGACACGGTCGAGCACCAGGTCGTTCTCCTCCGCAACGAAGACGTGCCCATGAAGAGCGGGCGCGACCTCTCCTGGGACGAGTTCATCGAGCGCGGCAAGGGTTACAGCGGCGCCATCGAGCCGATGGAATCCAACGAACCCGCCTACATCCTCGCAACGTCCGGCACCACCGCCACACCCAAACTCGCCGTCCACACGCACGGCGGCTACCCCGTCGGCGTCTACAACCAGGGAAAGTGGTGCTTCGGCCTCAACGCCAACGACGTCTGGTGGGCGACCTCCGACCTCGGCTGGGCCGTCGGCCATTCGTACATCGTCTACGGCCCGCTGCTGTTCGGCGCGACGTCCATCCTCTACGAGGGCGCGCTCGACTACCCGGGGCCAGACGTGTTCTGGCGGCTCATCGAGGAGTTCGGCATCACGGGCGTCTTCACGTCGCCCACGGCCGTCCGCCTGCTGATGCGGTTCGGCGAGGAGCCCGCCAAGGGCTTCGACCTCTCGACGCTCATCCGCATCGTCTGCGCCGGCGAAGTGCTCAACCCGCCCGCGTGGGAGTGGCTGCAAAAGCGCGTGCTGGAAGACCGCATCCCCGTCATCGACAACTGGTGGCAGACGGAGACCGGCGCGCCGGTCGTCGGCAACCCGTACGGCATCGCGATGCTGCCGCAGAAGCCCGGCTCCGCGGGCGTGCCGCTGCCCGGCATGGACCTCGCGGTGATGACACCGGAAGGGCAACTGTGCGAGCCGGGCGAGAAGGGAATCCTCGTGCTGCGCCGCCCGTTCCCGAACCTCACGCCCACGCTCTGGGGCGACCCGGAGCGCTACGGCACCGATTACTGGGAGCGCGTGCACGGCGTCTATTTCACAGGCGACCTCGCGGAGATAGACGAGGACGGCTACGTCTGGTTCTCGGGCCGCGCCGACGAGGTCATCAAGATCGCCGCGCACCGCCTCGGCACCATCGAGGTCGAGTCGGCGTTCCTGCGCCACGACGACGTCGCCGAGGCGGGCGTCACCGGGCGCCCCGACGAACTGCGCGGCGAGGTCATCTCCTCGTTCATCGTCCTCAAAGAAGGACGTACCGCGAGCGACCAGCTGCGCAAGGAGCTCATCGAGACCGTCCGCAGGGAGCTCGGCTCGTTCGCGGTCATCGGAGAGGTCAACTTCGTGAAGATGCTGCCGAAGACGCGCAGCGGCAAGATCATGCGCCGCGTTCTGAAGGCCGTCACGCTCGACACCGACCCCGGCGACATTACGACGATCGAGGACGAGGGCTCAGTCGACGAGGCCCGCACCGCATGGCAGGAGATGAAGGACCAGGTACGCGGGTAAAGGGGACGCCTCTATATTCCTCTGAACTGTCATCCCACGCCCTTCCCGTCATTCCCGCGAAAGTGGGAATCCAGAGTGACCGCCAGGTTACGCGGTGGGCAATGCAGTGAGGAGCCATGCTGAGCACAGCTTGACCACCATTGCTGTGGGTAGTTGTGGAGAGCAAAGGAGGAACTGTGGGTGGGGGGTTGCTACCGGCCGAGTGGGCGGATCACATCCCAACCTGGTTGAGGATTGTGATGTGGATAGCCTTTCCCTTGGTCTTCCTGGTTATGGCGGTGGTTGTTTTCCTCCTGTTAGGGTACCTCAGTGCCTTGCTCTATTCGCCTCTCTACCTGGTGCGGTGGCTGCGGAGGAGACGGGCACAAGTGGAGAAGCCGAGACAAGGACGGGGATGCGGTCGCCTCAAGTGGGCGGTATACCTGCTCGGCATAGGAGCGCTGAGCCTGGCGGTTCTGGTCGGCATCAACCTGGCCTCACCGGCTGTGGATCCGTGTCCAGAGGGTTCTCCAGGTATCCCGCCACCCGGGATGATTCTTGTGGTCCTCGATGTGATTCTGGACGAATGCGTGAGCGTTATCGGAGACGTGGTGTCGCGAGACGCTGGCGGGCTGGTGGTGGAGAGGGACAGAGGAGACTACGTGCAGCATGTGAGGGTACGCGTACCGGCCGAGGTCTCCAAGCAAGTTCCCCTGGCGGGCCGGGTCCAGGTTGCCGGCCGCATCAGGGAGGATGAGGACTGGGGATACGTAATCGATCACGGAGTGGACCGCGGATGGTGGGGTAATCTCCGAAAGAACCTTCAGCGGGTCGTTTTCACACCCTAGAGGTACACATTTCGTGCGAAAGGCAACGACGATCACCGCCGTATCCAAATGGGGAGCACACACACTGGCGGGTGGCACTGACGGTGCAGTCATCGGCGCGCGGTTTGGCATCGACGCGGTGCCGCAGCGCTGGCGCGAGCGTATCGCCGAGCTGCTCGAAGGACACGCGCCGATGGAAGAGTACGCGGACATGCTGGAAGCGGCACGAGGGTAGGAGACAGCGCGCCGCCCTTGACAGCCCCGCCTGCGCCTGCATAGCGTGCGCATCATCCCGGAGGTGTGAGATGGCCACAGCAGTCAGCAGCATAACGCAGTACAAGATGCTCATCGGCGGCGACTGGGTCGACGCCACGTCGGGGCAGACCTACGACTCGATGAACCCGTACACCGGCCAGACGTGGGCGCAGATGCCCGACGCGCAGGCAGAGGACGTCGACCGCGCAGTGCAGGCGGCGCGCAAGGCGGAGAAGGACCCGGTATGGCGTGGGATGGTGCCCGCACAGCAAGGCTACTACTAGACATCAGATGAGAAAACTGCATTTCATCGCAGCCGGAGCAATTCTGATTACTACAACAATTCTATCAGGGTTATTCTGTACAACAGAACAAACAGAGAGCACTGGGAACAAGGGACAACTAACCCTATTCAATACATGGGAAACGGATGGCATAATCACCGCTCTCACAGCCAGTCATGATGTACAACAAAGATGGCTTTTCGTGGGTATTAGTGGAGGAATACCTCGACTTATCGCGCTGGACCTCTCCGATGTTGATGAACCAGTTAGCATTGGAGCGTTGGAGTATCCATCTGGCGAAGATTTTCTAACGGTTGGAGATCTCTCAGTTGAAGATACACATCTCTATGCAAGTCTTGTCGGTCCCGGTGGGGGGCTCTGGATAGTGAATATCGCAGACCCGACATCTCTAACCCACGCCGGATTCATAGAAACGCCTCTTGGAATCCTGAAGCAGGTTACCGTGCACAAGGGTACTGCCCTACTGACAGGAGACTTTCCAGGAGGCTTGAGCGAAGGACCGGGCTTGGTTACAATAGACGTGTCTCGTCCGTCTTCACCGTTCGTTACCGGGGTGTCTTTCGGCTCAATCGCCGGAATTCCCGGTGTCGCGTTTGGGGAAAGGATCGCCTATGTAACTACACCGGGTGCTATCTATGCGATTGACCCTTTCGACTTGCAGTCGCCAATTGGCGTATTCCCGCTGCCCCGGCCCCCTCGTAGTGACTATCCGCGCATTATACCTGCGGAACAAGTAGAAAAGGGTTATGCAGTTTATGATTACAAGGAATACGTCCTACTCCAGCAAAGCATGGTGAATTCGGACATCGCCGTATCTGGAGACTACGCCTACGTGGTGTCTGATTTTGAAGGACTGCGCATCATCGACGTTTCCAACCCAACGAACATGAGAGAAATAGGTATACTCGATGCTCCAGGAGCCAGCCATATCCATCTTCGGGGGGATACCGCGTTCATTCGCGTTTCAAACCAACGCGACACAACCAAACCTATCACCATCCCTACTACACTGCTGGCAGTAGACGTCTCGCAGCCAGAAGTTCCTCGGGTATTGGGCGATCTCAATACAGAGTACACAGGAGCATTCGCTGTGGCAGGCGAACGCCTCTACGCAGTGAACGGTCCTCATGAAATACTAATCGTGTCTTACATGGACACGGAGTAAGGATGACGGTTAATGGAAAGTCTCATCATAACTTCTCGTCTTCTCCTAGGAGGCATATTGCTAATGTCGGGGTTAACGAAACTCCAAGATCCCCAATCGTTTGTTGAAAATGTTCTACAGTATCGGATACTTCCTAAACGAGCTGCTCGTGCGTTCGGCCGGTCGCTTCCCCACGTAGAGATAGCCGTGGCATTCCAAGGTTTGTGGCGCTTATATCGGTAAGCTTATTAATGCTCTTTATGTTAGCTATTGGTGTAGCAATGATTCGTAGACAGAATCTGAACTGCTCATGCTTTGGGCTACTCTACCGTGAACGAGTAGGGTGGGGAACTCAGATTCGAGATGGTATCCTCGTCATTCTGGCGGCCTTCCTTGCTGTAACTGATGATGCAACTCTTGCTTTACATAGCCTTAGCCAAGACCATAGCCTCCCGTTAACAGTAGCCACCCTGCTGCTCACGGCTACTGTTGTGTTAGCAAGCGTGGCAGGAGGAATCGTCAGCAGTCGGCATAGCACACTTGTGGATCGCACGCAAATACAACCTTGATTTCTAGCGTGCACGTGTAGGTGCCATGCGTTATTGCCATATTCGCGGCGAAGCACAAACAGACGAACATGAACTCGCTGGCAGCAGCGCGGGAGCAAGGGCAGCGAATCGCCGCTTCCCAACCTATGTACACCTGCATAGTGTGCACGCACCCAGAGGAGTGTGATGGGCACAGCGGACGACCGCGTACGCGGGCTCATCTCACTCTGGCGCACTCCGGACTTCAAGTATGGCCTCCGCGCTGTGGTCGAGGCAGGCGGCGACACCGGCACGAACGGGGCAGTAGCAGGCGCGGTCCTCGGCACCCGGTTCGGCATCGACGCCATCCCGCAACGCTGGCGCGACCGCATCGCAGAGCTCCGCGAAGGCCGCGGCCGCACGCCGTTGGAGGAGTACGCGGACATGCTGGAAGCGGCACGAGGGTAGGAGACAGCGCGCCGCCCTTGACAGCCCCGCCTGCGCCTGCATAGCGTGCGCATCATCCCGGAGGTGTGAGATGGCCACGGCAGTCAGCAGCGTAACGCAGTACAGGATGCTCATCGGCGGCGAGTGGGTCGACGCCACGTCGGGGCAGACCTACGACTCGATGAACCCGTACACCGGCCAGACGTGGGCGCAGATGCCCGACGCGCAGGCGGAGGACGTCGACCGCGCGGTGCAGGCGGCGCGCAAGGCCGTGAAGGACCCGGCGTGGCGCGGGATGGTGCCCGCGCAGCGCGGCGCGCTCCTCCGCAGGCTCGGCGACCTCGTGGCCGAGAACGCGGAGCTCCTCGGCCAGGTCGAGACGCGCGACAACGGCAAACTCATCCGTGAGATGTCCGCGCAGTGCAAGGCGGTGCCAAGCTACTTCTACTTCTACGCGGGGCTTGCCGACAAGATACAGGGCGCGACCATCCCGCTGGAGAAGACGTCCGTCTTCAACTACACCCTCCGGGAGCCGATAGGGGTGGTCGGCATCATCATCCCGTGGAACTCGCCGCTCCTGCTCCTCTCGTTCAGCCTCGCCGCTGCACTGGCAGCCGGGAACGCGGTCGTCGTCAAACCGTCCGAGCACGCGTCGGCCTCGACGCTGGAATTCGCCAAGCTCGTCGAGCAGGCGGGCTTCCCGCCGGGCGTGTTCAACGTCGTGACGGGGTACGGGGCCGTGACCGGCTCCGCCATGGCGAGCCACCCCGGCATCGGTAAGCTCTCGTTCACCGGCGGCCCGGAGACGGCGCGCAAGATCGCCGAGCAGGCCGCGCTGAACCTCACGCCCACGCTCCTCGAACTCGGCGGAAAGTCGCCCAACATCGTCTTCCCTGACGCGAACATCCAGAACGCGGTGAACGGCACCATCTCCGGGATCTTCGCCGCAGGGGGTCAGACGTGCGTCGCGGGTTCGCGCCTGCTGCTGCACGAGGACATCCACGACGAGTTCATGGAGCGGCTCGTGGCGCGTACCCGCGACATCAGGATGGGCGACCCTGCCGCGATGGAATCGGAGCTCGGCCCGCTCGCGACGACAGCCCAGCTCGCGAAGGTGGAGTCGTTCGTGGAGAGCGCACGCGCGGAGGGCGCGGAACTCGTCTACGGCGGCTGCCGTCCGGACTCGCCGGAGCTCGCGGCGGGCTGGTTCTACATGCCCACCATCTTCGGCAGCGTCCGCAACGACATGTACGTCGCGCAGGAAGAGGTCTTCGGCCC
>DAOUHT010000063.1:0-28748 GCA_034428375.1 Dehalococcoidia bacterium | reverse complement strand
TGGGCCGTGAAGCGTGACGGGATCCTCTTCGCCTCTGGCTGGTACGAGCGGTACATAGCCGCGCCGTTGAGCAAATCGGACCCGGCGGGGTACACGGTCTCGTTCGTGCAGCAGGCGATCGACCGCTACGAGCGCGAAGGGCGCGAGGCGGCATTCGCGTACTTCGACAGCGAAGAGAGCGAGGACGGGCCGTGGTACACGTCGGTGCTGGAGGACGGGCGCATCGCTGCCCACCCGACCGAGGGCCTGCGCGGCGATGAGGTAGCCCCCCTGACCGACATCAACGGCTACAACTTCGGGCCGGACCTCCTTGCAGCGACTGAGGAGGGCGCCTGGGTTACGTACGTCTTCCAGAACAGGGACAGCGGGCAGGACGAGCGCAAGCACTCCTGGGTGGTGCGCCACGACGGCCTGCTGTTCGTCTCCGGGTGGTACGAGCGCGACTACTAGGAACAGCGGGATGTAGCCCCATCGTTCCTGCGCAGGCAGGAACCACGCCTGCTCCCTTCCTCCTCGATGGGGAAGGTCAGGATGAGGGTGAACCGGCGAAGCCGATGTCCGCCTCGTAGGCGGACATGATCTCCGCGGCGAACTCCTGCAGCGATTCGAACGGGGCCGGGCCGGGAGGCATATCCTCCTCGTCCGGCTCCTCTTTATCGAGTTCACCTACCGCCTCTTCTTGCGCGCGGTTGAACGCATTCCGGAGCACGAGCGCGGCTGAGCGGCGGACATGCGCGAGGATGAGGCCGTACTCGAAGCTCATGCTCAGTGCGTTCTGCGCCGTTTCGAGGTCGGCGTGCTCGGCCTCTTCCAGGGCCTTCAGCAGATCGTCGATGAAGTCCTCGGGCTCCAGCGGCTCGGTGGAGCGCCGCGCGGCGTCGGCGTGCTGCTCCAGCGGCTCGCGGCACTCGGCGATGATGTGCTCCACGACGTTCGGGTGCGTTTGCTCCAGCACTGGCTCGATACGGTCGGGGAAGTCCACGCCCACGGCGCAGCCGAGCGCGAACGCAGCCACGGCGGCTTCGGAGAGCGGGCCGCTGTCGAAGAACGGCTCGCCGTCGTGCTCGTGAGGGGCGAGCCCTTCCAGGTAGAAGACGACGACAACGTCGGTGAAGGCGGCAGGACTGTCGGGGCCGTCGCCGCTGCTGACGGGCTCCAGCGGGATGATGCGGTCCGCCACGGCGTCAGCCAGCGGGCGCGTTCGCCATCACGTCAACGAGCTCGCGCACCGCGTCGGCGGACTTGTCGAGCAGCGCCTTCTCGTCCGCGGTGAGGTCGAGTTCGACAACGCGCTCGACGCCGTCAGCGCCGAGTATGACCGGCACGCCCATGTAGATGCCGTCGATACCGTACTCGCCCTCGAGGAGCGCGGCGCACGGCAGCAGGCGCTTCTGGTCCAGAAGGATGGCGTCGACCATCTCCGCCGACGCGGCCGATGGCGCGTAGAACGCGCTGCCGGTCTTCAGCAGCGCGACGATCTCGCCGCCTCCGCCCTGGGTGCGCTTGATGATGCGGTCCAGCGCCTCGGCGTCCAGCAGCTTGCTGATGGAGACGCCGCCGACGGTGGTGTAATGCGTGAGAGGCACCATCTGGTCGCCGTGGCCGCCGAGCACGTACGCCTGCACGTCCTTCACTGAGACGCCCAGCTCCCACGCGAGGAACGTGCGGAAGCGGGCGGTGTCCAGCACGCCGGCCATGCCGACGACCCGGTTCTTCGGGAAGCCCATGCCGGAGGCGATGGAATAGGCGTGCTGCACCATCGCGTCCAACGGGTTGGAGACCACGACGATGACCGCGTTGGGGGAGCGGGGCGCCACTTCCGACACCACCGACCCAACGATCTTCATGTTCGTGAAGAGCAGATCGTCCCTGCTCATGCCGGGTTTGCGGGCGATGCCCGCCGTGATGACGACCACGTCCGAACCGGCGGTCTCATCGTAGCCGTTCGTGCCCACGATGGAGCCGTCGACCCCCAGCACCGGGCCGGACTGGGCGAGGTCCAGCGCCTTCCCCTGCGGCATGTCCTCGACGACGTCAACGAGGACGACGTCCATGTAGCCGCGCTCGAAGAGGCGCTGTGCGGTGGTTGCGCCGACGTTTCCCGCGCCGACGACGGTTACTTTCTTACGTGCCATCTGTCCTCCGTCATTCCCTTATCCCCCGTCATTCCCGCGGAGGCGGGAATCTCGCATCCCTGTTGTTCGTGGGAGGGCCTGGTTACGCGTAGACGTAGCCTTCCCACTTGCTCTTGAGGCCGGAGTCGCTGACCGTGGCGACGATGTAGTCGCCGAACTCGCCGGTCGTCGCGCCGGTGTCGCGGCCCGTGGTGACGGCCTTGCGCTCGTACTGGCCGCAGACGTCCAGCGCCATGTTCATGTTCTCGGCGAGGCCGGAGAAGCCGATGTGCTCCAGGAGCATCGCGCCTGCGCGCACCATGGAACTGGGGTCGGCGTACTGGGCGCGGCCCTCCGTCACCATGCGGGGCGCGCTGCCGTGGATGGCCTCGAACATCGCGCTGGTCGTGCCGATGTTGGCCGAGCCCGCGGTCCCGACGCCGCCCTGTATCTGCGCCGCCTCGTCGGTAAGGATGTCGCCGTACATGTTCGGCAGGGCGAGCACTTGGAAGTCGCTGCGGCGGGCGGTGTCCAGGAGCTTGGCGGTCATGATGTCGATGTACCAGGCGTCCCAGGAGATGCCGGGGTAGTTCTCGGCGACCTCACGGGCGACGTCGAGGAACTTGCCGTCCGTCGTCTTGACGATGTTCGCCTTCGTGACGATGGTGACGCGTTCCTTGCCGGTCTTCTTCGCGTGGGCGAAGGCCGCGTCGATGATGCGGCGGGAGCCCTGGGTGGTGATAACGCGGAAGTCTATGGCGAGGTCTTCCGTGATGTTGATGCCATTGGAGCCGAGGGCGTACATGTCCTCCGTGTTCTCGCGGAAGAACGTCCAGTCGATATTCTCTGCGGGGATGCGGACGGGCCGGACGTTGGCGAAGAGGTCCAGTGCCTTGCGCATGGAGACGTTCGCGCTCTCGATGTTCGGCCAGCCGTCGCCCTTCTCAGGGGTGTGCGTCGGGCCCTTGAGCGTGACGTGGCACTCCTTGATCTCTTCGAGCACGTCGTCCGGGATGGACTGGAGCTTGGCGGCGCGGTTCTCGATGGTGAGTCCATCGATGTTGCGGAACTGCACCTTGCCGCTCTTCACCTCGCTGTCCAGCAGCTGTTCGAGGACGCGCTGCGATTCGTAGGTGATGGTGGGGCCGATGCCGTCCCCCCCCAGCATGCCGATGACGATGGGGTTGATCTTGGAGTAGTCGGTGGGCGCGGGGGCGCTCTTCAGGCGCTCGACGCGCTCCAATTGCTCCTCAACCAGTCCCCCGAAATGCTCTCTCGCCCTGTCGATAACGCTGTTGTCGGCCAAACCGACACCTCCTTCTGCTGCGATGGACCTATCCCCGCGCGCCTGTCTGGGAGCCCGTCATTCCCGCGAAGGCGGGAATCCCGTTCCGCGCGTCCTTGCCGGGCGCAGGCGTTACGGGCCGGAGGCTCACGGGGATCGTTGCTGCACACGCCCGCCGGTCTCGCGCCGTTCCGGTCGGGCGCGGCGATTATACGGAGAGGCAGGCGTGCCCGGCAAGCGCGGGGTGGATAACCGACATGGATGGACAGGATGCGCAGGATGGGGACACCCTCATCCCGTCCGTCTCCCGCCAAAACGGGGCGAGGGTTCCCGGCAGAGCCCCCGAGCAGGGATTGGCGGGACGGCGGAGGGGCCTACCTTCCTTCAGCGCAGGCGCACCACGTTGCCGGTGATGAGGCGCGCATCGTCCTAGGCGAGGTAGGCGATGACTCAGTCCAGGTCCAGATCGACCGTCAGAGGAACGTGGTCGCTCAGTTTCGAGCCGCACCAATCCTCGAAGCACCCCACCTCCATGTTCGTGACCTTCAGGAGCCACGGGTGCGGCGCGAACACGTAATCGAGGTGGTAGGTAGGTCCGTCTTTGGTCCGATCGCGCCAGTAGATGGTGGGCGCGCTCTCCTCCCCGAACGCCTCGCCGGTGACGTGATGGTAAACGCTGCCGAGGCCGAGACCGGCTAGCGTCTCCACGGTGTTGTGGAAGTTCATCAGCCAGCCCGGCTTGTCCCATATGAGGTTGTTGTTGAAATCTCCGGCAACCACTGAAGGGGCTTCGGCGAGGAACCCATGATAGCGGCGCAGAGCGAGACGCAACGGTCCGGGCTGGCGTTTGCGGGTGATACCGGCGCTGAAGTTCTGGGCCCAGACCGCCAGCAGGTTGAAGCGCCGCCGGCCCGACACCTGTACCGGGGCCACGTAGCGATGTGACGCTTCGTACCGTTCGTCCAGAGCGACCCGGTAGCGGTTGAACCCCAGCACCGCCAGCCCCTTGTGGCGATTAGTGCCGACCCAGACGCTGTCGGCACCGAGGCTTGCGAGACCGGCGCGCTCGGCCACGATGTCGGGGCACGCGCATTCGCTCAGCACCGCGATATCCGGCGCCAACGAGTGCAGCGCCTCGAGCTTGCGGTGCAGCGCCATGTTGCAGTTCCAGGTAATGAGACGCATCCGAACAATCCCCATCGATGGCGTTAACTGGGACTGCCCGGTTGAACGGCTGGCCAGCCGAACCTTGCCGCAGATTCTCCTGCCCCGTTTTGCCGCTGTCATGGTGTATCGCGGTAACAGAGTGATCGTCTGCGTGGGCAGCGTCGTTACACCTTACGCATCTCCTTGCATCGGTATGACCATAGGGCCGTTACTGCCAGGCCTGTCGCAGAGGTGAAGATCAGGGCTAAGCTCGGCCCCCTCAGTTCTGCCAATACTCCTACTACTAGTAAACCCAGGGGCCATCCCCCAATGGCGAGATTTACCATGCCGCTGGCGCGGCCGCGCATCTCATTGCTGACGGAGCTGAGCGTGAGCGTTGTGAGCATTGAGGAGAACCCCCCAAGACCAAGGCCAGCAAAGAACAGGCTCCCCAGTGCGATCGGATAAGACCGTGAAACGGAGAACGCCAGCAGGCCGATCAACGTCATCAAGGAACCCACGATGAAGTAGGTTGAGTTCCGGCGGATGTCGCTTTGCAGGGCAATGTACGTGGCCCCCACCAGTGCTCCCATCCCCTGCGCGCCTCCCAGAAGGCCCATGGGCGCCGGGCCTACGTGCAAGACGTCTTTGGCGAAGGCTGGAATCAACGACGTGTGGGAGTAGAAGAATGCGTTGACCAGGAAAGCTATGCCCAGTGTTCCGATAACCACGCGATTTCCTGCAACTACGGAAAGTCCCTCAACTGTTCTGGTCCATACCGTCCGCACCTCGAATATTTCGAACTCCTGCGGTACCAGGGGAGTGACTCTAAGCATCAAGAGAGCCCCTGTCAGGAACAGGGATGCAACAACCGCAAGAGGCACAGCCACTCCAACCTGCCCCAGGGGCGCGATGCCCGCAAGAGCCCCAGCCAACCAAGGCCCCGCAAACTGTCCACTCATCAACGAAGAGGCTTCCAGGGCCATGGTGTGCGGGAGAACCCGCCGCTCAACTACGTTCGAAGCTAGAGTCCACCGGGCAGCCCAATCCAAGGTGTTCACAGAACCTATGATCAGTGTGGCTCCCATCACCTGCCATGCCTCGACGTGGGACGTCAAGACCATCCAGACGAAGAGCAGGGCGACGGCGCCGTCTAGAAGGTAGGTCACCTGAAGCAGCCTGCGCCGGTCGAAGCTGTCGGCAAGGACGCCACTGAGGATGCCGATAAACAGGTTGGGCACGGCAAAGGCGACGCCGTTGAGCTGCGCCAGGAAAGGCGACTGCGTTATCTGGTACACCAGGTAATTGCTTGAGAGGAGCCACGCCCATACGCCGACGTTCACCATGACTCCCGCCAGGAACAACCACCGGTACGACACATTCGCAAAGATGCTGAGTATGGGACGGCGCGGGGAGTTGTTCGTATGGTGCATAGTGCCAACCCCGGTATCGAGATATGCCGATTCTTGAGGTTGACTGCATCCAACGCATCCAGCAATATCGAAATGTGAATGCCATCGAAACGATCGAGGGATTGGCCGCTCTTCTGGCCTCTCCACCCAGGAGACGTATGCTGGAGGTGTTGCTGGACGGCCACCCTCGCTCAGCAACGGAACTGGCAATCATCTCCTCCGTGGCCTTCAACACGGCCAGCACGCACCTCGGTAGGCTGGTGCAAGCGGGCCTTGTGAGCTTTGAGCGGAGCGGGCGGCATCGGTTCTACCGGGTTTCCGAGCCGCGAATTACAGACGTGATAGAAACCCTGTACGAGTCCCTCCCAAGCCTGAAGAAGCCGCCCGTTCGAACTCTTACGGAGATAGAGTTCGCCAGAAGCTGCTACGACCATGTAGCGGGGCGACTGGGGTCGTCGCTGACCCGCGCGATGATCTCCCAGGGCTACTTGACTTCGCATGAGAAGGAGTTTCGGCTCTCCGAAGAGGGGGAGTCGTTCTGCTCCAGGCTGGGGATCGATCTGGAGGCGGTAAGGCGTCAGCGCAGGATGTTCGCGCGGCGTTGCCTGGACTGGACGGACAAGCGGGACCACTTGGGCGGCGCCCTCGGAGCAGCCCTGACGAGGCATTACTTCGCCTTGGAATGGTTGCGGCCCGGTTCGCGCCCACGTCTGGTAAGGATAACTCCACGAGGCGCCAAGGCCTTCCAGGAGCACTTTGGATTGGCACGTGAATGGGAAGGGCTGCAATCGCGTCTTTCTTCAGGTCGGAGTTGATGCTTGCCGGACCGCGAACGTTACTTGTGCCCTCGGTAACAGGTACCTATCTCGGCCCGACCGACCAGAAACCCGAACCTGGCAGGCGGGGTGCGATTCAGCGCAGGCGCACCACGTTGCCGGTGATGAGGCGCGCATCGTCCGAAGCCAGGTAGGCGATGACGGTGGCGACCTCTCCCGGCTCGGCGACGTTGAAGTGGTCCGTGCTCTCCTGCACGAACCGTCTGACTTCTCCTGTCACCCAACCGGTGTCCGTAACCGGCGGGTGGACCACGTTGGCAGTGATGCCCAGACGAGCAAGCTCGAACGCCGCCGACATGGTGAAGTTCTCGAGGGCGGCCTTGGCGGCCCCATAGGAGACCTCGCCGGGGAACCCCTCCGGACTGCCCGACGCCAGGCTGACGATCCGGCCCCACGTGGCGTCCCTCTCCGTGTGGCGCCTCGCGAACTCGGCGATCATGGCGGCTCCGCCACGGGCGTCCACGGAGAACTGCCACTCGAAAGTCTCGGCAGAGACCTGCTGAAGAAGGCGGCCGTACCTGTCTCGAGTCCTGGCCGTAAAGGTGTCGGCCAGCCACCCGGAGGCGTTGTTGACGAGGATGTCGACCGGCCCCAGCTCGGCCTCTGCAACGTCGAAGAGGCGTCGTGGGGTCTCCGGATCAGCCAGGTCGGCCTCCACTGCCGTTGCCAGCCCGCCCTTCGCCCGGATGTGGGCGATGACGTCGTCGGCATCGGAGGAGCGACCCTGGCGGTACGCCTCAGGCATGGCAGGATCGTCCATCTCAACGAATCGAAGATACGTCACAAGGACACGTGCGCCGCACTCCGACAGCACACGCGCGGTCGCAGCGCCGATGCCGTGGTTGGCGCCGGTGACGATGGCGACGTGGCCGGTGAGGTCGAAGAGTGCCATGGGAGTGGCTCATGCTAGTCCGGCGTACGGCGCCGTACAAGGGTTCTGCCACAGCACCCTGAGGCAAGTATCCCCAAACGTGGTAAGATGTCTGCACCTGTAGATTTTGTGAGCTGCCGTTCTGTTCGCTAGGTCCGACACGCCAGGCCTGTGCTGGCGCTTCCAAGTCAAACGGGCAAACCCGACGCTAAAGGAGCGCCAGATGAAGATATTCGTTGGAAACCTCAGCTTTAACACTAGTGACGACGACCTGCGAGACGCCTTCGCCCCCTACGGCGAGGTCGCCAGCGCACAGGTCATCACGGACCGGGAGACCATGCGATCGCGTGGCTTTGGTTTCGTCGAGATGGCCGACAGCGATGCAGAGCAGGCCATCCGAGCCATGAACGGCTCGGACCTTCAGGGCCGTGCCCTCAATGTCAACGAAGCCAGGCCTCGGGAAGACCGCGGCGCACGCGGCGGTTCCTGGGGCAGGTAGACGCCTATAGGGCGTCAGGCCTGAGCGCGCCCCCGGTGTCGGCGGGGCGCCAACGACCAGGCCACGACTCCTGATCGCGAAACGGGGGCGGCATAGCCGCCCCCGTTCTGTGTATTGGAGCGTTACCCGAACGCACAGCCGGCTTCGATCTCGCTCAACGGCGAACGATCGCATCGTGTTGACAGACGGCGGTACGCCCATCCAGTCTGAGAGATAGTCAGTCTGAGAGAATCGAGGGAAGTATGGAGCGGATGACGAGGCCAGACCTGAAAGAGTTGCGCCTCACCTCTGAGGCGACGACGGAGAACCTCGTTCCACCACGCCGCCGGCATCGCCACCGGCTGCCTCCAGCCGTTGAGTAAACCCTCCGTGTATCTGCTCGATACGAGCATGGTCTTCGAGTTGCGCCGCCCAAGGTCCGCTGCCCCTCATCCGCCCGCCATGGGTTGAGGGGCGACTCCTTCAGGGGGACTACGTCCCCGCCGGGGCCATCGCGCAGGTGCCCGTTCCTTTCAACCTCATCCCGTAGGATATGGCCACCCAGGGATGAGGAGGACAGAGCGTGATTACGAATCGAGAGGATCGATTGAAACGGGTCGAGCGGCTTACCGAGACTCCGATGACGCTCTTCGCCATCTTCACGATACCGCTGCTGCTCGGCCCCTACCTCTGGAGCGATGAACTTCACCTTGGATGGGACTTCGCGGTCTGGGGCATATTCGCTACGGAGTTTCTCGTCCGGGTAAGCCTTGCGCCGGACAGACGTTCCTATCTCCGGTCGCACTGGATAGACGTTCTCCTGGTGGCGGTGCCCTTCTTCCGTCCGCTGCGGCTCTTGCGTGTGGCGGTCATCGCCCTGCGGATCGGCGTTGGAGTTGGCCACGCCCTCTCCATCGAGCGGATGCTCATCTATGCGACAACGCTTGCGGTTGTCTGCGCGTGCGCCGCGCGGATAGTGGAACCTGAGACATTCCCGGCGCTCACCGACGCGTTGTGGTGGGCGCTGGTCACGATGTCAACGGTGGGCTACGGCGACATCTCACCGGCGACGGATTCCGGGAAGCTCGTGGCTGTTCCCCTGCTGGTAGGAGGGATCACCGTATTCGGTGTGCTGACGGCCAACCTCGCCTCAGTGATGGTCAGGGAGCAGGCCGAGGCGCGGAGGTCGGAGTAGGAGCAGCAAGCCGAGAGCCATAGAGCGTGGGGAGGTGCTTAGACTCCGCTACAGAGCTTCAAGCAGCACGGTATCGACGGCTGGTGTGCCCACGAGGGAAGCCGACGAAGGGGGTTCATCGCAGTATGCCTTGTCACTGCTTCTTCATTGAAACGTAGTATTCGCTGAATCCCATCTTCTCCCAGAATCGTCTACCTCCTGGATTCGTGGTGAGTACACCCAAAGACACCTCCCGGCCCTGGAATCGTTCGTCCTCGAGCTGCACGTAGGCTGCCCTTCCCACGCCTTGACCCCTGAAGGGACGGTCAACAAAGAACTGACGGAGATGAACCACCTGCAGACGATGATCGTATTCATGCTCTCGAAGTCTGTAGACGGCGTAACCGACGGTGCTGCCAGCAGAATCAGTGAAGAGGACCAACTCCCACTCGTCTCCATCCAGCCAACCCGCAATCCTCTGTCGGAACTGGATCTCTGAGAATGGATTCGTGCTTCCTTCGTCCTCAACCAACCGTTGATTCATCGCGGCCAGGATCGCGATGTGTTCCTCGCCGACCGCCCGTAACTGCACCTGCACTTTCAGCACCTCCCCTACGCAGCCCTCAGCCCCCAGCCATGGGGTTCAGGGGTGCCATGTTGCCTTATGGTGCGATTTCCACTATCTCCAACAAAGACAGCCCATTCACTAAGTTCTGGTCGCCATAGATCTTGTATATTTCAACCTCTTGCGGTACTAGTCGTGTGAATCTCCATATGAATCCGTTCGTGGTTATCCTGGCATTCGTGTAACTGTTATTCATTGTACTTTGGCCATTCGTGTGAAATGCTCCAAATACTGCATGCAACACTTCGTGTACTATAACTTCCCGGAGAACAGCCAGAGGTCTCATCAATCTTCCACGTTGTTCAAACCGATGATAATCGCAGATCGCCATCAATCCTCCTGAGAGTCTGGCAAAACCACCAATCTCCGAATAGCCCTCCTCATTCTGCGCATCACACGTGTAGCCGCTCTCGAACACGTCGTTGTATGCAGCTGCAGCGGCAAATACCATGTAATCGTTACTGTTGTCTATCACACATTCTGCGCTCTCCCTGACCGGGATGTGCAACCACTGCGAGACGTGCTCGTCCATTACCTCGTGAATCAGTTCTTCGGTTCTGGTCGGATTCCAGAAATTGTCTGTCGTGAACGATTCATGTATGCAATACAGACCTGTGAAAGCCGATGCGTGCTTATTGATGGTTAGTGGCAGGCCATACTCTTCACTTGCGATCAAGTTGTACTGCTCGTTCGTTATCCTGACTCTAAAGACTGGCGTAGGCGTTGCGGTAGGAAACGGCGTAGCTGTGGCTGTTGCAGTGGGTGCTGGAGTTGGGGTAGGCGTTGCCGTTGGAACCGGCGTTGGTGTGTGCGTGGCCGTAGGAGTTGGCGTTGGCGCGGGGGTCGCCGTTGCAGTCGGTGTCGGTGTGTGCGTAGCCGTAGGAACCGGTGTAGACGTTGCTGTTGGAACCGGCGTTGGCGTGTGCGTGGCCGTAGGAGTTGGCGTTGGAGCGGGTGCCGCTGTAGGAGTTGGTGTTGGCGTTGGTGCAGCTTCCGTGCAACCCATGAGAACCAGCAGCACACCTATCACTGTTGCTCTTATCTTCACGTTATGGCCGGTCTGTTTCTTCCATCAGGCCAGATGCGTATCGTCCCACGGCTCCCTCAGCCCCCGGCCATCGGGTTGACCGGCGACTCCTCCAGCGGGACGACGTCCTCGCGGGTGGTGGTGCTGCTGTCCCACTCCTCGTAGGGGATGTCCTCGGCGGCGTCGGCGGCCTCCTTCTCGTTGGAGGCTTCGACGGTCGTCCTGTAGAGGACCTCGTGGCTGACCAGGAATTTCATGAGGGCGCCTGGAAGGTTCGTGAGTGGTGGGCTAAAGCGGGATGTTGCCGTGCTTCTTGGGCGGCAGGGTGTCTCGCTTGTTCTGCAGGGCGTCCAGCGCGTGGATGAGCCGGGGGCGCGTCTGCGCCGGGTCGATCACGTCGTCGATGAAACCGCGCTCAGCGGCCTGGTAGGGGTTGGCGAAGCTGTCGCGGTACTCCTCGATGAGCTCGGCGCGGGTCGTCTCCGGGTCCTTGGCGTCGGCGAGCTGTCGGCGGTGGATGATGTTGACGGCCGCGTCCGGCCCCATCACGGCGATCTCCGCTGAGGGCCAGGCGAGGTTGATGTCCGTGCGGAGGTGCTTGCTGCCCATGACGACGTACGCGCCGCCGTAGGCCTTGCGGGTGACGACGGTGATCTTGGGCACGGTGGCCTCGGCGTAGGCGTAGAGCAGTTTCGCGCCCTGCCGGATGATGCCCCGGTGCTCCTGGTCCTGCCCCGGCATGTAGCCGGGCACGTCCGCGAACGTGATGATGGGGATGTTGAAGGCGTCGCAGAAGCGGACGAACCGGGCCGCCTTCACCGAGGCGTGGATGTCGATGACGCCCGCCAGATAGGCGGGCTGCTGCGCGACGATGCCGACGCTGCGGCCGTTGAGCCGTCCGAACCCGATGATCATGTTGGGCGCGAACTCGTGCTGGATGTTGAGGAATTCGCCGTGGTCGACGACGCGTCCGATGACGTCCAGCATGTCGTAGGAGCGGGCAGACTCCTGCGGCACGACGTCGCGCAGCTCTTCGTCGGCGCGGTCCGCGGGGTCGTCCAGGTCGCCCATGGGGGGGTCGTCCATGTTGTTGAGCGGGATGAAGCTGAGGAGGAAGCGGATGGTCTCCATGCATTCTTCCTCGGAATCGAGGGTGAAGTGGGAGACGCCGGAGAGGGTGGCGTGGGTGTCCGCGCCGCCGAGGGCCTCGTGGGTGATCTCTTCGCCGGTGACGGCCTTGATGACGTCCGGCCCGGTGATGAACATCTGGGAGATGCCCCGCACCATCAGGGTGAAGTCGGTGATGGCCGGCGAGTAGACCGCTCCGCCCGCGGACGGGCCAAGGATGGCGGATATCTGTGGGACGACGCCGGAGGCGAGGGTGTTGCGCATGAAGATCTCGCCGTAGCCCGCGAGGCTGACGACGCCCTCCTGGATGCGCGCCCCACCGGAGTCCGATATGCCGATGATGGGCGCGCCGTTCCGCATCGCGAGGTCCATCACCTTGCATATCTTCTCGGCAGCGACCTCCGAGAGCGAGCCGCCGAAGACGGTGAAGTCCTGGGAGTAGATGTACGCGGTGCGGCCGGTGATCTTGCCGTAGCCCGTGATGACGGAGTCGCCGGGAAACTTCTTGTCCGCCGAGCCGAACTCGCTGGAGCGGTGGGTGACGAACGAGCCCAACTCCTCGAACGAGCCGGGGTCGACCAGGAGCTCGATGCGCTCGCGGGCGGTCAGCTTGCCCCGTGCGTGTTGCTGCTCCGCGCGCGCTTCGCCTTCCGACGAAGTGATCTTGTCCTTGCGGCGCCGGAGCTCTTCCAGTGCCTTGTTGGTGGTCTTCTCAGCGGTCATCACATCCCTGCGCACGGCGTCCACCGCACCTGGGGCATCCTATCATCGCCTGCACGTGCGGGCAAAACCGCGCACGCCGCGATGATATGGGGACGCTCCACCGCTGTAAGGTTGTCGATTCGTGCAGGCGTGAGTGGGAGTCCGAGGGTTGCCGTATGCGTTATGATGTAATGCGGACTCTGCGCACAGAGACAGGAACCGCATGAGCACAGGCCACTACTACCAGTCCGACGAGGAGATCATCAGACGTCTCCAGGTGATCCTGCACGAGCACGGAGACGGACCCAGGGACCGCGCGCGCTTCGAGAACGGGGTCCGTGAGGCGCGGAACCTCACTGCCGAACTGGCCGAGCGCATCTACCGCGAACCCGACGTCTGGGGCATCGACGAGATTCCTGCGGAGTACCGCACGGACGCTGCGGCAGACGCACTGCTGCAGATGCTCTCCCGCGTGTCAACGATGGGCAGCCCCCGGAACATCCGGGAGTGGTACGTGAACGCGGTGGAGGTCCGCTTCAAGGAGCTCTGGAGCGAGGCGGACCGGGAGGCGAAGGCGCGCGAGAGCGAGGATGCTATCGCTCGTTCCAGGGAAGAGGCGGCGGAGAGCGGCCATGGCGCGTCGTCGGTCTTCGAGGAGAACGCGGAGCTGTGGCAGCGCTTCGAAGGGGAGTTCCCGCGGGACGCCTTCGCCCTGCGGCTGCGCTACCAGTTGAGCCGGACGCCCGATGAGATGGCGGTCATGCTGGATGCGCCGAGCGACCGCGCGATCACGATACGCCTGAACCGCGCCAAGGAGCGGTTCCGCATGTACTGCGAACAGGCCGGGTTGAGCCAGCGGGAGACCGCAGGGATACTGGCGCAATTCGCAGAGGAGCGGTCTTCGTGACACAACGTCCTACCACTACCTTCCGCTCGGGGAAGGGGCCTTGGGTGCGTTTCGCGATGGGAGCCGGCGAGCGCTGGCTCGGCCTCTCCGGGCGGATAACGACCGAGATGCGGCAGTTCGGGTCGTATCTCCGGCTGATGCGCTATCGACAGGGCTACAGCATCCGCGAACTCTCCGACGAGCTGGACATCCCGTACGAGGACGTCATGATGCTGGAGGTAGGCCTCCTAAAGCCATCCGAGGTGCCGTCCCCCGTGTGGGTGCGCCTGATGCGCCTGCTGGAAGGCCGGGAAGTGCTCGTCCGGCGCGCGTACGCGGACGAGGCCGAGGAAGAGCTCGACGCCGATGAGCTGTGGGCCGAGGGAGACGACAGCGACCCGTCCGGCAAGATAGCCCTGGGTCTCGGCCAGACGCTCGGCGTGGCGAGCATCAAGGTGGTTGGCGTGGGCGGCGGCGGCTCCAACGCGGTGCGCCGGATGTACCAGCAGCGCGTTCCGGGCGTCGAGTACATCGCGGTCAACACGGACGCCCAGCACCTGATACGGCTGGACGTTCCGAGGAAGGTGCGCATCGGCGACCGGCTCACCCGGGGACTCGGCGTGGGCGGCAACCCCGAGTTGGGGCGCGAGGCGGCGGAGGAGTCCCGCGAGGACCTGTACGACCTGCTCAGCGGTACGGACCTCGTGTTCGTGGCCGCGGGCATGGGCGGCGGCACGGGAACCGGAGCCGCGCCCGTCGTTGCGGAGATCGCCAAGGAGGTCGGCGCGCTCACCATCGCCGTGGTCACGAAGCCGTTCGGCTTCGAAGGGCAGCAGCGCTCGGTGCAGGCGGACGAAGGCATTGCACGCCTGCGCGAGCACGTCGACACGTTGATCCTGATCCCGAACGACCGGCTCTACGCGGTGTCCGACGAGCGCATGACCGCCGAGAACGCCTTCCGCATCGCGGACGACGTGCTGCGCCAGGGCGTGCAGTCCATCTCCGAACTGGTGATGGTGGCCGGCGACATCAACCTCGACTTTGCCGACATCCGCGCGGTGATGGCCGGCGCAGGCTCCGCCTGGATGGCGATAGGCCATGGACGGGGCAAGGACAGGGCCTACGAGGCGGCCAGGGCCGCTATGGCAAGCCCGCTCCTCCACGTTCCGGTGGAAGGCGCGACCCGGGTGCTGCTGAACATCACGTACGGCCCGGACGTCACGCTGCAAGAGGTGTACGAGGCATCCGACATCATCAAGGGCCTCGTGGACCCGCACGCGAACATCATCTTCGGCATGATTACGGACCAGAACATGGAGGACGAAGTCCGCGTCACGGTGGTGGCGACCGGCCTCACCGGCGGTGAGAGCGTCGTCTCGCAATCGCTTGACCAGATCCTCCAGGGGGCGCTGGACTCCAGCGAGTCCAACAGTTCGATGCCGGGATTCCTGCAGCGCATCGCGCGCTTCTTCAGCAACCTGTTCGGCGGCGGCAACCGCAACTAGCCCCTTCCCCCCGTCGTTCCTGCGAAGACAGGAACCTCGTATCCCCTCAGCCCTCCCCGTAGACCGTCGTGTGCGGTTTGAACGCTGCCCACGCGAACCAGAGGTGGTCCTGGGCGTTCACGCGTTCGAGTTGCCGCCCCGCCAGCGGACCGCTCGCCGCCCTGCCCAGCACGTTCCACCTGCTGCCGGTGCCTTCGTCCGTTATCCCGTCGCCATCGAAGAAGAACGTCAACCCGTCGCCGTCCAGCGCCGGACGGAAGACGCCCGTCGCTCCCACGTCGGCGGCGTCTGCGATGGTCCCGCTGCCCAGTGCGGTGCTCGTGCCGAACTCGAAGAAGACCACGATCTCCTCGCCTCCGACCTCGTCATGTGCCACGCGCTCCATGGCGAGTACCGAGTACGGGAAGGCGGCAGCGTCGCCGTTGATCTCGACAGCAGCGACGCGCTCCTTGGGCGGGAGGCGCGGGTCGGCATCGCCATAGAAGAGGAAGGGGTAGGTGTCCAGGTTGTCGTAGTACGGGTAAGGATTGCGCCCGTAGGCGCGGCTGAACCCGGGTCGGTCGAGCACCAGTGCACCGGGGTACTCCTCGGCGAACGCAGCCCACGAGACGACCTGAGCGGGCAGGAACCGGAGTTGCGCGCCGGCGAGTTCGCCCGCGATGCCCTCGCCGGTGAGCTGCTGCCACCAGCTCTGTGTCTGCCGGTCCCACATGACGAGGTCGCTGTTGCGCAGGTTGCCGGAGACGCCGAAGTCATAGACCGTGCCGTCGAGCGTGCGGTCGAACACGACGGCGGAGTTGCAGAGTGGGCAGTAGGTGACGGTTACCGGGACGCCTGCAAGTTCGTCGTTGACGATCTCGTGCCAGAGGAGGATCTGCAGCGGGTATGCCTTCGCCTCGCCGTTCAGTTCCAGCGCGATGACCGGCTCCGCGTCCGTGAGCCATTCACTGGCGTCGGCTACGGAGACGAACGTTGGGTCGTCGATGGGTGGGATGCCGTCGCGTCCCACGCCGCCGGAGCTGATCTCGCGGTACGGAACGGTGTGGAAGCGGAAGTCGGTTTCCCAGATGGGAGCGTAGATGCTGAGGCTGTCGGCGTAGTCGTCATCGGCCTCGACGCCGTAGGCGTTGCGTACGACGTTGGGGTCGAGGGTAGGCGTGGGGCTATCCGGTGCGACGAGCGCCGACACGGCTGCGGTCGGCGTGGGCGATGCTGACGGAACGAGGCCCGACACCGCGGCAGTGGGCGTGGGTGATGCCGATGGGACGAGCGCTGATACTGCGGCGGTGGGTGTTGCAGTCGCTCGGGGCGTGGGGACGCGCGCCCCGGCAGGTGTCGGGGTGGGGTCATCCGTAGGGACGCACGCGCTGACGACCAGGACGAGTGCAGCGCACGCGATGGCGAGCGCGGGCAAGGGAGCGCCGAGGCGGCGGATTGCGGGTTTCTGCATCAGGGCTACTGGGTTTGGGCGGGCCGGCCACCGGTGGGCCAGGGATTGTGGAACGTGATGCCGGAGATGATGTACGCGCCTTCCTCGTCCGAACCGGTGAAGTCCTTGAGGATCTGCGTGATTTTCACGTCCATCGTAGCGAAGTATTCGCCCGTACCGGTGAGATGAGCCGGAATCTCCTTCGCCGTACCCTTCACGTAGTAGGTGAAGCGCTCTTCCACGAACGCGATCGTGACCTTGCTGTTCTCCCGCATGTTGCGGGTGGTAGTGCTGCCGTTGTAGGTGACGAGGCGGATGGTATTCGGGTCGCGCGCCCCGACCTCGCGGAAGGAGAGCAGAGCGGGGTGTGGCCAGCCGTTCTCGTCGGCGGTGACGATGAGGATGGCGCGCCCGCGTTCGGTGGTTACGTCCTCGTACCAGAGGGCGTTGAAGAGATCGGGCGGTAGTTCCCTGCCGATGTCATCGGACATGACGATGCGCTCCAGACTACTCGACTCGTTTTCATGGCCCCGTCGTTCCCGCGGAGGCGGGAACCTCGCAGCCCCCTTGTCTCGTCATTCCCGCACCGGCGGGAATCCATGTGACCGGTAGGTCGCACGTGCGCAGCAGCGCACGCGGGGGGGTGGGGTTTGCGTGGGGGTCATCTGCACGCCTACTCCTCGGAGGAGGGGTCCTTGCCCTCCCAGCGCTTGAACTGGGTGTTCTCGATGCCGAGCAGGTCGAGCACCTTGCCGACAGTGTGGTTGATGATGTCGTCTATCGTCTGCGGGCCGGAGTAGAAACCGGGGGTGGGAGGAAGGATGACGCCGCCCATGTCCGTGACGGCGAGCATGTTGAGCAGGTGTCCCCGGTGCAGCGGGGTCTCGCGAGCGACGACGACGAGGCGGCGGCGCTCCTTGAGGCATACGTCTGCGGCGCGGGTGATGAGGTCGTTGTTGTAGGAGTTGGCGATGCCCGCGAGCGTCTTCATCGAGCACGGCACGACGACCATGCCGTCGGTCTTGAACGAGCCGCTGGAGACGCTGGCGGCCATGTTGCGCGGGTCGTGGACGACGTCGGCCATCGCCTTGATGTCGTCTATCGCCCAGTGCGGCGCTTCGTACCTGATCGAAACGTGCGCGCCCTCTGAGAGGATGAGGTGCGTCTCCACGTCCGGCATCTTGCTTAGCGCGCGCAGCGTGTAGATGCCGTAGATGGGGGCGGATGAACCGCTGATGCCGACGATGATCCTTGGCATGTTCTTTCCTGTGTGGGGGAGACGCCCGCTCTCAAGGAACGGGGCGTCTCCCCACGGTAAGGCTTACGGCAGGCCGAGCTCGTCCCAGCGCTCGCCGACCTTGTCGAGGATCTCCATCGTCGGCTTGGAGGGCGGCGGAACGGGGAACTCGGTTGTCTTGTGCTCGCGGGTCGCGTCGATACCCATGCCCTGCGACGGCGGGATGAAGTCCATCTCGCCGGGGCGTCCGAGCGGGCGCGGCAGGTGCGCGCCCAGGTGGACGTGCTGCGTGGGCTCAGCGAACGAGACGATGCGCCACCACACGTCGTTCCAGTCGCGCACGTCGCAGTCCTCGTCGACCACGACGACCCACCGGTAGCGGAGGTGGGAGTAGGCCGCGTCGATGATGTCCTTGGCTTGCCCTTCTTTCTCGATGGCGGCCCGGATGATGATGACGCCGCCGGCGCCCGCGTCCGGGAAGTGGACCTCCCTGATGTTCGTGAGGCCGGACTTGCTGACGAGCGTCTGCAGGATGGAGCCGGAGCGCATGAGCGGGCGGGGGTAGTCCTCGATGCGCCCGCAGATGAGGCCGAAGTTGATGGGGTCCTTCCGGTGCGTGATGGCGTTCACCTTGAAGACGAACACCTCGTAGTTCTTGTTGTAGAACCCGGACGACTCGCCGTGCGGCCCGTCATAGTAGCGTTCGCCCGCGACGATCTCGCCTTCCAGGATGTACTCGGCCTGCGCCGGGACCAGGATGTCGTTGGTCTCGCACTTGACGAGCTCCACCGGGCGGCCCGCCCATGCGCCTGCGGCCTCGTATTCGGAGAGTCCGTTCTCATTCTCGGGAACGGCCGTGCCTGCAGCGAGAACGAGCAGCGGGTCCATGCCGATGGCGATGGCGCAGGGCGTGCCCTTGCCCTCCGCCTCGTTCTCCAGCACGTGAACAGCGCCGTTGCGGTCTCCCGCGCCGCCGTAGGAAGAACCCCTCGGCGGGGCAGCGCCCACCTTGAAGTCGCCCTGGATCTTCACGGTGGTGTGGTTGCGGTCGATGATCATGGAGCGGTACTGCCCCATGTTGTGCGCCCCGGTCTTGGGGTCGACTGTGACAACGCCCGCGGTGGTGGCGATGTAGCGTCCGCCGTCCAGCTCATGCCACAGCGGCGTGGGGATCTCGCCCAGGTCGACGTCCTCGCCGAAGACCTTCACCTCTTTCACGGGGCCGTCGTCCACCTTCACGCACGGGAGGCGGTCGGTCATCCCCTGCTTGACGATGTCGTGTAGCTTCACCCAGTCCTTCGGCCCGTTGAAGGCGATGGACAGCTGGTCCAGCGAGTACATGATGTTGGTGGTGAGCTGCTTGTCCGGGTTGTCCTTGATGTTCTCGAACAGCAGGCCCGGCCCGGTGCGGACGAGGTCGCGGTAGCTGATCGCGCCGACCTCGTAGTCGAGGTCCACTTCCGCGGTGATCCGCTTGAGCAGCCCGCGCTCCTCCAGGATCATCATGTATTCCCGCATGCTCTTGTACGAGACGGGGTCTCTCTGCGGCGTCGTAGTCACGTCTCTCCTCCTGTGTCAGTTATCTTCCGTCGTTCCTGCGGAGGCAGGAACCCCGCTTGGCCCCCTCTCCCTACAAGGGGAGAGGGCTGGGGTGAGGGTACTCCGGGTTCCCTAGCTCAGCCCTAACTCCTTCCAGCGCCCTGCGATGTGCTCCATCATCTTCATGCTGGGCTGCGCCACGCCGGGCCTGGGGTGCTCGTACTCCTTGAATGGATAGGTGGCGTCGAACGCCATGCCGTAGGTGGGCGGGATGAACTCGACCGCGCCGGGGCCGGGGACCCTGAACACGTACTCGCGTCCGCGGTACATGTCGCGGTCCGGCACGACGGACGAGACGATGCGCCAGAGCACGTCGTTCCAGTCGCGCACGTTGCAGTCCTCGTCAACGACGATGACCCAGCGGTAGCGCATGTGCTCGTACGCCGCGTCGATGATCTGCTTCGGCTGCTCCGGGCTGGTGATCTCCGCCCGGATGATGAGGAAGCCGGAGCGCCCCGCGTCCGGGAAGAAGACTTCCTTGATGTTCGTGAGGCCGGACTTGGAGACGAGCACGTCCAGCAGCGTGTTGGAGCGCATGAGCGGACGGGGGTAGTCCTCGATGCGCCCGCAGATGAGGCCGAAGCTGATGGGGTCCTTCCGGTGCGTGATCGCCTTGATCTTCACCATGAAGGTGGACGTGTACTGGTTGTAGAAGCCGGTGGACTCGCCGTGCGGCCCGTCGTTCACCCGCTCATACGGGACGACCTCGCCCTCCAGCACGATCTCGGCGTTGGCGGGCACCATGAGGTCGCTGGTCTCGCACTTCACGAGATCGACCGGGCGTCCGGCCCATGAGCCTGCGGCCTCGTACTCGCCGTGGCCGTTCTCGTCGTGGGGGACCGCGGTGCCGCAGGAGAGCGTGAGGAGCGGGTCCATGCCCAGCACGATGGCGCAGGGCGTCGGGAGGCCCTTCGCCTCGTTCTCCAGCACGTGCGTTGCACCGTTGCGGTCACCTGCGCCGCCGTAGTTGGAGCCTCCGGGCGGCGTCGCGCCCACCTCCCAGTCCCCCATGATCTCCACGGTCGTCGTGTTCTTGTCGATGATCATGGAGCGGTACTGCCCCATGTTGAGGTTCCCGGTCTGCGGGTCGCGCGTCACGAACCCGGCCGTCGTGCCGATGTAGCGTCCGCCGTCCTCCTCGTGCCAGCGCGGCGTGGGGAGCATGTCGAGGTCCACGTCCTCGCCCATGATCTTCACGTCCTTCACCGGGCCGGACGGGACGACGTTCGTGGCGGTGCGGTCCTGCATCCCCTCGTGGATGATGTCGCGGAGGCTCGCCCAGTCTGGGTCGCCGTTGAGCGCGAGCGCCAACTGCTCCTCCGTGTACATGATGTTGGCCACGAGCGGCATGTCCGGGTAGTCCTTGATGTTCTCGAAGAACAGGCCGGGCCCATCCCGAACGAGGCTCCGGTAGGCGATGGCGCCGAGCTCGCCTTCCAGGTCGACTTCGGCGGTGATGCGCTTGAGCAGGCCGTTCTCTTCCAGCAGCTTCAGGTAGCCGCGCAGGTCGTCATACGGGACGCGCTGACGTGTGGTCATACGCCCTCCTCCATCGGTCGATTGTGGGCGTGGCGAGTCTAGCACTGCGCTCGCCGGGCGGCAAAAGTCGGCTGCCCTTGACTCGCGTCACCCTGCGCCTTCCCCGTCATTCTCGCCCTTGCCCGTCATTCCCGCCCTTCCCCGTCATTCCCGCGAAGGCGGGAATCTCGCAGCCCGGGCTTGACCCCCTCTCATGAGGGAGAGGGCTAGGGTGAGGGTCCTCGGGGTGGGGCGTGGGGGGGTGTCCTGTCATCCCGAGCGGAGCGCAGCGGAGCCGAGGGATCTCTCGGGCTTGTAGGGGCGGTTCGCGAACCGCCCTCGACCTCTAAAAGACCCGCGTGAACATGTCGCTGAACGGATAGAGCACGCCTATCCAGCGGAAGAAGAGCGGCTCGAACCAGAATATGTCCAGCGTCATGTCCAGGATGCCGATGATGAACGCCTCGAAACCGAGCCCGGCGAGCAGCGCGTAGTACCACTTCGCGCGCGTCCAGAACAGGAGATAGGCCATGATCCAGAGCGGCAGGCCGATGTGGAACCCGATGAACCACACCAGCAGCACGAGTCCCAGGATGGAGCCGAAGTAGAGCGCAGCGCGCCGCTTCTCCCCTGCCGGGTCCTCGCCGAGGCGGAAGCCCAGGTCCATGATCATGCCTTGCTCTATCGCCTTGCGCCTGCTCAGCACCGTGTAGAGCCGGATGAACCAGAGCGGCGTCGCGATGACGATGACCACCGTGGGCAGCCAGCGCCCCGGCAGCAGTATCTTCGGGAGGTCGTCCTGCAGGAACGGCGGACGATAGAGCGAGATGACGAACGCGAGCATGAGCAGCGCCATGAGGCCGAGCAGCACGAGTTCGCCGATGATCTCGGGCGACTTCCAGGAGACCGTGCGGTGGGCCTCCGGTTGCTCCTGCGGGTGTCCGGGTTCTGCTGCCATCACGGTTGCTCCGCTTGCTGTCCGTCCGTGAGTGCTTCAGCCTCCGCTCGGTCCCTGACCCGCTGCGCGCCGCGCTGCACGCGCAGCGAGAAGTACACCGCGGCGATCACGACCACGAGGATGCCGAGGAACGCGGGCTGCCAGACCATGGAGATGCCCCGCGCCTGTATGGAGATGCTCATGTACTTCTCCAGCGGCTCGGCAAGGACGATGGCGATGAGGATGGGCGGCCTCGGCCAGGCGTACGCCTTCATGAACATGCCGAGGGCCGTGAACACGAGCACCACCGTGAGGTCGGAGATGTCCAGGTTCGCCTGGAACGCCGAAAGCGTCACGATGCCGATGACGAGCGGCGCGAGCACGAGCGGGGGCACCGCCGCCACCTTCGTGAGCAGCGGCGAGAAGCGCAACACGATGGGGACGACGATGATGTTCGCCAGGATGATGACGTAGACGAACGACATCGTGAGGTTCAGGTTGCCCTCCGGGTCTGCCATCTGCGGTCCGGGCTGGATACCGACGATGAAGAGGAAGGCGAGCACGATAGCCATGGGCGCGCTGCCGGGGATGGCGAACAGCAGGGTGGGCATGAGCACGCCGCCGTCCGTCGAGTTGTTGGACGACTCCGGCGCGATGACGCCTCGTATGTCCCCGGTGCCGAAGGTGTCGATGGCGCCGGGCTCCGTCTGCCGCGCCTGGGCGTAGGCCAGCCAGTGCGCCGGTGTGGGGCCGAGGCCGGGCATCGCGCCGATGAAGACGCCGATGAGCGACGAGCGCGTGATGAGCCACTTGTGCCGCAGCGCCTCCCGCATCCCCCGGTAGACGTCCCTCTTCCCCTCCTTGAGCATCTCGCTCAGCCGCTCCTTCGCGATGGTCGTGTTGCTGATGACGAGGTCGGCTATCTCCGGGATCGCAAAGAGCCCGACGACGACCGGAATGATGTTGACGCCGTCGTAGAGGTAGTCGACGCCGAAGGTCGCCCTCGTCTGCGAGGCGACGTTCGTGAAGCCGATGAGCCCGATGAGGAGGCCGAGGCATGCCGTGAGCAGTCCCTTTACGAGCGCGCCTGCGCTGATGATCCCAACCGCGGCGATGCCGAGCAGTGAGAGGAGGAAGAACTCCGGCGAGCCGAACAGCCGCAGCAACTCACGGGCGAACGGCAGGACGGCAAGCAGCGCCACTCCGCCGATGATGCCGCCGATGAGCGACGAGGTGTAGGACGCGCCGAGCGCATACCCGGCATACCCCTGCCTCGCGAGCGGGTAGCCGTCCAGTATCGTCGCCTGCGACGAGCGCGCGCCCGGTATGCCCAGCAGGATGGAGGGGATCGGCTCGGTGAGGTCGTTCGCGGCCATGTAGCCGATGACGACCGGCAGCGCGATGAACGGGTCCAGCTCGGTCGCGAACGAGAGCACGACGACGAGGAAGGGCAGCCCGCCTCCGGGCATGAGGCCCGAGACCAGCGCGATGGGGATCATGATGACGAACGCGATCATCGGGCCGGGGCGGAAGAGCCGGTCCGCGCCGTCCAGTGCCGCCTCGAAGAACGCGCCGTCTACCGTAACGCTGTAGCCCCAGCCGAGCACCACCACGACGACGACGCCGAAGAGCAGGGGGATCCGGTTGACCATGAAGAAGTTGCCTTGAAGTTGATGCGGGCCGTTCGCGGTTGAGCCGCTACGCTACGCGGGAGAACAAGAGTGCGTCAATAGTGCCCCTCTCCCAGTACTCCTGCTCCTCCCTCGTCGTTCCTGCGAAGGCAGGAACCTCGTAGCCGGTGGCGGGGGAGTGGGGGGTGTCATGCTGAGCGGAGCGCAGCGGAGTCGAAGCATCTCTCGGGCAAGACTGGCATAGGGGAGACTACCCTGAGAGATTCCTTGGCAACCCCTCATCATGCAAGAGAGGGCGGGCTCGTGAGCCCGCCCTCTTCCTGTCTTCTGTGCTGTTCTCTCCGGCCTAGCCGGCGCCGTAGAGGGTGGCGAACAGTTCCCGCGCCTCGTCGCTGAAGCCCGCGGCCGTCCTGAGGCCCTCGACGAGGATCGCCGGGTCGCCGTACTTCACGGGACGCTCGGCGAGCTCAGCCTTCGCGATGAAATCGGGGTCGTTCACGATGTCGCGGAAGATGCGCTGCCACGTCAGCACGATCTCCTCGGGTACGTCGGGCGGCAGGACGAATGTGCGCGCCAGGGACTCGAGGCTCTGTGCCAGCTTGAAAACGGCCTGCTGTTCCTCATTCGCGTCGACGACGTCGAAGAGGTGCGGGAGCTCGTCGGACTGCAGACCGGTGCCCATGCGGTCCAGGAACTCCTGGGAGACAGGAGTGCGGGACCAGAAGAGCGGCACCAGGAGGCGGTCCTCGTACCAACCCGGGTAGAGGTTGGAGATGTACTCGAAGTCGCACCGCGTGGTGGCGTCCAGCTCGCCGCGGTCGATCGCCGCGAGCACCTCGGACGTGCCCTCGTAGCCGTAGATGACCTTGATGGGCCCGCCGAGCGCCTCGACGAACTGCCCGCCGACCATGTCGCCGCCGGGGGCGGACGTGCCGGTCGTGATGGGCCTGCCGAGTGCCAGCACCTCTTCCCAGCTCGTGGCGATGTCGCGGCGTACGCACATCGTCAGGTGGTCGTCGTTGAAGCTCGGGGTGCCGATGAGGTTGACCGTTTCGATGTCGAAGCCTTCGCGGTCGATACCGGCCGCCTCGGCTGCAGGGTGACGCGGCGCCATCGGGTGGATGGTGAGGCCGTCGGGCCGGGAGCGCATCGTCTCCTGCAGGCCGCGGAGTCCGCCGCCGCCCGGAAGGTTCGTGACGATGACCTTCGGGTTGCCGGGCATCAGCCGTTCGATGGCCTCCGCCAGGAGGCGGGAGTAGCCGTCGTAGCCGCCACCGGGTGCGAAGCCGACGATGATCTTGATGGTCTTGCCGGAGAAGTACGCCGCGGCGTCGAAGCCTTCCACCGCAGGGATCGCCGTGGGCGTGGCCGTGGGGGCCGGCCTGGGCGTGGCTGTGGGAGGAGGCGGGGTTACACCCGGGGGCAGCGGCGTCGGCGTGGCAGTGGGGTCCGGGGCCGGAACCGACGTGTCAGGTACTGGCGTCGCGGTCGGCTCGGGCGCCGGCGGCTGCGGAGTAGCGGTGGGCTCCGGGTCGTCGCCGCCGCATGCGGTCAGACCGGCGAGCAGGGCGATGCCCAGCACTACGAGTACGATTGTTCTGCTGGCCCAGGACATGAGATTCCTCCCTGTACACGAAAGCCCGCGCCGGATTGGTACCGCACGCGGATGCGGAGGAATGCTAGCATCCTGTCCCTGCAAGGGCAACCATCGCCTGCAAGACGGCCAAGTGACGGAGGAGGCAGTTGACGAGCGCAAGGATGTACGACGCCATCGTGATCGGCGTCGGCGGAATGGGCAGCGCAACGGTGTACCAACTCGCGAAGCGCGGGCTCCGCGTGCTCGGGCTCGAGCGCTTCCGCGTCCCGCACGAGATGGGGTCGTCGCACGGCATCACGCGCATCATCCGTCTCGCGTTCCACGAGGGACCGAAGTACGTGCCTCTCGGACTTCGCGCATACGATTTGTGGCGCGAGTTGGAGGAGCGCGCGGGCGAACAGGTGCTGCACATCACCGGCTCCGTGCACGCGGGCGTCCCGGGGTCGACGGGGTTCGAGAACACGCTGCGCGCCTGCCAGGAGCAGGACGTGCCGCACGAGGTGCTCACGAGCGCGGAAGTGTCGGCGCGCTTTCCGGGCTACGGGCTGCCGCCGGAGATGTCGGCGGTCGTCCAGCCGCAGGGAGGCTTCCTCACGCCGGAGCGATGCGTCGAATCGCACGTGACCGTCGCACGAGGCTTGGGCGCGGAGGTCAGGGAGGAGGAGCAGGTGCTGGACTGGGAGGCGTTCTCCGGCGGCGTGCGCGTCCGGACGGAGTCAGGTACATACGAGGCAGGCTCACTCGTGCTCACGGCGGGCGCGTGGGCGGGAAGGCTCGTGCCGGAACTGGCGGAGACCGCCGTGCCGGAGCGACAGGTCATGGGCTGGTTCGAGCCTGAGGACTCCGCCCTCATCGCGCCGTCGCGCTTCCCCGTGTTCATCGTCACGATGGACGGCGACGAGTACTACGGCTTCCCGGAGTTCGGCGTGCCGGGCCTCAAGCTAGGCAAGTTCGACAACACGGGCGTCGCAGCTGACCCTGATGCCCTCGACCGGACGTGGCGCTCAGACGACGAGGAGATGCTGCGGGAGTTCCTGCGCCGGTGCTTTCCGCAGGCGGCGGGGCGTCTGCTGCGCATGGCGGTCTGCATGTTCACCAACTCACCGGACAAGCACTTCATCATCGGGAAGCACGCCGTGTGGCCGCAGGTGTCCTTCGCTGCGGGCTTCTCCGGCCACGGGTTCAAGTTCTGCAGCGTGATCGGCGAGATCATGGCGGACCTCGCCGAGCGCGGAGAGACCCGCCACGACATCTCGCTCTTCGCGCCCTCGCGCTTCGCCTGACCCTCGTTCCGTCGTTCCTGCTCCCTGTCCGTCGTTCCTGCGAAGGCAGGAACCCCGCAGCTCTGTGGCGCAATGGTCCCCTCTCTCTGGAGGGGAGAGGGCTAGGGTGAGGGTACTGCGAGCGTACGCCCACCCATACGCCCCGTTCCGCATACCCTCACTGTCGGCCAGCGCCTCCCCATTTCCTTCCCCCTCGATGGGGGAAGGTCAGGATGAGGGTGAACAGGGCGGTGTCTGGCCCTGTAGGGGCGGTTCGCGAACCGCCCTGCCCCCTACTGCGGCGTCCGCGGCTTCGGCGACAACGCCAGCAGCAAGAACCCTGCGGACAGGGCGCCCGCCGCCGCAACCCAGCCTACGGTGAAGCTCGTCAGGTCGAACAGTATCCCGAGTACGGGCGTGCCGATGCCGGTCATGATCAGCGTGATCGGCGTTGCGGCGCCTCGCACCGCGCCGATGTGATCGCGTCCGTAGTAGGCGGGCCAGATGTGCGTCTGCGTGAGCATCCCCGCCCCGAGCCCGATGCCTGCCAGCGCGGCCCCTGCGAACCCGTGCCAGGTGGTGTTGGCTACCGCGGCGACGAGCATCCCCGCTGCCACGCTTGCGAATCCGCCCATCGCTACGTAGCGGGGCTGCATACGGTCCATCCACGGCGCGATGACGATGGCCGAGGCGACCTGGGTGAACGCCTGCACGGAGAAGGCAAGCGCGGCTACCTGCGGGGAGATGTCCAGCGATCGGAGGAATGCGACCCAGAACACGCCCACAGTGCCCATCGCGGCCATGAGCAGTCCAAAGGCCACGCTGATGCGCCAGAAGGCGCCGGTGCGCATCGACTGCCGGACGGTCCACGAGTATTCGAGGCGGCGCTCCATCCGCGCGCGTTCGTTGGCATCGAGCGAGGCGGACTCGCCGTCGGGGAGCAGGCCGAGGTCGGACGGCTTGTTGCGGACGAACGCCAGGGAGATGGCAGCGATGGAGAGCCCCCCGATGATGCCGAGGATGAACCACGCGTCGCGCCAACCCACGGTGTCGACCAGCAACTGCGTGATCGGGCTGGAGATGCCGATGCCGAAGGGGATGCTGGGAAAGAAGACCGACATGGCGCGTCCGCGCTTGCGGACGAACCACTTGGCGATGGGGATGGTGAGGAAGAGCGTGCTGCTGCCCCAGAACCCCATCATCCCACTGAAGAGGGCGAGGCCGATCATCTGCCAGCCCGAGTTGATGAGGCTCATCGACGCTGCAGCGCCGCCGAGCATGAGGCCTGCCACCGCGAGCGGCACGCGGGAACCGCGGCTGTCGAGGAGGCGTCCGATGAACGGGCCTGAGAGCGCGAAGCCGAAGAGGCGCGCGGACAACGCCCAGCCGAACGCGCTGTTGCCGAGGCCGAGCTCCTCGCTCATGGGCGCGACGAATATGCCGAAGTTGCCGATGCCCACGAACATGCTGGCGCCCCCGGCAGCGCCGAGGGCCGCAACGATGACCCATCCGTAGTAGGGGCGTGACGGACTGCGCGCCTGATCAGTTGCGATGATGGGCTCCATAAGTGATTGCAGTGCGGGAGGCTTCGCTCACTCCCCCACGCTCACCGACACGACGGTCTTCTGGGACTCGAGGACCAGGCTGCCGTCGTCCAGCATAGTGTAGTTGCTTTCCTGAACGAGAAGCGGGTTCGCCTCGATGAATTCGAGCACGTGAAGCGAAACGCGCGTGCGGCGTTCGTAGCGGATGCTCGGCTGGCCACCCAACGTGAACATCCCGGCGTACGTGTATCCCGTCTCTTGGATTACGCGGGGAAGATCCAGTTGGGCCTCCAGCCATTCGCTGAGGTTCATCTCGTACTCGGGTTCAAGCACGCCTTCGTCCGGGCACAGGTCCGGCCAGTCTTCCACCGGTATGTTGACCACGGAGTCGTCGGGAAGAGACATCAGGACAGGGGGAGTGCCGTCAGCACTCGTTAGCTCTCCTGTGAGGTTCGCCAGCACTCCGGCCGCGTCAGGCGTGAAGACGGTCTTCGATAGCACCCGTTCAGGAAAGACAGCCATGTAGAGAGAGACGTGGCGGTTGCCATAGTTGCAAGGGGTAGTCTTGTAACCACCCTTTTGGAATAGCTCCTGCACGAGCACCAGCGGCCTCTCTGGGCTGATAGCCCCCACCAGTGCCGATAGAGCCTTGGCCGCGTCCTCTGCCGCCGGGCTTCCGGCGCTTGAGGGAGGCTCAGCCGTTGGCGTAGCCGCCGGGACCGGAGTGGGCGTGGGGGTTGGCTCAGGCGTAGCGGTAGGAACCGGCGTGGCCGTCGGGGTTGGCTCGGAGGAGTTGCACGCAGCC
>DAOUHT010000062.1:0-24257 GCA_034428375.1 Dehalococcoidia bacterium | reverse complement strand
AAGCGTGCCACTTCGGCCTGAGGCCAGCCGTCCATCACCTGTTCGACCAGTTCAGCGCGAGTCACCGGGGTCAAGCGTGCGTTACGATGGGTCATGAGAGGCCTCCTGTTACTGCTGGGTTTCGTTCACACAACAGCAACAGTGAGGCCTCTCACTTGTCAACAACCTCTATGGGAACTACACCTAGTTCTTGCGCGGGCCGATGGAGACGTCGCCGTCGTCCACGCTCACCTCGTAGACGGGGAGCGGGATCTCTGCGGGGGGCGCCGTGACCTCACCCGTGAGCACGTTGTACCGCGTGCCGTGGCAGTCGCACTCGATCTCGTCGTCCTCGTCCACGGCGCCGTAGTAGAGGTCGCACTCCTCGTGGGTGCACATGTTGTCGAAGGCGATGACCTCGCCCCGCAGTTCGGTGACGATGACCTGGTTCTCGCCGACCTGCACCACCTTCAGTTCGCTCGCGGTCACTTCGTCGCGCGACGCGACGCGCTCGTAGCCTTCCGGCATGTCGCACTCTCCTGTCGTTAGTCCCCCCTCCCGGCGAAGGGAGAGGAGTGTGCGTGCGGTGTTCCGCTAGAGGACGGAGCCGCCGCCGTCGTTCCTAAGGGTCTGTCCGTAGAGGTGGCGGGCGTCGTCGCTGGCGAGGAAGAGGGCGACGCTCGCCTGCTCCTCCGGGTAGCCCGCGCGACCGCCGACGAGGTTGTTCGTCTGCCGGTCCTCGAACGCAATCATGCCGCCGACCTGCGAGCCGGTGATGCCCGGTGCGATGGCGTTCGTGCGGATGCCGTACTGCGCCAACTGCACCGCCATGTCCATCGTCAGCGTCACGATGGCGCCCTTCGCCATGTCGTAGGCGACGCGCTGCTTGTTGCCGTTGAACGCAGAGCCGGACGAGAAGTTGACGATGGCCCCGCCGTCGCCCTGCTTCACCATCTGCTCTGCCACGTACTTGCACGTGAAGTAGGTGCCGTTCTGGGTCACCTCGATAATCTTCAGGTAGTCTTCGTCGTCCAGCTCCAGCATGGGTTTGCGGTCGGAGATGGCGGCGCAGTTCAGGAGGATGTCGATGCGGCCGTAGTGCTCGACCACCTTCGCGATCATGTTCTTGACGTCGTCGATCTTCTGCACCTCGCCTACGACGTACATGCACTCGCCGCCCTGCTCCGCGACCTCTTCGGTCACCGCAGCGGCGCGGCTCTCTTCCATGTCGAAGATGGCGATCTTCGCGCCCTCGGAGGCGAAGAGCTTGGAGGAGGCGCGGCCGATGTTTCTGCCGCCTCCGACAATCACTGCGACCTTGTCGTCCAGCCTGCCCATGTTGCACCTTCCCTGTTCCGTGGTTGGGGGACGCGCGCCGCGCCCTGCGGGATTCTATGCGAACGCGCGTGGGCGGGAAAGGGCGGCGGATGTTCAGGCGTAGCGGGAGCGGCTCTCTCGTACGAGGGAAACGATGTCGCTGGTAGAAATGCCGAGGTCGACGCCCTCCACGTCCAAGGGCGAACTTTTCGATGTCTCCAACTGGAGGACGAATGTGCGACCGTCCCTGCGCCGTATCCTGACCGCACCGTCCTGCTGGGCGGCGTCAAGAACAGACGCGAGCTGCCGACGGGCTTCCGAGTAGGTGTAGACCTTCATGGGTTGATCTCCAGAACGCTGGCTCCAGTGGCAATACCTGGAGTCTCGGTCAGAGAAGAGCTGGGGTGAGCGGAGGGAATCGAACCCTCGATCTCCAGGGCCACAACCTGGCGTCTTAACCCCTCGACCACGCCCACCGCGGAGTGCTCATTGTAGCAGAGGAGCGTGCAGCGCAGGGAGCGGTGGTTCGCAGCGAGCCTCCTGGGAACCACACTCCGGGCGGCGAAGCGGCAGCTATACGCACGCTTGTCCAGTTCACTATGGCCTCTCCTGGAGATACGATCTTCGCTCCTGGTGCGCGGCCCCATGGCCGATTAGGGTACGGAGGAGACAGGTGGTGATAAAGACGGCCGCGATAAGCCGGTTCTTGACGGTGCTTGCCCTGATAGTAGCTCCTGTGGGCATCGTCCTGACCTATAACGGTGCAGACGACCTGGGTGTCGTCTTCGCAACGGTGTTCTCCATAGCCTGGCTCTCCCTGTCCATGCTCATCTACTACCGGAAGTCGACGATGGAGCGCCTTCGTGCGCACGAGAACTCTCCTGCCGCTGACCCACCTGAATAGCAGGGCGCTGCCTCTGCCATTTCCGTACGTCCCTTCATCCTCGTTCCCCCGTCGTTGCAAGGCGTCGGCATAGACGCGCGTGCCACATGCACGAGGGAGGGGTATAGTTCCGGGTAACGCGGCAGAACGGCAGCACGAGGGGAGGAAGGCCATGGCAGAAGAGGTGAGACGGTTCAGGTACCCAGGCCCTGCAGACCCCGATGCACGCGACCGCGGCCCCACGAGAGGCCGTTCGTCCGACCTCCTCTACAACCACATGGTCATCAGCACCGTCCAGGTGATGGAGAAGGGGCAGACCACCGGGCTCCATCACCACAACGACCAGGACGGCTACTGGATGGTGCTCGCCGGGAGGGCGCGCTTCCATGGCGAGGGCGACACCCACTACGGCGACCTCGGGCCGATGGAGGGTATCTTCATGCCTCGCTACACCCGCTACGCTTTCGTGAGTATCGACGACGAGCCGTTGCAGATACTCCGCGTCAGCCAGCTTCGTCCGGTGGAAGGCAAGCCCCAGGCGGGAAGGCCGGAGCAGGCCCGCGCGTGAGTTGGCCGCTCTGGCGAGGACGGTACGCACGATGGGAGGAGTAGTCATGCCGAACGAGGTGAAACGCTTCAGCTACCCCGGCCCTGCGGACTCCAGGGCGCGTGATCGCGGCCCCGAAAAGGGCCGGTCATACGACCTGCTCTACAACGACAGCATGATCAGCACCGTACAGATCATGCAGAAGGGGCAGGGCAACGCGCTGCACTACCACAACGACGAGGACGGCTACTGGCTGGTGCTCACCGGCAGGGCCCGTTTCTTCGGCGAGGGCGATACGCACTTCGGCGACCTTGGCCCCATGGAGGGCATCTACACGCCCCGCTACACGCGCTACGGGTTCGAGTGCATCAGCGACGAGCCGTTACAGGTCCTGCGCGTGAGCCAGATGCGGGAGGTGGAAGGAAAGCCCGGGTTGCCGGGGATGGTTGTTCTCTAAGCCGCATCCGCCTTCAGGCGACCCGTGCCAGGTCCTCCACGAGCTTGACCAGCGTGCGTGTAGGGACGCCGGTCGCGCCCTTGACGACGTGGCCGGCAGCGCGCTCCGACATGAACGTCCCCGCGATGTCCAGGTGCGCCCACTCCACTCCGTCCGTGAACTCACCGATGAAGAGCGCCGCGGTGATGCTGCCCGCAGGACGCCCACCCGTGTTCTTCACGTCCGCGTAATCGGAGCGGTTCTGCCGCTTGTACTCCTCGAACAGCGGCAGTTGCCACATCTTCTCGCCGGTAGCCTTCGATGCGGCGAGCACTGAGTCAACGAGCTCCTGGGAAGTGCCCATTACGCCGCTCGCGACGTGTCCGAGCGCGACGACAACCGCGCCGGTGAGAGTCGCGATGTCCACGACGCGGCGCGCCTTCTTGACTTCCTTGATGTAGCAGATGGCGTCGGCCAGGATGAGCCGCCCCTCCGCGTCCGTGTTGTCGACCTCGATCGTCTTGCCGTTCATCGCTCGGATGATGTCGCCGGGGCGCTGCGCCGTTCCGGACGGCATGTTCTCGACGGCGGGCACCACGCCGAAGACGTTGATCTTCGGCTTCAGCGCGGCGATGCCCTTCATCGCGCCGATGACCGACGCGCCGCCGCTCATGTCGCCCTTCATCTCCCACATGCTTGCCGCAGGCTTGATGGAGATGCCGCCGGAGTCGAAGGTGATTCCCTTGCCGACGATGGCGACGTTGTTCTCGGGGTGCTCCGGGTCGCCCGCGTACTCCATGATGATGAGGCGCGGTTCGTTCGCACTGCCCTGCGTCACGGCGAGCATCGCGCCCATCCCGCGTTCCATCATGTCCTCGCGCCCCAGCACGGTGATCGGGAGCCCCGCATCGTTCGCGACGTCGGTAGCGACCTCGGCCATGCGCGCGGGGTTGACGACGTTCGCGGGCTCGTTGACGAGGTCGCGCGCGAGGATGGCGCACTCAGCGAGGAGCGTACCCTTCGCCGCGCCCGCCGCAAGCGTCTGCACCCGGTGTTCATCGCGTTCGACGATGACCAGGTCATCGAGTGACTTGCCGTCGTCGCTACCGTTGGACGATGAGCGGTAGCGCTTGAACTCGTAGAGGCCGAGCAGTGTGCCCTCCGCAGTCGCCTGCGCCGAGTCGCCAGCGTCGAGCCCGCCGATGCCCGCGCCGTGGGCGATAACTGCGGCGCGCTTCGCGCCCAATTGCCGGAGGCGGCGCGCCACGCCGCCGGAGACCGAACGCACCACGTCTGTGTTGAACCTCTCGCGCTTGCCGAGCCCTGCGATGACGACGCGCCTGGCGGGTAGCTTGCCGAACGTGTGGATGGTGGCCGTCTCGCCCTGCTTGCCGGTGATCTCCTTGTCCGCGATGAGGGCCGAGATCGCGCCGTCCAGCGCGGCGTCCACCGCGCCGGTCCCGCCGCCCGGTGTCGTTACCCCCTCGAACAGGTTGACGACGATCGCGTCGGCGTCGGACTGGGTGATGTCGCCTTGTTCAACTCGCACGGTGGTCATGTCGCACTGCCTCACTTGCCGGGAGTCGCGTTAGCGTACCACAGGGCGCAGGAGCGGATGCGGCGTCCTCAATCAACCGGATGGAAGGCGCAGCCAACGAGGCCGGGGCCCGTGTGCGCGCCGATGGCAGGCGTGAACTCCGTGATGAGGAGTTCCTCGATGTGCAGCCGCGCTCGCAGCTGCTCCGCGAGCATCGCCCCTTTCTCCGGCTCCATGGCGTGCATCACGGCTGCGCGCGTGGGGTGTCCGGCGGTGCGTTCAGCGGCGATGGCGGTCAGGCGCGCGAGCGCCTTCGCTTCGGTCCGGGGGCGTTCCACGAGGCCGATGCGCCCCGCGGAAAGTTGCAGGACCGGCTTGAGGTTCAGCACGCTCCCCATCCACATGAAGAGCCTCGGCACCCGTCCGCCACGCCAGAGGTAGTAGAGCGTGTTCAGGTAGCCGATGAAGTGCGTATCGCCTATGCGCCGCTCCATGCGGGCTAGCACGTCGCTCATGGATGCGCCGGAGGCGGCGGACCGCGCAGCGTCGAGCGCGATGAGGCCCTGCGCCGCGCCCGCGCTCCGCGAGTCGACCAGCGTCACGCTGAGGTGCGGGAGTTGGGTCTCCGCGAGCCGCACGGCCTCCGCCGCCGCGCTGTGCGCAGCGCTCAACTCGGAGGAGATCGTCATGCAGACAACCTCGTCCGCGCCCTTGCCCGCGCGCCGGATGGCGTCCAGGAACGCGCCGGGCGGCGGAGCGGCGGTCGTGGGCAGTTCGGTGCTCGACTTCAGGCGTGTGTAGAACTCTGCCGGGGCGATGTCCACGCCATCGGCATAGACCCGCCCGTCGATGCGGACCTCCAACGGCGCGAGGAACAGCGGCAGCCCGCGTGTGATGTCCGCAGGCAGGGAGACGCTGGAGTCGGAGACGATGGCTGTGGCCATGAGTGAGCGGCATTATAGGCCGCAGCGCGCACCGGTGCGTCCTGCGCGTGTACGCCGCTCAGCCGAGGCTGGCGATAGCCCTCTGAAGGATGATGAGCACGATGATGGCAACCAGAGGCGTGAGGTCCAGCATCCCCGCCGTGGGGATAACCCGCCGCAGCGGCCGGTAGAGCGGGTCCAAAGCGTTGCCGATAGTCTGGTAGAGGCGCACGACAACATCGTTCCGGACGCCCGCGACGATGAGCCAGGAGAGGAGCGCGTGCGCGAGTATCGCCAGCAGGAGGACCTGGATGATGGCGAGGACCAGAGCTTTCAACGCTTACCTCCGAGCTCCTGCGAGCGATGGAATGCGGCGGTCACTCCCTCGATGAGAGCGCTCTTGAAGCCCCTGCGCTCCAGCTCCTGCAGCGCCGCTGCGGTGGTGCCGCCGGGTGACGTGACCCGCTCCCGCAGGATGGCGGGCGCTTCGCCGGACTCGCTCGCGAGCCGGGCGGAGCCGAGCGCAGTCTCGACGGCCAGCGTCTGCGCCATGTCGCGCGGCATGCCGACGAACACTCCTGCCTCCGTCAGCGCTTCGATGAATGCGAAGACATAGGCGGGGCCGCTTCCGGAGACGGCCGTAGCCATGTCCAGATAGTCCTCGCTGTCGACGCGCCACTCGCGTCCGAGCGTTGCGAGGAGCGATGCTGCTGCATCTCGCGCGGTGTCCGACACTTCAGGCGTCGCGGTCCAGACGGACATCCCTGCGCCGATCTGAGCGGGCGTATTCGGCATGACACGGATGATGCGGTCATGGCTCAGCCCCGCAGCGAGCGAACCTATCGTTACGCCGGCGGCGATGGAGAGCGCCGTCTGCTCAGCATCGAGCGCCCCGTGCAGATCGTGGTAGACGTGGCTGATGTGCTGCGGCTTGACCGCGATGACGACGATCTCGGCATCCTCGATCGCCGGTGCGTTGTCCGCGTGGACGGCGATGCCGTAGCGCTCCGCGATGTCGTCGCGGCGGGCAGGCACCGGTTCGCCGACGCTTATGTCGCCGACAGTGCACAGCCCGGAGGCGATAGCTCTGCTGAACATCGCCTCGGCCATCACTCCGCCGCCCGCGAACCCGACGCGCACCGCAATCCTCCTCGTACAAGGACGCGCCAGCGTGTTCTCCATGCCGGCGCGTGTTGAGAGTATAGCACCCGTGGAGGTGTCGACGACGCTCGTGAGCGACTATGCCGGGTCGCGAGGGGAAGGGAGGCGGCCGGTGCGCGAGACCTCCGCTGCGTAGCGGATGGCCTCGACCATGCCCGTCGCATCGGCGATGCCCTTGCCTGCGATGTCGAACGCGGTGCCGTGGTCGACCGAGGTGCGGAGGAACGGCAGGCCAATGTTGAGCGTGATGCTCGCCGCCCAGTCGTGCACTTTGACGGCGATGTGCCCTTGATCGTGGTACATGGCAAGCACGGCGTCGTAGCGTCCGTCGATGGCCTGTCCGAATACGGAGTCGGCGGGAACGGGTCCTGTGGCGGCGATGCCCTCCGCGTTCGCGTCTTCGACGGCGGGACGTATCTCCTCGATCTCCTCTGAGCCGATGAGCCCGGCCTCGCCGCCGTGCGGGTTCAGCGCCGCGACGCCGATGCGTGGTTCCGGAATGCCGTGCGCAGCGAAGAAGTCGTGCGTGAGGCGGAGCGCCTCCAGCACCCGCTCGCGGGTGACGAAGAGTGCGGCATCGCGGAGCGGGTGGTGCGTTGTGAGGTGCACCACGTTGAGGCCGTTCGTCAGGAGCATGGTGAGGACTCGCGGTACGCCCGCGAGGTGCATGTAGATCTCCTGATGCCCGAAGCTTTCGTGTCCGGCGAGACGGGCGGCCTCCTTGCTGATGGGGGCCGTAGCGATGGCGTTCACCGCCCCATCCATCGCCAGGCGAGCGGCAGTGGATGCCCACTCGACCGCGGCAGCTCCGGCGCGCGGCGAGATCTCGCCGTAGGGCAGGGAGGCGAGTCCGTCATCATCGTGTGGCGAGATGACGTTCACGCGCCCAGCCGTCACCGCGTCCTCGATGCCGTCGACGCTTCGGGCACGCAGGTCGCTGCCAACGAGGTCGAACGCGCGGTTGAGCACGGCGGGAGAGCCGACGACGAACAGCGCGGCGTCTGTTTCGAGGTCCGGTTGGGAGAGTGCCTTTGCGACGACCTCCGGGCCGATGCCAGTGGGGTCGCCGAGGGTTATCGCGATGCGCGGGCGTGCGTTCATAGTCAGTGTCCCTGCGGGGGTGCGTCGATGATTATAGCGGTTTAAACAGGGCGGGCCCCGCGGGATAAACCCAACGGGGCCCGATGGCCCGCTCCCGTGGCGCGTCGAGAGGGGCCTGCGGAGGAGGGAGACGTGGAAGAGCGCAGGGGAGAGCGCACTTCCGGTCGCCCCGGCTCGAAAGCCGGAGCACGCAAGTGTTGTTATCGCTGTCCGAGGCGGTGAGGGGATGTCAGCTGGCGGTGGCGGCGCTGTCGGGGAGCGGCTGCGTCATGCTGGGCCTGCGGCCCCGACGCCCGGTGCGCTTGGAGGGAACGGCGAACTCGTTGGGGATGAGGGAGAGTTGGCTGACTTCCTGCTCGGAAGCCAAGCCGCCTGTTGCCTGATACTCGCGTATCTCCTGTATGAAGCCGTCCAGCGTATCGAAGTCCCGGTAGACGCTCGCGTAGCGAACGTAGGCGACGGGATCGAGCTGGCGCAGGCGTTCGAGTGCAAGGTCGCCGATGACGGAAGCGGGAACCTCGGCCTTGCCCAGGTCCTGCAGGTCGTTCTCGATCTCGCTGGCAAGTTTCTCGATAGCGCCTGTTGGCAGGGGACGCTTGGTGCAAGCGAGCCGGATGCTGCGGAGGAGTTTCTGCGGGTCGAACTCGTCGCGCCGACCATCGCGTTTGACGACCTGGAGCGTGGCGTGCTGGATGCGTTCGTAGGTGGTGAATCGAACGCCGCAGCGTCCGCACTCCCGGCGTCGGCGGATGTCCTGGCCGGTATCCCGGGAGTCGGTTACCCGGGTGTTTGGGTCCCCACAGTTTGGACAGTGCATCTCGAACCCGCGGGCTGGAGTCGGACCGAGTCTCCTTGGTGGAAGGCTCGTTCCGTGCCTCGGACAACAATATAGGGGATTTTAAGGTGCACGGGCTACCAGATAAAGCCCTTTCGCTTGCAGCCGCTATTCTTTTTCAACCGGCATGGAAAGTCAATAGGCAATTTCAGAGATTCTACCAGCGGGCGGGGCAAGTCCTTATGACAGTAGCACATATTGCGTTAATCTCTCCGCCCCCATGGATGGCCCGGACATGCGAAAGACCCCCGGAGGCGACCTCGCGGGGGTCGTGGATCGCGATACCTGCGGAGCGGGCCTGGGGAAACCTGCCCCGCGCTCCGCCGTCGTGGGGGACAGGCGACGGAGCTGGTTGCCGAAGAGTTACCCTCTAGGACGCCTGGCGGTTGCTCGGGCGCAGGAAGGGAGGCAGGTCGAAGTCCGCTTCGTCGCTGATGGCGCGGCGGAGGAACTCGGCGATGCCGTCGTCGTTCAGGCTCATCTGCTCGATGCTCGGAAGGCCGGTGGCGATGATGGTGACGCACATCTCGTCCTCCATCTTGGGGTCCGTCACCATGCCGAAGATGATGTTGGCGTCCGGGTCGACGGAGTTGGCGATGACGTCGGCCGCGCGCTGCACTTCCTTGAGCGTCATGTTGGTGCCGCCCGTGATGTTGAGGAGCACGCCGCGTGCGCCTTCGATGTTGACGTCCAGCATCGGGCTGTGGATGGCGCTCTTGGCCGCCTCGATGGACCGGTTCTCACCGTGGGCGGAGCCGATGGACATCCAGGCGGGGCCTGCGCCGGTCATGATGGTCTTGACGTCGGCGAAGTCGAGGTTGATCTCACCGGGGATCGTCACCAGCTCTGCGATGGACTTGACGCCGAGCCGGAGCACGTCGTCGGCCAGGCGGAAGGCGTCCTCTGCGGAGAGGTCATCGTCGCACATCGCGCCGAGGCGGTCGTTGGGGACGACGATGAGGGTGTCCACCGCCTCGCGCAGGCGGGCCAGCCCGTCATCGGCGTTCTTGCCACGCTTGCGGCCCTCGAAGCGGAAGGGCTTGGTTACGACTGCGATGGTGAGCGCGCCGGTCTCCCGGGCAACCTCGGCAACGACGGGGGCTGCGCCGGTGCCGGTGCCGCCACCCATGCCGCTGGCGATGAACAGCATGTCAGCGCCGCGGACCGATTCGTAGATCTCTTCACGGGACTCTTCGGCTGCGATGCGCCCGATCTCAGGGTCGCCGCCGACGCCGAGGCCGCGCGTGATCGTGTCGCCGATGCGTATCTTGACCGGCACGTCGAGACGCACGAGGTGCTGGGCGTCCGTGTTCACGGCGAGGTACTCGACGTGCGGGACGCGCTCGCGGTACATGCGGTTAACGGCGTTGCAGCCTCCGCCGCCTACGCCGATGACCTTGACGCGCGCGATGCCGTCGATTTCCGCCTTCTGCTCGTTGCCAAACAGTTCCATGGTCATAACCGTTACCCCTTTGCCTGGTCCTCTGTTGGACTGTGGTGTTGTCTATGCGCCTGGGACGCCTCTTCCGCTCTTTTGCCCCCTATTCCCGTTGTGGGAATGGTCTGTTTGGTCGATTCATACGCTCACTTCCGTTGGCTGCCTGGACTTGAACCGGGAGAACCAGCCGCCGGGCCGCGCTTGCGATGCCCCGACGAACCTGGACTCCGGGAGCGTATTGATGTGCCGTTGCCGGATGGCCCAGAGCGCCAGGCCTACGGCTGTGGAGTAGGTGGGTTCCATCAGCTCGGCTGGCAGCCCCAACGTGGAGGAGGGAGACCCGATGCGAACGGGGCACTTGCCGTAGTCCGCAACGATGTCCGTCAGTCCCGGCAGGGCCGAGGCGCCGCCTGTCAGCACGATCCCCCCGGAGGGGATGTGCACCATCCCGTTGGAGGCGAGGCGGTACATCATCATGCGCACGAGCTCGACGGCCCGGTCATGCAGCAGCCGGTTGAGCTTCTTGAGGTGAACCGGGATAGCGCTGCCGCTCAGCGCCGGCTTCACGTCAGCGGTGTCCCTCTCGGTCAGGTGCTCGAACCATGTTGATCCCTTCACGATCTTGGCGTGCTCCGCGGCGGTGGGCAGCAAGCCCAGTCCGGTAGCGACGTCGGTGGTGAAGTGCTGGCCTGCGATGGGGATGCTGGTGGTGAACCAGACCGATCCCTCCCGGTAGACCACAACATCCGTGGAGCCGCCCCCGATGTCTGCAAGGACAACGCCGAGGACACGTTCCTCGGGGTTCAGGACGGCTTCGCCGCTGGCCAGATGCTCCGGGACGAGCCCTCGAAGGGTGACGCCCGCTCCGGACAGGGTGGCAGTGAGGGTGTCGATGGGCACCGAGTCGCCCATGATGACGTGCGTTTCATCGAACGACCGCGGGACCGTCTGGATCACCCGCATGCCGATGGGGTTGTGGGCGCTCGCCTGCACCAACCCGTCGACGGTGGACCGGGTGAAGTAGCCGTCTTCCGGGATGACGCTGTCCTCTTCGCCGCTGTTGCTCTCGTTGTGCGAATGGAGGTGGCTGCCGGTAACCCCGGCGATGACCGCAGGCAGTTTGCGCCCGAGCGTCTTCTCCGCCTCACGGACCGACTGCCGGATGCACTCCTTCATGGCATCAGGGTTGACCACCATGCCCTTTCGCATGCCGGCGGAAGACGCGTGCCCCTGGGCGACGACATCCATTCCGCCTTCCATATCGGCCTTCGCGACGAGTGTGACGACCTTGGTCGTGCCGACATCTATGGCGGCGTAGAGCTGTTCACGAGAGTTTGTCATCTATCCCCTTCCAACTCACACGTGTTCAGCAACGCGCATCCGTGCACTGCGGCTGCGCCTGTTGCGGGATATCTCTTCGGAGTCCGGCTTGAGGACGCGTTTCATCACGGGGCGGACCTCGCCGCTGTTGACGAAATGCTTGACCTCGCGGTCTTCGAGGGAGTGGTAGGCGATCGTTACGAGGCGTCCCCCAGCATTCAGGACGGACGCCGCCTGGCTGAGCCCGCGCCGGAGGTTGCCGAGTTCGTCGTTCGTGGCCATGCGGAGCGCCTGGAAGGTGCGCGTGGCCGGGTGGGTGCGCCCCCTGCGGTAGCCGGACGCGCGCGCGACGACTTCCGCCAACTCTGCGGCGTCGGTCAGCGGACGCACTGCAACGATGGCGCGCGCGATGCGGCGCGAGCGTCGCTCTTCGCCGAGCGTGTAGATGAGGTCCGCGAGCTCCTGCTCCGGCAGACCGTTGACGAGGTCCGCGGCGGAGGTGCCCTCCGGCGTGAACCGCATGTCCAGCGGGGCGGAGCGGCGGAAGCTGAAACCGCGCTCTTCCGAGTCGAGCTGGCGCGAGGAGAGTCCGAGGTCGAACAGCACTCCGTCGGCGGGCACGAAGCCATGGGCATGTGCCTGCGACGCGACCGTGCCGAAGTTGGCGTTGACGACGATCACGCGGTCGCCGAAACGGCGCAGGCGCTCGGATGCGGGGGAGATGGCCTCAGGGTCGGCATCGAGCCCGAGGACGCGCCCGTCCGGGGCGGACGCCTCGAGGATGGCAGTGGCGTGCCCTGCGTCGCCGAGCGTGCAGTCGACGTAGGCTCCGCCGGGCCTCACAGCGAGCCCGGCAAGGACCTGGGCGGTCATCACCGGCTCGTGGTATATGTGGCTGCTGGCGGACATAGGACTGGTCTGTGCCTCCGCGCTGCGCGCTCCTATCAGGAAGCGTTGCAAGGAAAAACGTTAGACGTTGTCTAAAACAGAATCAATGCGTTTGCCTAGCATTCAATCAGGTTTATGTGGCTTCAAGGGCTGCCTCGGCAGGGCGCCAATCATGACAGCGCGGACTGCCATCGCAACAGGGCGGAAAGGCGATGAGTGCACCCACAACATATTGTAGGTAATTCTCAAACTTCAGTTAGAAACGCTGCCAGATTCTTCTCCGGCAAGAGAGGTGTTGCTATAATGCATCCCGCCTTGCGCCCGGGCACCCGCCTCGGGCCGGGCACATCCCACACTGTCGAGAATGCCGTATGACGCAAGACACCGCTGGCTTCATGCCTCCATACCGGCTGCTCATGGGAGCAGGCCCATCCAACGTGCACCCTCGCGTACTGCAGGCGATGGCGTCCTCGCTCGTTGGACACCTGGACCCGAACTTCCTCGCCGTGATGGACGACGTACGCTCGCTGCTGCGCTACGTCTTCCGGACGGAGAACCCGGTGACGCTGCCGATCTCCGGCACCGGCACCGCCGGGATGGAAGCCGCGATGGTGAACATCATCGAGCCGGGCGATACGTTCGTTGTCGCTATCAACGGTTACTTTGGACAGCGGTTGGGGGAGATCGCGGAGCGCAGCGGAGCGAACGTCATCGCGGTCGAGCATGAGATGGGGAAGGCTGTGGATGCGGAGCGCGTACGGGAGGCGCTCGCCGGAGCAGGCAAAGTCAAGGCGGTTGGAGTGGTGCACGCAGAGACGTCGACCGGCGCAGCTACCTCGATTAGAGAGATAGCGGATGTTGCGCATGAGGCGGGCGCGCTGCTGGTCGTGGACGCGGTTACCTCGCTCGGTGGCGTGGAACTGCACGTGGATGAGTGGGGCGTCGACGTCTGCTACAGCTGCACGCAGAAGTGCATCGGCGCCCCCCCGGGTCTCGCGCCGCTGACGCTGAGCCCACGAGCAGTGGAGACGCTGCAGAGCCGCACGACAAAGGTTCGGAGTTTCTATCTGGACCTTACGGAGTTGACCAGCTACTGGGACCGACGCGCGTACCATCACACCGCGCCCATCTCCATGATCTACGCGCTGCGCGAGGCGCTTCGTCTGATCGCGGAAGAGGGTTTGGAGGCACGGTGGGACCGTCACGTCAGGAACGGAGAATCGCTCCGTGCCGGGCTGCACGCGATGGGATTGAGCGTTGTGGCGGACCCGGAAGTGCAACTGCCGAGCCTCACTGCCGTCCGTGCTCCGGAAGAGATCGACGAGGCGCAGGCGCGCCGCTACCTGCTGGACCGTCACAATATCGAGTTGAGCGGTGGCTTGGGGGCGCTCGCAGGCAAGGCATGGCGCATCGGATTGATGGGCCACAACAGCACGGGCCCGAACGTGCTCACCGTGCTCGGCGCGCTGGAAGAGGCAATCGGCGATCAGGGCTACGAGACGCAGGCAGGCGCGGGGGTCGCGGCGGCGCAGCGCGTGCTGCGCGGGGTGGACTAGCGCTGCCCTACGGCTTGACCGCTTTCACGCTCAGAATCGGCCAGTAGAACTCGATCAGGCCGCCCGCCTTGGGCGTGATGCCGAACGCTTGCGCCGCCGTCGTTGGCGCGTCCTTCAGTGCCTGTCCCAATCGAGTGGCTTCCTCCTCCGGCATCCCCGCACGCTCCGTCCAGTCGGGGTACTCGAGGTCGACGCGCGATAGCGCGGTTTCGACGACACGCAGGCCTGCGCGTTCTATGGCGCTCAGCCATTCCGCCAGGGTGGGGTTCCGCACATGGGAAGGGTCACGCCAGATCTCGATACCGTGCATCCAGGTCTCGGCTTCCGTGTCATCCGGTGAGATGGTGTCGATGAGAATGAGTTCTCCGTCCGGCGCCAGCGCGCGATGCACCTCGGTCAGCCAGGAGTCGACGTTGAGGAAGTGGTGCGCGGCTGTTCGACAGGTGATGAGGTCGAGGCTGCCGTCCCGGCAGGGCAGGGACTCGGCTGCCGTCAGCATCAGTTCCGTCTGCGGCGCCCCGCGTTCACCCCGCAATGAACGCGCCTGCTCCAGCATCTCCGGCGTCACGTCGGTCGCTACGACACGGTCGCAGCGGCCGGCGACGGCGAACGCGGTGAAGCCGGGCCCCGCGCCGATGTCCATGGCGGTCCCATAGCGGCGGTCGCTCAGCATGGACTCGGCAGATGCGAGCGCGCCTGCCTGCGCGTGGGTCTTGCTCGCGCCGTAGGCTCCTGCGAGCCGTCCGAACTGGCTCTGGGAGTTTCTGTCGGGCTGTGCGTTCGTCATCGGGCGTTCCTCTCCTAGAAGGCGAACCAGGCAAGCACCGCGGTCACGATGCCTACGGTGAGCCCTGCCAGCGTTACCGCGGCTTCTTCCAGCGTTACGGGGCCGAGGTAGAGCAGCGGAAAGCTGACGATCGTTCCGGCGAGGACGACGTGGCGGAGTTTGCGTTTCGTTGCGGCTGAAAGCATGGCTTACCTCGATAGCGCGGGCAGCAATTCGATGATGATGATGGCTTCGATGCCCGCAAGGACGACGAGCCCGAGGATGTAGGGGATGACGATGCGGAAGATGTCCCGCTCCTTCCCCGCGAGACCGACGACCGCCGCGCCGACGAGCACCTTGGCCGGCGCCATCGGACTGCCGACGGACGCACCGATCGACTGGATGCTGGAGATGGTCACGGTCCCGATGTCGAGCGCCCGAGCCGTTTCCAGTTGGAGCAGGCCGAACATGACGTTCGAGTTCGTATTGCTCCCACTCATGAACGAGCCCAGCAGGCCGATGAACGGCGAGACGAACGGGAAGAGCGGGCCGGAGGCGTTGGCGATGCCCCGCGCGAGCAGCACGGTCATGCCGGTGTCCGCCATGACGACGGCCATCATCACCATCGTTGTCACGCCGATGGTGGAGCTGAGGCTCTGCCCGTAGGTGAGCTTCATCGCCTCCCAGGCGACGCCCTTCCGCCATCGCTTCGCGAGAACGTATACGCCCGTGCTGAGCACGATGCTGAAGAAGATGAGCGGCGCAGGATGGTTGAGGATGCGGATCGGCGCGTAGTCGTTCGCGGCGGCGACAGCGAATCCCTGGGCGGTCTCGAACGCGGGGTAGTCGAGTCCCCAGAGTATGTTGCGCACCGCCTCCTTCACCGGGCCGATCTGCGATATGACGCTTAGCGTGATGAGCAGCAGGTAGGGCATGAAGGCGAGGATGAACGGCATGGGCCGGGCGTCGGGTTCGTCCGCTGCCCCGGCGGGCGGTGTCTCGGGAGCCGCTTCCGCTTGCGGCGCTCCATGCAGGAGCGGCGTCCGGGAGAGAAGAGCGAGCACCACCATGCCGAGGATGCCCGGGACGGTGGACGCGATCTGGGGCGCGCCGCCCCACGCGAGCGCGTACATCGCCGCGGCCATGAAGGCGCCGGCAATGACGACTATCGGCAGGCTTCGCCGCAATGCGCTCAGCCCGCCCTGTATGTGCGCAACAAGCATGCCGCTCGCAACGATGATGGGCGCGAAGAGCAACGCCATGTGAGGGGCGATGACTTCGCCCTCGATGCCGGTGACCAACTGAATCGTGTAGTAGGACGAGCCCATGGAGCCGAACGTCACGGCCCAGCCGTGCCCGACGAGCGCCATCGCGGCGGCGCGGGCAGGCGGGAAGCCGAGCATGATGAGCAGCGGAGCGGAGACGGCCACAGGCACTCCGAAGCCGGTGATGCCCTGGATGAAGCTGGAGAAGCCCCAACCGATGAGCAACGCCTGCACGAGGCGGTCGCTGGCGAGCATGGCCATCGTCCGCCCGATGGCGTCGATGCCCTTCAGCCTGTCCACCATGTTGAACAGGTATACGGACGTCCAGACGATGGTGAGAACAAAGACCGCGAGGCTCAGTCCTTTGGCGCTTGCGATGGCGACGTGGTCCCTCGCTGCGCCGAAGATGAGCAGCGCCAGGGCGAGGGCGAGCAGCCAGGCGGCGGCTCCTGCGCGCGGCGCGCTCCAGTTCAGCCAGATGATGGCGACCACGAGGAGGACGACCGGCGAGGCGGCCAGCAGCCAGTTGAGAATCGTGAGGTCTGGACCTGTCATAGAGAGGCGCAGGATAGCCGTCCGGCATGCTCCGCACAACGGCAGCAGGGTGGCGCTGGTACAATCTCCAGAGGTTCCTGTTCATGGATTTCTCGCTCTCCGAACGCTTATCTCGTGGTCTGTTGCTCTGCGACGGCGCCACCGGCACGCAGCTGTACGCACACGGTCTCACTGCCGCGCTGCTGGAACCGGCAAACGTCGAGCAGCCGGACGTCGTGAAGGGGGTGCACCTCTCCTACCTTCGCGCGGGCGCGGAACTGCTGGAGACGAACACGTTCGGCGCGAATGCGGCCAAACTCGGTATGCACGGGATGGCCTCCCGAGTCGAGGAATTGAACCGCGCCGGAGTCGCGCTGGCGAAGGAAGCGGCGCGTCTGCACGGCCAGAACGTGTGGGTTGCGGGCTCCATGGGGCCGCTGCCACCGGACAGCACCGGTGCGGGCCTCTTCTCCCCGGCGTCTGCCAGCAACGTGTTCGCAGAACAGGCGTCGGCGCTCTCCGACGCCGGAGCGGACCTCATCCTCCTCGAGACGTTTACGTCACTGGCACAGCTCAGGCTGGCCATCGACGCGGTGCGCTCCGTTTCCGAGCTGCCGGTCATAGCGCAGATGACCTTCACGGGTGACGGTCTGACACCGAGTGGAGATGCGCCTGAGGACGTGGCCGCGGCGCTCAACGAGGCGGAGCTGCTTGCGTTCGGGGCGAACTGCAGCATAGGCCCGGACCTGCTGCTGAGCGTCGTCGAACGCATGGCTGGGTTGGCGAGCGCGCCGCTCATCGTTCAGCCGAACGCGGGACTCCCCGCTTATGTGGGCGGGCGGCTTCAATACGCCGCGCCGCCGGAGTACTTCGCGGAGACAGCGCGCGAGATAGCTCGCGCGGGCGCGGCAGCGGTCGGCGGATGCTGTGGGACAACGCCCGAGCACATAGCAGCGGTCCGGGACGCAGTGCGTGGTGTATTGCAGTCCTCGACGCGCCGCGCGCCTGCTCCGGCGACGGCACGGCCGCAACGCGTCGAAGCGCCTGCGGTCCGGCCGACCGGGCTGGCGGAGCGTATCGAGCAGGGCGAGTTCGTCGTCACGGTGGAGCTCTCTCCGCCGCGCGGGTTCGACGTGAGCGGGACGCTGGACAAGCTACGCGGAGTTGTCGGGAGCGTCAGCGCCGTAAACGTCGCGGACAGCCCGCGTGCGCAGGGGAGGATGAGCGCGCTCGCCACCGGCAGCCTCGTGCAGTCGCGGCTGGGCGTCGAGGCGGTGATGCACATGGCCATCCGCCACCGCAACCTGCTTGCGCTGCACTCGGACCTGCTGGGCGCGCACGCGCTGGGCCTGCGGAACGTCTTCACGGTGATGGGCGACGTTCCGCTCACGGGCGACTACCCCTATGCGACCGCGGTGAGCGACGTGACGGCGTCCGGTCTGATCCGGCTGATGGCGGGGTTCAACGAGGGCGTAGATGCGAACGGACGAGAGATCGGGCAGCCGACGTCGTTCTTCATCGGCGCGGCGCTGAACTTCAACGCGCCGGACCTGGACAGGGAGCTCCGCGTACTGGAGCGCAAGGTCAAGGCAGGCGCGCATTTCCTGCTGACGCAGCCGGTCTACGCCGCGGAGCACGTGGAGCGCGTGTGGTCGCTGCTGGGCGGCTTCCCGCTGCCGGTCATCATGGGCGTCCTGCCGCTCCGCAACGCTCGCCACGCGCGCTTCCTGCAGAACGAGGTGCCCGGCATCGTGGTGCCGGAAGACGTGATGCAGCGCATCGACCTCGCCGAGTACCGGGGCGACGCCGGGGGCAAGGAGGGCATCGCGCTCAGCCGCGAACTGCTCACGGCGCTCTCTGGCCGTATCGCGGGTGCGTACTTCATGCCCCCGTTCGAGCGCTTTGGAGTCGTGCAGGAGACGATGGAAGGACTGTCGGTGCCGGGGCTCAGTTCGCCGTAGGCGCTGATGGTATCCTGAGCCGTACACGTGGGGCCGTAGCTCAGATGGGAGAGCACCTGCTTTGCAAGCAGGGGGTCAGGGGTTCGAGTCCCCTCGGCTCCACCAAAGCCCAAGGCAATCCTGAAGGAACCGCACCTATGACCGCACAGCGGGTCGTCATAGTTGGTGGGGGCTTCGCCGGACTCAGCGCCGCCTACGCACTGATGAAGCGGGGTATCACCCCGCTCTTGCTCGAATCCGAGGAGCGTGTGGGCGGACGCGGCAGGGGCGAGAGGGTGGACGGGTTCTCCCTGGACATGGGCGCGTTCGTCTTCACCTCCACCTACGACACTGCGTTCCGCCTTTGCGAGGAGTTGGGGCTGCCGCTGGTCCCTTCAAAGATGAAGTTCGGCCACCACCGCAATGGGCGGTGGGTTACCACGACGCCGGACCAGTCGCTCTGGAATTTCGTACGGCACCTACGTACGGCCTTCACCATGGGCTTCCTCTCGCCCTCAGGGATGCGGTCTGCCTCCAGGGTGATGCGGCAGATCCATCGCCAGTCGGCGTACATGAGTTTCGCCGGCGACAGCCCCCTTGCCGAGATCGACGACGATGAATCCTTCGGCGATTACCTGGAGCGGCTCCGTGTGCCCGAGAACTTACAGGTGACGCTCAGAGGGCCCCTCGAAATGATATTGGGCGATCCAGCGCCCGCAGGCCAGGCGCTGATGCGGGCGCACATCGGAGAAACGATGCTGCACTCCGGCAAGGTCTACATGCCCGAGCGAGGCGTCGGCTCCCTGAGCGAAGCGCTTGCCAATGCCTGCTCCGATGCGATCCGCGTATCGACCCCCGTCAGGAGGATCGTCGTCGCAGACGGGACGGCGACCAGCGTAGTCGTGGACGGCGAGACTATCGAGGCCGACGCGGTCATCTGTGCCGTCCCTGGCACCAAGGTCCCAGACCTCATCCCCGACCTGCCGGAAGAGACACGTCGCGCGCTCAGCACCATCAGCTACTCAACCGGTTGCCGGGTGGTGATAGGCCTCGACCACTCCCCACTCCCTCCCGGCTGGCATGGCGCGCTCTATCCAGAGGACAACGACACCCCGCTCCTGCTGGATCGGTGTGCCTTCCTCCCCGCCTGCGCGCCCCCGGGCAAGAGCATCCTCGACCTGCTCATCGGGCGCGACCGCGCCAAGGAGCTCATCCCGCTCGACGACGATGAGATAAAGCGCCAGCTGCTGGGCGCCGCTCGCCAGAAAGCGCCTCCAGGCTCTGCTCTTCCGGGCGACGACGAGGGACTGTTCTTCCGCGTGTACCGCTGGGAAGAGGCGCTGTGCATGGGGACGCCCGGTATGCTGGCCGCGATGACAAACATCCCTGAGCAGCTTGCCGGGAGCATCGACAACCTGTTTCTGGCGGGCGACTACACGCGGGTGCCGTCGGTCAACGGCGCCCTCGCCAGCGGCTACAACGCGGGGATGCAAGCTGCAGGTATGTTGGCGTTACGCTACCGGTAAGGATGGCGCTGCGGCGAGCCTGCGTTCACCGGAACCACTCACCGAAAAGTTCGTAGTACAGTACGGCTTTGCCCACCGATTCGACCAGGCCGCGTGATCCAACCCGCTAGTGTCAGCAGGCCCAGTGACGCAGGCGTTCTCTCAAGGAAGAGAATGCACCCGTCTCCGAGGCAAACTCGGCAAGCGCCCAGAGGAGGCTTCCATGCCCAAGGTAACCATCAACGGCGTCGGTATCAACTACGAAAGCGACGGCGAGGGTTTCCCCCTTGTGCTCTGCTACTGCCGGGGCGGCAACGCCACTATGTGGGGACCGCAGGTCGAGGCTCTTTCCGAGAGCTACCGGTTCATCCGCTTCGAGCCGCGGGGACACGGCAGATCGGACGCTCCGCAGGACCCATCGGCCTATGGACTGGACACGTCGGTCAAAGACCTTCTGGGCCTGCTGGACCACCTGGGCATAGAGAAAGCCTACGTTGGCGGGCTTTCTATGGGTGGAGGCATCACCACGCGATTCACGCTGCTGCACCCGGACCGGGTGGCGGGCCTGGTGGTCATCGACTCGGGTTCGGCATCGGGCCACGCTCACGCGGAAGAGGTGAGGTCGAGGACGACCCAGGTGCGGGAGCTGGCCTTCACCGAAGGTATGGAGGCCGTCGCGCAGTACTCCATCCGGGAGGTCGACAGCTTTGCCCTGAGGGCCGCCAGGGGTCCGGAGGAGGCCAAGGGCATCGTGGAGATGATCAAGGCGCTGACGCCCCATGGCTACGTCTACTCCCTCGAGGCCCTCGACCAGGCTCCGGTCTTCGACCACCGCCTGTCCGAGATCACGGCGCCGACACTGTGCATCGCCGGGGACGAGGACCCGGCTCTGGAGGACGTCAAGTTCATCCACAGCCAGATCGAGGGCTCGGAGCTGGTGATCGTGCCCGATGCGGGGCACTTCACCAACCTCGACCAGACGGAGGTCTTCAACGGGGAGGTACTTGCCTTCCTGGCAAAGGTTGACGCCCGGCGGGCAGCGGCGGTGGTCTGACCGGTCAACGCGAGGCTGGCGCGGGAGGGAAGACTTCGCGGGTCGTCTGATCAACGCGAACGGAGGACATTCCGGGCCCCTGACTCGTGGAGCCGTCGAGAGCCCGTATACTTGCGGCAGCAGTCCCGGTGGAGGAACCAATGGTCAGCATCGATGCGGGCGAGCGTACCTACGAACTGGTCCCCGATTGGGGAGAGCTCAAGCCGGATTGGATCTGGGGCCTCGTGGGCGACGTGGCGGTCGATTCACAGGACCGCGTCCACGTGTTCACCCGCAGCGCGAATCCGCCCTACCGGATCTACGACAGCTCCGGCAAGCTGCTGCACTCGTGGGGCTACGGTATCTTCGAGGACGCCCACGGCATCTGCATCGGTCTCGACGACATGGTCTACCTGACCGACCGCGGCTCCCAACTCGTGCTCAAGTTCACCGGGGATGGGCGGCACGTGTTCACTCTTGGCGATCGCGGGAAGCACTCCGACACGGGCTATACGGCGGAGAGCCCGACCGTGAAGTATGCGGGGCCTCCGTTCCACCATCCTACCAATGTTGGACTGTCTCCCAACGGGGAGTTCTATGTTTCGGACGGCTATCGCAACTCCCGCGTCCACAAGTACAGCGCCGATGGCACGCTGCTGTTCTCATGGGGCGAGCCGGGCGACGGCCCCGGCCAGTTCAACCTGGTCCACGCTGTCTGGGAGCACAAGGGGAAGGTCTACGTATGCGACCGGGCTAACAACCGCATCCAGATATTCACCTCCAACGGTGAACACCTCGAGACATGGCCGGGCTTCCTGCAGCCCTGCAAGATCTTCATCGACAACGAAGACGTCATGTACGTGGCTGAGCTTGGCGCCCGGGTGAGCATCCTCGACCTCCAGGGGAACGTGCTCTGGCGGTGGGGAGGAGAGGCCAGCCACGATCCGGGCAAGTTCACGGCGCCACACGGGATCTACGTTGACTCCCAGGGTGCGATGTATGTCTCCGAGGTCCTGCAGGGCGCGCGGCTCCAGAAGTTCGTCCGGACGCGCTAGTCGATTCGGACGAAGGCCATGGCAACCGGGGTGACAGGGACAACGCCACGGCGGATCGCCATCGTGGGCGGAGGCGTTTCAGGACTGGGCGCCGCCTGGGCGCTGCACCATCACCCGGACCGGTTCGACTTCCGGCTGTTCGAGGCCCAGGAACAGATCGGCGGCAACGCGGTCACGGCCGACATGCCGCAGGATGACGGGAGCTCGATCCCTTTCGACATCTCAGTCACCGCCTGCATCCCATCCGTATATGACCACATCCTGTTGCTGATGCAGAGGTTCGGCATCGACCTGGTCGACACCAGGTTCAGCTACAGCGTGAAATACGGCGACCAGGTCTACGCCCACGATTTCGATTCCGAAATCAGGGAGCAGTTGCGATCTGAGATCGCAAGGTTCCAGCGGCTGTTGAAGCGTCTGCGTTGGTTCGGCCGGCTGACCCGTGCCCGGTCCAAGTGTCTGAACGCGCTCAACCCGTTCAACTACGTCAGCATGGGGACGGTCCTGAACCTGGGAGGGTTCTCGGGAGACTTCAGGTACAAGGTCCTGAAGCCGATGTTCGTCAACTTCCTGATGGCGACGAACGTCTTCGATATGCCTGCGGCGCTCTTCTCGAGGTATCTCGAGTTCTTCGATATCGAGACCGCTACGCCCATGCAGACGTGGGACCAGGGAACGCGCCGCATCTACGAGAACCTGTCGGCAGACTTCCGGGACAAGATCTACCTGAGCCGACCTGTCCGCAAGGTGTATCGAGGGGAGGACAGTGTTGTGGTCGAAGACCACGATGGTGTGCAAGAGGCCTTCGACGACGTGATCTTCGCATGCAACGCGAACCAGACGCTGATGATCCTCGACGAACCCACGTTCCTCGAACGCTACATCCTGTCCTCGATACGCTACGAGAGCGAGCTGCATAACCACACGGTCGTCCACTCCGACTCCTCGGTGCTTCCCGACAACGATGTACAGACCCTGACCACGCGAAGCAATCACATCGAGCAGTACGGCGCGAGACCTGATAACTACGAGATCACGTACATCATGCACAACCAGCAGCCATGGGCCAACCGGTCTGACAAGCCGTGCCTGGTGACCTACAACCCCATCAGTCCCATCGACGAGCAGAAGATCGTCAAGCGATGGTGGTTCCAGCACATCGTCCATGACGTGCGTCACATCGTACTGCTCGTCAGCCTCTTCCGTTGCATCCAGGGAAAGAGACGAACGTGGCACTGCGGCGCTCATACCCTGGTCAACAGCCAGGAGACCTGCTTCGTCTCCGGGCTCGCCACTGCAAGACAGATGGGTGCCGACTACCCATTCGACGACCCTGCGGCGAAGCGGTCGTTCAACTATTACGGGAGCATCATGTACGGCTGGCGGTTCAGGAAAGCGAAGCACTGAATGCTCCTGAGGGTGCTTGCCCGGCTTCTTTTGCGGGTGGTACCGTGCCTCACATGATGATGGCATTCGCTCCATCTATCCGAGCGGCAGTGGGTCGCAGATTGTCGATCACCGTGCTGGCGTTGGGGTTCCTCTTCCTGGCAGCCGCGTGTGAGTCAGAACCCACGCCGACCCCTGAGTTGTCGGTGGATGAGGTGCTTTCCGGTGCGGCGGAAGAGTTGGCTGCACTGTCGACGGCGAAATTCCAGATGATTGACGAGATGGAATCAGGAGCGAAGTTCTTCGAGATGACTCTTAAGAGCGTGGAAGGAGAAGTCAAAACGCCCGACAGCTTCAGGATGCTGGTGGAGTTGGTGAATCCCGGTCTTGGGTTCGTGGAGGTCGGAATGTTGGCGGTCGGGGAGCAGGCGTACATGCAGTTCTCCTCGGACGCGCCCTGGCTTCCCTTGCCGCTGGACCAGGTGCCCTTCAATTTCGGAGGGATAGGCGTAACGTTGAGCGAGATACTGCCCGCCATGAGGAACGCAGAGATCACAGGGAGAGAGTCCGTAGGAGGCGGCCAGGCTATCCGCGTAGACGGGGATATCGTCTCTGACGATATGTCGGACCTCATCACCGATGTGAACTCCGGTCATGCGATCACGTTGTCTGTTTGGGTCGACGAGGTCTCGCATGCCCTGCGTCAGCTCAGGATCGACGGCAGACTCTACGACGACGATGCGCCGGAAACGACGCGGCTGGTAATCATCAGGGACATCAACTCCCCTGTCGACATCCAACTTCCAGAGATAGCCCCAGGGTCGTGAACGCTGCCAGGTCCGGCCTCCAATC
>DAOUHT010000061.1:0-1924 GCA_034428375.1 Dehalococcoidia bacterium | reverse complement strand
GTGTCCGCCCAGTTCCAGGAGGCGCCGGTGCTGGCCCGCGCGGCCGCGGCCGGTGAGATCCCGCCCCTCGCGGAGCGGCTGCCGCCGGAACCGCTGGTGGTTCCGATGGGACCCCCGGACTTCCAGATCGGTCAGTACAAGGATGGCAGCGCCATCGAGACGAACTTCATGGGCCAGGGCTTCTGGTGGCCGGCGGTGCAATTCGCGATCGAGGGCATCGTCCGCGCTGACACCGAGAGCAGGATTCATCCCAATCTGGCCCGCTCCTGGGAGTGGAACGAGGACAAGAGCTCGCTGACGCTGCACTTCGTCAAGGGCATCAAGTGGTCGGATGGCGGAGCCGAGTTCACCACCGAGGATCTGCGCTTTACCTACGAGGACGTGGTGCTGAACACCGACCTCACGCCGACCCCGAACGGCAAGTTCCTGGTGAACGGAGAGCCGTGGCAGATGCACGTGATCGACGACCACACGCTGCGGCTGGACTTCGGCGCGCCAAACCCGCTGGCCCTGCTCTTCCTGTCCCAGCTCGCCCAGGTCGGTCACCAGGGCGGCGACTCCATCTACCTGCCGGCGCACCACTACAAGCAGTTCCACATCGACTACAACGAGGACGCCGACACGGTCGCCAAGGACAACGGCTCCTCCGACTGGAAGGAGCACTTCAGCAAGCAGCGGCAGCGCTATTGGCTGGGGCAGCACTACCCGGAGGTGCCGACGGTGGCGGCGTGGATGCCGGTCGAGGCATCGCCGCAGCTCGTGCGCTGGGAGCGCAACCCCTACTACTGGAAGGTCGACGAGGAGGGCAAGCAGCTCCCCTACATCGACGCCATGAACGCGGAGTTCATGACCAACGGCGGCGAGACGTGGCGCGCGCGCGACATCGCCGGCGAGCTGTTCGTCGGCGGCTGGTATCCGTTCACGGAGCGGCCGCAGTTCGGCGACATCTCGCGCGTGGGTCTCGAGCAGCGCAACATCCCGCGCAATCTCGGCGGCACGGAGATGGTCATCCACCTGAACCTGACGGTGGACGACCCGGTCAAGCGTGAGATCTTCCAGGACACCCGCTTCCGCCGCGCGCTGTCCAAGGGGATCAACCGCCAGCCGATCCTGGACATCGTCTTCGGTCCCCAGGGCGTGGCCGGCATGGGCTACCTGCACGCGCTGCCGTGGCGCGACGCGGAGGTGGAAGCGGCCGAGGCCGACGTGCTGGCCTACGACGTCGACGAGGCCAACCGGCTGCTCGACGACATGGGCCTGACCGACCGCGACTCGGACGGGTTCCGCCTGATGCCGGACGGCAAGCGGCTGACCATCAACTTCACGATGGACACCATCGTCGAGAACCAGTGGCGCTCTTCGGACCAGACGCAGATCATCGCCCAGCAGTGGAAGGAGATCGGCGTGGAGCTGAACTTCAACCTGGTCGAGCGCAGCCTGCTCACGGAAATGGCGGCCGGCAACGAGCACGAAGGCACGATGTGGGCCATGACCATCCCCTACCTGCAGTACCTGCTCAGCCCGCGGCAGTTCATCCAGGTGAGCTGGTGGGCGCCGCTGTGGGATCAGTGGTACGCAACGCAAGGGGTATCAGGCGAGGAACCTCCGCCCGAGTTCAAGGAATACCTGGACCTGGCCATCGGCTGGGCCGCGGAGACCGACGAGGACAAGGCGCAGCAGATGGCGCGTGACGCCAACATCATGGCGTACGAGAAGGCGCTGTGGCTGGGCGTCGGCGCCGGTGCGCAGCAGTTCACGTTCATCAGGGACACGCTGGTCAACATGCCGCTGGGTCACTTCCAACCCGACTCGTGGGTGGCCTGGAAGTACTTTCCGGAAGGCTGGTGGCTGGAATAGGGCCACTCGGATAGACCCGCCTCGGCGAGAGCCGAGGAGTCTGCCTCAGGGCGCGTGGACGCTTCGG
>DAOUHT010000060.1:0-10089 GCA_034428375.1 Dehalococcoidia bacterium | reverse complement strand
GCGAGCGAGTTCATCAAGCGGAGATGGTCCTTGAGCAGGCGGGTCGTCAGGAAGTGCTCGCGGACGTGCTCCCTTCCGCGCTTCCCCATCTCCTTGCGCGCTCGCTCGTCCTCCAGCAGTGCGCGGATGGCGTCCACGAACTCCTGCGTCGTGCCTGCAACGGGACCGGCTCGCCCGTAGTCCAACTGGAGCGGGATGCCTCCGGCCTCGCTTCCCACGAGCGCTTTCGATTTCCAGAGCGCCTCGGAGATAACGAGCCCGAACCCTTCCCGGATCGACTTCTGCAGCAGGACGTCGGCGGCGCTCTGGAAGGCGTTCACCTCCAGGTTGCCGACGCCGTTGAGGTTCGTCAGCACGTGGATGTCGTAGTCCTCGCCGGCCTTGCGCACGATGCGCTCGTAGAACGACCACGCCTCCGGGTCGTCGTTCGCCATCGCGGCGACCATGAGCAGTTGGAGGGCGGGGTACTCTTCCTTGAGCGTCTTGTAGACGTCGAGCACGCCGAGCGGGTCTTTCCACGGATCGAACCGCGATATCTGCGCGATGATGGGCCGGTCGGGGTCGATCTCGTAGCGTGCGAGGATGTCCCGTATGACAACGGGCGAGATCTCCGAGTTTTTGGTGCTCGTGGGGTCTATCGCTGGCCAGATGATCTCCAGCTTGGGGCCGGTGATGGGCTCCTTCACGTACTCCGCAAGGGTGAAGACGAGCGCGTCGTAGATGGAGATGTAGCCGCGCAGGAAGCCCCACACCTCCGGCAGCGCTTCCGTCGTGTCGAGGTGGCAGCGCCACACCCACTTCGCGCCGAGCATGTCCGGGTCGCGCTCGCGCAGGTACTCCAGGATGCCGGCGGGCTGGGGATCGTGGATGTAGACGAAGTCGTACTTGCCGTCCATCGCGTTGGCGTTCGCCTCGTTGGTCTCCCGCCAGAGGTCGGCCATCGCCTTGTTCCAGGGTATGTACATGCCCTGCATGGCGTTGTGCATGCTCTTGGTGACGTTGAAGAACTCCGCGGAGGCTTCCATGACGTGCCAGTGCGCGTCGACGCCCACGTCGCGCAGGAGCGGGATGAAGCTGTTGAGTATCTCGGCGACGCCTCCGCCGAACGCGGTCGCGTTCAGGTGCAGCACCCGAGCGTCCTTCAGGGGCGCGGCGAGAGCGCGGAGCTCTGCTATGCGCTCCTCGCCAACGTGCGGCTCATACTCTTGCAGCGCTTTGGGGGTGATAGGAACGGGGGTGGGCATTCAGCGCCTCGAAGTTCGCTGCCGTCGCTTCAGCATCTGCTGGAAGACCTTGAGGTAGTTGGCGAGGTAGTTCGTGATGAGGTGGCGACGGGCAACGTGCCGGTGTGCGGCCTGGCCGAGGCGGGCCGCTGTTCGGGGGCTTCTCAGCAACCGCTCGATGGCGGCGGCCTGCTCCTCCGTGCTGTCGGCGAGCAGGGCCGTTCGGCCTTCGATGAGCAGGGCCTCAGCGACCGAGCTGCGGGCGCTGACGATGGGCCGGGACTGCCACATCTCCTCAAGCAGTTCGACGGAGATCCCGCGCGGATAGCCCTCGTGGATGAGCACCGTCGCCTCTTCCCGCAGGGCTGAGAGCTCCACGTTGCCGACCCGGTCCATCTCCGAGAGCACCAGCACGCCCCCCAGCTGTTGCGCGCGCTGGCGTAGGACGCTGAGCTTCTCGGCGAGGGCCGGTTCGTCGGTGACGAGGTTCGTGATGACCAGTTGCACGTCCGGTCGGTGTTGTCGGACGAGGGCGAAGGTGTCCAGCACCCGCTCGGGGTCGTCGTCGCGCATGCTGAGCACGATCTGGCCTACTACCGGGAGGTTCACGTTCAGCCCGCGCTGGGCGAGGATCGTTTCGCGCACCTCGTCGGATACGGGGCGTGCGCTGGGGCTGAGCGGGTCGACGCCGGGCGCCACGACGAACGTGCGGGGCGTCGGGGCGTCGTCCCGGATGAACGGCTTGTAGTCGTAGACCGACGCGTCGAAGTCGTCGGCGTGCTGGCGGATGAGCGACCACGCGTTCGGCATGGCGTTGCGGTAGTCGCGGTGGGAATGCCACAGCCAGGCGCCGGGAGGAGGGTGTCCGTGCAGGTGCGTGAGCGCCGCGTGGAGTCCGACCGACGCCGAGTGGTGCACGACGACGATGTCGAAGTCCTCGTCGAACATCTGCGCGTTCCCCTGGTTGAACTCGCGCCATTCGCTCTCGCGGTTCTCGTGCCATCCGGGGTAGCCGGAGAGCGCCCGGCGGAGCGCCCGGTCCGTCTCCACGTACTCGGCGGCTATCCGCACCTGCTGCCACTGGATGTTCAGCCCGAGGTCTGCCAGCAGAGGGACGGAGCTCTGGAGCAGCCGGCGCACGGCACCGCTCGCAGCGGGAGAGGAGAGGTAGAGCACGCGGGCGCCCTGCAGAGGCGCGGCTGCCGCGCGGAGCGAATCGATGGCGGCGTCGCCGACGAACTGGGCGTACTGGTCTATGGAGTGTGTGCTGGTTGCGACGCTTCCGAACATCCGCCTGCCGCCCGCCCGCCGTGCGCTCTGCGCTTGCGCGGCGTCTGCGAGCGATTATCCGGGACGCTTCGGAGGTGGTCAACACAACTGTGCCCTGTTCGTCCTATAATCGCGCCGTTGAAACGGATGCTCAGCAGACCCTCAAGGAGGCGTTAGATGACGGACTACGACCGCACCGACCAGGACTTCGGCAACATCGTCTCTCTCGATCATGTCAACCTCACCGTGCCCGACCAGCAGATGTCAACGCTCTTCCACATCGTCGGTATGGGCCACACCCGCGACCCCTACATGACCGTCGGATTGGAGAACATGTGGGTGAACATCGGCAGGGAGCAGTTCCACCTGCCGACGCGGGAGTCGGCGCAGGTGCTGCGCGGGCGCATCGGACTCGTTACGCCGGATGTCGACGAACTGGAGGAGCGCCTCGACAGGATGGCGTCCCGGTTCGAAGGGACGCAGTTCGCCGTTGAGCGGGAGGGGCGCAACCTGGACGTCACCGGCCCATGGGGCAACCGGTTCCGCTGCCACCCGGCGGACGGCGAGCGCCTGGGCGGCGCGAACATCGGCCTGGAGTACCTCATCTTCAACGTTCCGGCAGGCACCGCGCCGGGCATCGCCCGCTTCTACGGGCAGGTCATGGGCGCGACGACCGACCTCGTTGAGCGCCGGGGCTCTCCGACAGCGCGGGTGCAGGCGGGCAGGCACCAGGCGATGCTCTTCCGGGAGGACCCGGACGAGTCGCGGCCCTACGACAATCACCACATCGCGGTCTACATCGCGGACTTCTCCGGCCCGCACAAGGCGCTGCAGGAGATGGACCTCGTCACCGAGGAGAGCAACGCCTCGCAGTACCGCTTCGTGAACATCACCGACCCCGAGACGGGCGAGACGCTCTACGAACTGGAGCACGAGGTGCGGAGCATGGTGCATCCGATGTACGGGCGTGAGCTTGTGAACCGCAACCCGGTGCAGTCGTTGCAGGTCTACCGCAGGGGCGCAGACGCGCTGATGGTGGGGTAGGGCGGACGGACCGGCCTAAGCCGCGCCGCCCCTGATCTGCGTTCGGCGCTCCGGCTGCTCAGCGCCGTCGCCACGCAACTGCTTCGGCAGGACGAACTCCACGTCCTCCCGCGTCACCTCGACCGTCTCGACGGAGTCGGGCTGGAGGAAGTCGATGACGCCCTCCACGAGCGATTCCGGCGTGGACGCGCCCGACGTGATGCCGACGCGTTCCTTACCCTCCAGCCAGGCGAGGTCTATCGCCGATGCGTCGTCCACGAGGTAGGACGGCACGCCCGTCTGCTCGGCGACCTCGCGGAGCCGGTTGCAGTTGGAGCTGTTCTGCGCTCCGACGACGATGACCACGTCCACCTGCTGCGCCAGCTCTTTCACCGCGTCCTGCCGGTTGGTCGTGGCGTAGCAGATATCGTTCCGCGCAACGATGTTCGGGAAGCGCTCGCGCAGGGTCCCGATGATCTCGTGGGTGTCGTCCACGCTCAACGTAGTCTGCGTGAGCGCGACGACGCGCCCAGGGTCGGCCACGCTCGTGTTCCGGGCGTCCTCGTCGTTATCGACGAGCTGTGATGCCTCGGGCGACTGCCCGAGGGTGCCAATGACCTCAGGGTGGCCCTCGTGACCGACGACGATGATGGAGTAGCCCTCGCGGGCGTACTTCTTCGACTCCATATGCACCTTGGTGACGAGCGGGCAGGTGGCGTCGATGACGGTCAGGTCGCGCTCTTCCGCCGCCTTCCAGACCTCAGGGGCGACGCCGTGTGCGCTGAAGATGATGGTCGAACCGTTCGGGGCCTCGTCGGTCTCTTCGATGAAGATGGCGCCCTTCCTCCGGAGACTGTCCACGACGTGTTTGTTGTGGACGATCTCATGCCGGACGTAGACGGGAGCGCCGAACCGTTCGAGCGCGAGTTCAACGATGTCTATCGCGCGTACGACGCCTGCACAGAAACCGCGGGGAGAGCCGAGCACCAGTTGCATGCCCCCATGATACCAGCGCAGCGCTAGCCTTGGGTAAACGCGCTGCCCTCTCCCACGAGACCCTGCCCCGGTAGCACGACCCGACGCCTGCCTTCGCGCACCGTCCCGATGACCGACGCCTCGCCTCCGGCAGCGGCGATGGCCGCGAGCGCCGCGTCGGCGGACGACGCGGGCACCACGGCGCAGAAACCGATGCCCATGTTGTAGACGCGGTACATCTCCGCGAGCGCCACATTGCCCTCGCGCCGGATCACCTCGAAGACGGGCTGGGGCGCGGGAAGGGCGTCGACGTGGTATTCGACGTCCGCGTCGAGGCGAAGCAGGTTCAGCAGGCCGTCGCCTGATATGTGCGCAAGTCCGTGCACGTCCACGCCGTCGCGCAGCATTGCCGTCACCTCGGGCACGTAGACGTGCGTGCGGCGCAGCAACTCCTCGCCGACGGTACGCCCGCACTCCGGTAGCGCAAGGCCGACGGTCTCGTGTGCGTCCCCACTCAGCAGGAGGCTGCGCGCGAGCGTGAGCCCGTTCGCGTGGATGCCGTTGCTCGCCATGCCGATGACCGCGTCGCCGGGACGGATCGCCGCGCCAGTGATGGGCGCCGCGCCGTCCTCCAGCACGCCCACGCACGTCGCGGAGATATCGAACGCGTATCCCTCGCGAGGACCGGTGAGCGTGTCGGGGTGCTGCGAGAGTTCGCCGCCGACGATGGCGACGCGTGCGCGCTCTGCGGCGTCGCGCATCCCTTTGCCGAGCGCTGCGAGCATATCGCCGTGCGGATGCTGCAGTGCGATGTAGTCCACGAGAGCGATGGGCCGCGCGCCCGTGCAGATGATGTCGTTCACGTTGACGGCGACGCAGTCCCAGCCGATGGACTCGAAGTCGCCGGTAAGTTGCGCGAGCACGCTCTTGGAGCCGACGCCGTCCGTCGATATCGCGAGGGAGAGGCGCTCGTTGAGCGGCAGGACGGCGGCGAAGAAGCCGCCGGGCACCGGCGATGGGCCGACGCCTTCAACGAACGCGGAGGTCTGCGATACCCAGTGCAGCAGACCGGAGAGGCCCTTGGCCGCTTCGTCTGTGTCGACGCCTGAAGACGCGTACGTCTGCTGAGTGGGCTGTGCGTCGTCAGCCATCGAGCGTCCGAGCCGCCTTCGCTATCGTCTCGCCCGCGGCGCGTGTGCCTCCGACCGGCTGGCCGTATTCGCCGATGGAGAGCGCGCCGCTCTTGAGCGACTCCTCCACCGCCCGGCGGGTCAGCTCCGCTGCCGCACCCTCGCCCAGGTAGTCGAGCATCATCGCGAGCGTGAGCACCTGCGAGACGGGGTTCGCCCTGTCCTGCCCCGCGATGTCGGGCGCGGAGCCGTGGATAGGCTCGAAGTAGGCGTGTGCGTCGCCGATGTTGCCGGACGGGCAGAGGCCGATGCCGCCGACCGTTCCGCCGCCGAGGTCGCTCAGGATGTCGCCGAGGAAGTTCTCCATCACCAGCACGTCGAACTGCTGCGGACGCACGACCAGCGCCTGCGCTGCCGCGTCGGCGTACAGGTGCTCGCCCTGCACGTCGGGAAACTCGTCCGCCACCTCGTCGAACACTCGCCGGAAGAATGCCATGGACGGCAGCACGTTCGCCTTGTCCACGCACGTCACGCGGCGGACGCCGTCCGACGGCGCTCCGTTCCGCTGCCGCGCGATCTCGAACGCCCGGCGGACGACGCGCTCCGTTCCCTTGCGCGTGATCAGCAGCGTGTCCGCTGCCGCGTCGTTGGTCTGCACTCCCTTGCCGCGTGAGAGATACAGCCCTTCCGTGTTCTCCCGCACGATGACGTAGTCCACCTCGCCGGGCTCCGCCTTGATGGGCGCCTCGGCCCCCGGCAGCAGCCGGATGGGGCGCACGTTGGCGTACACGTCCAGACCGGTGCGGAGCACGCCGCCGAGCACGCCGGCCTCCGTGCCGTCCGGGAAGCGCACCTCCGGCAGCCCCACCGGGCCCTTCATGGTCGCGTCCGCGGCCCGGACGGCTGCGATCGACTCTGCCGAGAGGTTCGCGCCGGTCTCCTGGTAGAGCGCCGCGCCGCCGCGATGGACGTCCAGGCTCAGGTGGAAGCCGCCCGACGCCTCCTCCACCGCCTCCAGCACGGCCAGTGCCGCGTTGGTGAGTTCAGGGCCGATGCCGTCGCCGGGGATGATGACGACGTTGTGCTCGCGCTTGCCAGTGGGGTCCGCCATGTCGTCTGAGTATATCAACGCAACCGCGCGGGCAGGGCGCGTGTACAATGGCCGCGCCCGCAGGCGGCGTAAACGCCGGGGGCCAATCTCATCCCGCGTTCATGCCGGTGGACGCGTGCAGGCGGCATGCTCGACGACGCTCAACTCACCGAGATGGAACAGCAGGCGTGCGACCTCGTGCGGGGAGCGGGCGCCATCCTTCTCAGATACTTCGACCAGCCCCTGAGCATCGACTACAAGTCCGCGAACAACCGGAACCCCGTCACCGACGCCGACCATGCTGCGGACGAATACCTCCGCGCTGAACTGTCACGGCGATTCCCTGAGCACGGCATCGTCACCGAAGAAACCGAATCGGCCGACGACGAACCGAAAGAGATCACCTGGGTGGTCGACCCGCTCGACGGCACCACGAACTTCCTGCACGGCCTGCCGATGTTCGCCTGCATGGTGTGTGCGCTGGAGCGGGGCGCACCCGTGGCGGGCGCCATCTACATCCCGCACATCGGCAGCGCGGACGGTCGAGTCATCCACACACGGCGCGGGGGCGGCGCGTTCCAGGACGACGTGCCGCTCACCGTCGAGACGTCGGACCCGCCCCGGCGGATGGCGTCCGTCCCCGGCTACTTCCTGCGGATGTTCACGCCCCGCCGGAACATGCGGCGGCGTCTGGGGGACCTGCGCAACACCGGGAGCGCGGGCTACGAGATGGCGATGACGGCGCGCGGCGTGTTCGACTACACCGTCTTCAACGGCCCGTGGGTCTGGGACCTCGCGACGGGCATCCTCGCGGTGCAGGAGGCCGGAGGCACAGCGATGCTCCGCAACTCCCGCACGAAGGAGTGGGCCTCATTCGAGACGTTCGCAACCTCGCCGGACGCGAACCCGCGTCCGAGCGAGCTTCGCCGCTGGCGCGGCTCGCTGGTGCTGGGGAGACGCGAGACGGTGGAGATCATCACGTCCGGCGTTTCTCTGAAGACGTACCCAATCCGCCAACTTCGCCAGCGCGCCGCCCGCATGTTCGGCAAGGGCCCGCCACCTGAGGCTGCGCCCGCTGCTCCGCCGAGGCAGGCACAATAGCCAGTCTTGTTCGAATAACCGGGTAGCGTCCCTCTACAACCACGGCCACGGCAGGTCGCGGCGGGTGCGGGGCGACGGCAAGACCGGCTCCGCCAGCAGGCGCCACATCCGCTCACGAAGCACCTGTACCTCCGCGCCGTCCAGCAGGGCGGCGAGCGCCCGAGCGCACGCGCCGTCTGCATCGAGGTCGCCGGCCACCCGCTCGATGTCGGCGAGCAGTGCAGGAGGGATGGGCTCGCCGGAGTAGTCCCATATCACCGTGCGCAGCTTGTGGTCTTCGTGGAACGTCAGCCCGTTGTCCACGGCCCAAAGGCAGCCATCCGCTCCCAGGAAACAGTGCCCGCCCTTGCGGTCGGCGTTGTTCGCGAGCACGTCGAAGACCGCGAGCCGGAACGCCTCCTCCGGGTGCTCGTCGCGTAGCGTGAAGAAGTTGGAGTCGGGGTCGTGCGGCACGAAGAGTTGGAGCGAGCCCTCGCCCGCTTCTCCCTCGCGCAGCACCGTTGGCGGTATCGTCCCCCAGCCGAGCGCCCTCGCGAACTCGTACGTTGCGCACTCGCGGCGGCCCAGCGTGCCGGTGGGGAAGTCCCAGAGGGGCCGCTCACCCGCCTGTGGTTTGTAGACGCCGTAGCCCTCCTGATCGCCGGACGAGAGCTGGACGACGAACGTGTAGTTGGAGGCGTAGGGGTGGAGCCAGCCGTCGCCGATCTCTGCCTCGCACACGAAGCGCTCGGCGTCGGGCGACGACGGCGGCACGTCGTGCCGCCCCGCTGCTATCTCAGCGTGAGGGTAGTCGGCGTAGAGGGGCATGGCTCAGTTGGCGCGCGGGCAGGCGTGGGTCTCGTCTGCCGGGGTCGCCCCGCCGCAGAGGGCGCAGCGCGGGCGTCCGGCGTCGCATACTTCGAACGCACGGTCGGCGAGCCAGTCGAGCGTGTCGTGCTCGATCCACAGGGCGATGGCGTCGTCCTCCTCGTCGGAGCACTGCGCCAGAAGCATGTAGCGTCCGGTCGAGCGGTCGTGGCCGAGCGAGAGGGCGAAGACCTTCTGGTCGTGGTCGGCGCGGGTGTCGGCGCTCGCCGCGGCGACAGGCTCTCCGGTCATGCGGACGGCGGTGCGGAGGAGCCGCTTGATGGTGGTGGCGAGTTCGTGCAACTCCTCCTTCTCTAACCAGAGGAGTGCGGAGCCGTGCTCTCCGGAGGCGCGCAGTCGGAAGAACCGGCGGCCCGGCTGGCCGACCGACTCCGGCTCGACGAAGGCGCAGACGCCCAGGTCGTACCGCGCGTATGCGCGGTCGTCAGGCATGGGTCCGCTTCTGGAACATGGCGCCGACAGACGTCCCGGTATGGATCCGGTGGATCGCCTCGCCCAGCAGCGGGGCGACGGAGACGATATTCATGCGGTCGCTCATCTTCTCCGGGGGCATCGGTATCGTGTTCGTACAGACGTACTCCCGTATCGGACTGCCGGTCAGGCGCCCGGGCGCGCCGCCGGAGAGCACCGCATGCGTGGACGATGCGTAGACCGCCTTCACGCCCGCGTTCTCCAGCGCCACCGCCGCGTTGACCATCGTGCCGCCCGTGTCCACCTCGTCGTCCATGAGGATGGCGGTCTTGCCATCCACCTCGCCGATGATGTTGAGCAGCTCGCTCTGGTCGTTGTTCCCGGTGCGGCGCTTCTCGATGATGGCGAGCGGCGCGCCGAGCTCCTCGGCCATGTCGCGCGCCCGTTTCGATATCCCGATGTCCACGGCGACGACGACCGGGTCCTCCAGCCCCATCGCGTTGAACTGGTCGACGATGATGGGCATCGCGGTCAGCTCGTCTACGGGGATATTGAAGAAACCCTGTATCTGCCCGGCGTGCAGGTCCATCGTCAGCACGCGGTCGGCTCCGGCGGTGGTAAGCAGGTCGGCGATGAGGCGCGCGGTGATGGGCACGCGGGGCTGGTCCTTCTTGTCGGTGCGGCCGTAGCCGTAGTAGGGGATGACTGCGGTGATGCGCCCTGCCGACGCCCGTTTGGCGGCATCGATCATGATGAGCATCTCCACGACGTTGTCGTTGACCGGGACGGAGAACGACTGCACGAGGAAGACGTCGCGTTGGCGCACGTTCTCGTTGATGCGCACGAAGGTGTTGTCGTTGCTGAACTTGAATGCCTCGAGTTCGCTCAGCGGCATCCCGAGGTAGCTGGCGATCTCGTTGGCGAGAGCGGGGTTGGAGTTGCCGCTGAATATCTTCAGCTCTTCGTACAGGGGCATCTCTTCACTCCGGGCGTACATGGT
>DAOUHT010000059.1:0-7311 GCA_034428375.1 Dehalococcoidia bacterium | reverse complement strand
CTGGCTGCGGTGTCGGACGAGGAGTTTACGGCGTTGATGCAGGCATACAACAATACGCCGCGCAAGTGCCTCGACTACCTCACCCCGGCCGAGGTCCTGCTAGACCACGTGTTGCACTTCAAATGTGAATCCAGCTTCCCGTTTTCACGGGAATGACGAGGCACAGGGGTCAGGCGATGGGGGTGGTTTCGGGGGCGGGGGTGGGTTTGATGAGGTCGACGAGTTCTATGTCGAAGGTGAGGGCCTCGCCGGCGAGTGGGTGGTTGGCGTCGAGGGTGACGAAGGTGTCGGTGATGTTGGTGATGACCGGCGAGATGCCGTTGGAGAGCGGGATGGCCATGCCCAGGGAGAGCTGGCTCAGGATCTCGGGCGGGAACTCCTCGATGGGGACGTCGGCGATGAGTTCGGGGTTGGGTTCGCCGTAGCCTTCGGCGGCTTCCAGACGCACGGTGACGCTTCCGCCGACGGCAAGCCCGCGCACGGCGCTGTCGAAGCCGTCGATGAGTTGGCCGCTGCCGATGACGAAGTCGAGCGGGAAGCCGTCGCGGGAGGAGTCGAACTCGGTGCCGTCGTCGAGGGTGCCGGTGTAGTGGACCATGGCGCGGTCGCCTTCCTCGGCGACGGGAACGGGGGTTGGGGTCGGTGTGGGGGACGCGCAGGCAACGGCGAGCGTCAGGGCGACGATGAGGAGGACGGCCCCGGAGATGCCGGGGCAAAGGACGTGGGCGATACGGGGGTTCATGCGGTCGTCATCTCCCCACGGCGAGCGGCTCGCAGCGAGCCGCTGTGTGCGCTGGCGCGCACGTGTGCCCTGTCAGGCACCTGGATTCCCGCCTTCGCGGGAATGACGAGAAGGGCGGGAGTGACGGAAACAAGGCGGGGGTTAATCGGGCACGCCCGATCCGGTTATGGCGGAGCGCATGGCGGCGACTGCTTCGGCGACGGTCATGCGGTCATTGTACACGGCGGAGCCCGCCACGATGACGCTCGCGCCCGCGGCGACGACGCGCGCCACGTTGTCGGGCTTCACGCCGCCGTCGACCTCCAGCTCGGTGGCGAGGCCGCGTTCGTCTATCGCGGCGCGGAGGCGTTCGATCTTCGGGAGGACGCCGGAGATGAACGACTGTCCGCCGAACCCGGGGTTGACCGACATGACGAGCACGAGGTCCAGTTCCGGGAGGATCTCGGCGAGCGTGGCGTCGGGCGTCGAGGGGTTGAGTGAGACGCCTGCGGTCGCGCCGAGGTCGCGTATCTGGTGGACGGCGCGGTCGAGGTGCGTCACGGCTTCCTGGTGCACGGTGATCTTGTCGGCGCCCGCGGCGACGAAATCGGGGATGAGGCGTTCAGGCTCGACGATCATGAGGTGGACGTCGAGCGGGAGCGTCGTGTGGGGTCGTATCGCCTCGACGACGAGCGGGCCGATGGTGAGGTTGGGGACGAAGCGTCCGTCCATGACGTCGACGTGGATGTAGTCGGCGCCGGCTTCTTCGGTCTCACGGACGACGTCGCCGATGCGGGCGAAGTCGGCGGAGAGGATGGAGGGGGCGAGTTTGACGTCAGGCATGGGGGGCCTCCGTGTGCGCAGGCGTACGCCCCAAGTGCACCACGTTACCCGACACCCCACACAGGCCCGACCCCACCGTGTGCACTGCCCGCGCACTCTGGATTCCCGCCGGTGCGGGAATGACGAATTTCTCAGCCATGGGCTCCCTCCAGACGGGCCTTGGCGGCGGCGAGGGCTTCGCGGACGCGGGCAGGGGATGCGCCGCCGGGGACGTCGCGGGCGGTCGCGCTGGCGAGGGCGGTGAGGTCGCGCACGCCGTCGTCGAAGGCGGAGCAGCGGGCCTGCATGTCGTCGAGGGGAAGGGCGGTAACGGGGACGCCGCGCTCGGCGGCGAGCTCGCAGAGGGTGCTGACGGCGGCGTGGGCCTCGCGGAAGGGGACGCCCTTGCCGACGAGGTAGTCGGCCATGTCGGTCGCGAGCAGGGCGCTGTCCTCGGCGGCCTCGCGCATCCGTTCCGTGTTCACGGAGCAGTCGCTGAGCATGCCGCGCATGGCGTCGAGGGTTGCTTCGAGGGTGTCGACGGCGTCGAAGAGGCCTTCCTTGTCCTCCTGGAGGTCGCGGTTGTAGGTGAGCGGGAGGCCCTTGAGGGTGGTGAGCAGGCCGACGAGGCTGCCGTAGACGCGGCCCGTCTTGCCGCGCGCGATCTCCGCGAAGTCCGGGTTGCGCTTCTGGGGCATGATGGATGAGCCGGTGACCCACTGCCGCCCGAGCTGCAGGTAGCCGAACTCGTGCGAGGTCCAGAGCACGATCTCCTCCGCGAGACGAGAGCAGTGCATCATGCACGTCGCGGCAGCGGCGAGGAACTCGACGGCGTAGTCGCGGTCGGAGACGGCGTCCATCGAGTTGGCGGAGATGGAGTCGAAGCCGAGCTCGCGCGCGACGGACTCGCGGTCCAGGGGATACGGGGCGCCGGCGAGCGCACCGGAGCCAAGCGGCAGGACGTTCACGCGCCTGCGGGCGTCGGCGAGGCGGTCGGCGTCGCGGTCGAACATCTCGAAGTAGGCGAGCATATGGTGCGGGAAGGGCACGGGTTGCGCGCGCTGCAGGTGGGTGTAGCCGGGGAGGAGGGCGTCCTGCTCGCGCTCGGCGAGCGACAGCAGCGCGCCCTGCAGGGCACGGAGCAGCGACGCTGCGCGGTCGATGGCGCCGCGGACGTAGAGGCGGGTGGCGGTCGCGACCTGGTCGTTGCGGGAGCGGGCGGTGTGGAGGCGCGCAGCAGGCTCGCCGATGAGCTCGTAGAGGCGCGTCTCGATGTTCATGTGGAGGTCTTCGAGCTCCTCGCGCCAGTTGAACGCGCCCTCCGCGATCTCGCGGCGCACGGCGTCGAGTCCCTCGACGATGGCGTTCGCGTCGGCGTCGGCGATGATGCCCTGCCGGCCGAGCATGCGGGCGTGCGCGACCGATCCCGCGATGTCGTGCTCGTAGAGGCGGCGGTCGTAGCCGACGGAGACGGTATAGCGCGAGGCGGCCTCGAAGTGGTGGGTCGTGTAGTCGGTCATGGCGTCGTGTCTATTGTACGCGAAGGTCTGTGGGGGACTCGGTGGAGGCGGGGTCGCGCACGCGGACGAGGTAGATGAGGGCGAGGGGGAGAACGGTATTGACCAGAAGCCGCATGAGGAACAAACCGATCGTAGTCAGCGCGCCGACCGTGAATAATTCCTCACTCCAATCGGACACAACGGTGGCCAGCTCAACCAGTTCCCACAGTTCAGACACGATATACAGCGCCAGCAAGCCTGCCACTGCTCGTTTACGGAATACAGCGCCGCGCGATCCGAAGTTGCCCAGCAGCCAGGCGAATAGCGCCCCCCCTCCGAAGACAGACACGAAACCTATGGCGGACAACACACCAACGGGAACCAGGTCGAAGAGTTGGAGATTGAGCGTTCGAGCAAGGGGGGCTGTCAGAAGATACGTCTTCAGGACGAGGAAGAGGAAGTATGCGTGGGCCAGGCTGATTAGCGACGCCCTGCGCGCGAACCAGAACAGCGGAAGGAGCGCTGCGAACCCGTGAACCAACAACCGTGCGCGCACCCATTGCGATGTCGAGAACAATCCGGAACCCTCGTCATCCGGCGCAAGGGCAGCGACCATCAACCACACCAGGGTACCGACAACTGCCAGCCAGACCGCATAGCTCCAGACCAGCGTGAAGAACGGGCGCTCCAGGCGGCGTATCCGCGCGTAGAAGACCGCCAGCAGTCCTGCGTGCACAAGACTTGTTGCCACCCCCTGAGCGTACGAGACGTAGCGGGGGACCACGCGGTCCTCGTCATACAGGGAAGCGTACAGAAAGAACACCAGCACGGAGGCTATGACGCTCAGGAGAGGCGCCCACAGCAGCAGCCACAGCTCCCAGCGGTAGGTGACGAGGAAGCGTGGCACGTCATCGCTCCTCGTTCGGCGGGGTGTCGGGTGTGGGCTCGGCCTCGGCGGTGGAATGCCGCACGCGGAGGAGGTTGACGGCCCAGAACGTGGCGAGCCACGCGAGCAGGGTCACGCCCAGCATCAGGAGTACGGTCGTGTCGCTCCTGAGCATGGGCAACGGCCCCCACAGGAGCATCCCAAGGACCACCAGCACTAGCGCGCCAACCGTTCGCAGCGCAACGAGGGCCCAGACTGCCCGTCGGCGGAACAGGGGGCCCCGCGCATCGAAATTGAACAGCAGCCACGCGGCAAGGATTGCGATGCCGAGATGAGCGGCGTGCAACGCCGTGTTCCCTCCCGCAATCATGATGAATTCCTCCCTGGTTTCCGGCGACCCTCCGCCGAAAGCAAAGAAGCCGCTCCACGAAAAGCTGAAGGCGAGCACCACCATGAAGACTGCGTGCGCGAGGCTGAATCTCGACGCCCGGCGGATGAACCCGAGCAGCAGGAACATCGCCAGCGGACCGCTCAGCAGAGCGTTGAGGGGCCGCGGGTCCCAGGTCTCCGTTAGGACCGCTATGGGCACCCCGCGCAGCCATATCGCGGCGAACAGGCTGTCCACAACGAGCCCGATGACTTCAAACGCCAGAATGAACTGCCAGGTGAGCAAGAGAAAGTTTCGCTCCGTCCGACGGATCGCCGGGTAGAGCGCGGTGAGCAGGATGACCGTGACGAGTTGCGAGGGGATACCCCAGTCAGGAAGGATCAGCCAGAAACTGGCCGCGCCACCGGTTGTGAACCAGGAAGTGCGAAAGACCACCGCAACGTAGGCGGCTCCCGCTATCGAAGCCCAGTAGGGAATGGCCACGAGCAGCAGGCTTTCCCATGTGTAGCCCCGGCGTCTCAGGCGGAGGTAGAGCGCCCACACGAGCAGGGCGGGAAGCACGACGCGGGCACTCCACCATGCGAGGTCATACGTCAGGCCGTAGAAGTGGACGGCGTCGCTGGCCCACAGCGCCCACCATCCCCAGATGAGAGCGGGTATGGCTGCGACCAGCGCTATCTCCCAGCGATAGGTTGCGAGGAAGCGTCTCAAATCGTCACGCCTCCCTTGGCGGCGCAGGTGCGGCAGAAGATTGCCGCCTCAGGAGCAGCGTGTGGAGTCCGAACGAGGCCACGGCTGCGAGTGCTCGCGGCGCACGGCGTCGAGTCCCTCGACGATGGCGTTCGCGTCGGCGATGATGCCCTGCCGACCGAGCATGCGGGCGTGCGCGACAGAGCCCGCGATGTCGTGCTCGTAGAGGCGGCGGTCGTAGCCGACGGAGACGGTATAGCGCGAGGCGGCCTCGAAGTGGTGGGTCGTGTAGTCGGTCATGGCGTCGCGTCTATTGTACGCGAAGGTCCCGCTACGCCTGATGTGGGGCAGCGGGGTGGCGTACGCGGACGAGGTAGACGGCCCAGAACGTGGCGAGCCACGCGAGGACGATTACCAACAATGCCAGCAGCACTCCTGCGTCATCCGTAAGCTCCAACCCCTGGATGAGCCACAGGGAGAACATAACTCCGCCCAGTGCATGCACGCCGAACAGGGCGAGGACTGCGCGCCCTCGGAACACCGGCCCCCACTTGTCGAAGTTGAACAAAAGCCAGGCTGTGAAGACAGTCATGCCGACAATGAGGGAGTTCACCGCTACATTCAATGCTGCCAGCGCTAGGTAGTCCAGCCTCGTTTCCGGCATTATTCCAGCCGAGGACTCAAACAAGTGGCGCCAAGGGAAGCTGAAAGCCAGTGCGGCCATGAAGAATGCGTGCGCGAGGCTGGACCGCGATGCCCTGCGGATGAGCCTGAGCAGCAGGAGGACCGCCACCGGGCCAGCCCACAGAGAACCGATCTGCATGGGATTCCAAGCCTCCGAGTCTGGTGCAACGTCGAGCCCGCGTAGTTGCATCACCAAGAAGAGACTGTCCACAACCACCCCGATGACCGCAACCGCCAGGAGGAACTGCCACGTCAGACGCAGGAAGTCCTGTCCCAGACGTTGGACCGCGGGGTAGAGCGCGGCGAGTAGGACAACCGTGCCCAACTGCGCGGGGATGCCCCAGTCGGCAAGGCCCAGTACGAGACCTCTCCATCTCTCGGAGTCCGGCAAGAGGAAGCGATGGATCAATGCGGAGTAAACAATTCCTGACAGCACAGCCCAGTAGGGAGTGGCGACGAGCAGCAGGCTTTCCCAGCCATACCCCCGGCGGCGCAGGCGCAGGTAGAGCACGCCCATCAGCAGGGCAGGAAGCAGGACAAAGACACTCCACCACGCGAAGTTATACGCGAGGCCGTAGAGTTCCAATGGACCGGCCATCCACAGCACCCAAAACCCCATGCCTAAGGCAGGCATGGCAGCGACCAGCGCTATCTCCCACCGATAGGTGACGATGAAATGTCGTGTCCCACCGACCGACTTCATGGAGCGCAGGTTACGCCCTAGCCGCCGAGCGTGACGCCGAGGCGCTGCTCGAGGGCGGTGAAGCCGTGCGAGGGGTCCTCCTCGCCGAGGCCGTACTCCTCCACGACGGCGTGCCAGAAGCGGCGGCCGGTCTCGAAGAGCTGTAGGTCCAGCCCAAACTCGACCGCCAGTTCGTGCGCGTGGTCGAGGTCCTTCATCGTGAGCCAGGCGGAGCCGTCCTTGCCGAACTCGCGCTTCAGGATGCGCGGGACGTTCCGCTCCCACGCACGACTCGCGCCCGAGGCCGTCCGGATGACGGCGAAGAGCCGCTCCAGGTCCAGCCCCGCCCTGTCGGCGAGCAGGAGGGACTCCATCGCCACGGCGAGGTTCGTCGCCATGAGGAAGTTGCTCACGACCTTGGTCGCCGCGCCGGAGCCGGACGCGCCCATCAGCTCGACGGTGCGGCCCATCGCCTCCATGGCGGGGCGCGCGGCGGTGAAGGCTTCCTCGTCGCCGCCGCACATGATGGTCATCTCGCCGCGCTCGGCGACGGGGCCGGAGCCGGAGACCGGGGCGTCGATGAACGACGCTCCGCGTTCGCGGGCCGCGGCAGCGAGGGCGCGCGCGGCGTCCGGGTGGATCGTGCTGTGGTCGACGACGATCAGCCCGGGCTTAGGGCGTTCGAGCACGCCGTTGGGGCCGGTGAGCACCTGCTCCACGACAGCGGTCTCCGGAAGGCAGGTGTGCACCTCGTCCAGCTCCGCGCCCATCGCGGAGAACGACTCGCCGACGGTCGCGCCCATCGCAGCGAGCTCGTGCACCTTGCCCTGGCTGCGGTTCTGCACCGTCACGTCGAACCCCTTGCGGATGAGGTTCTCCACCATGGGGCGTCCCATGCGGCCTATGCCGATCCATCCGATACGCATCGCGCGTCCTCCG
>DAOUHT010000058.1:0-12434 GCA_034428375.1 Dehalococcoidia bacterium | reverse complement strand
ATTCCCGCCTTCGCGGGAATGACGATACCCACATGCCCCGTCGTTCCTGCGGAGGCAGGAACCTCGCCCCTCCGGTGTGGGTGCCCCCTCGTCGTTCCTGCGGAGGCAGGAACCTCGCCCCTCCGGTGTGGGTGCCCCTCGTCGTTCCTGCGGAGGCAGGAACCTCGCATCCCCATGGAGACGACGGGGAACGAGATTCCCGCCTTCGCGGGAATGACGATACCCACATACCCCCGTCGTTCCTGCGGAGGCAGGAACCTCGCATCCCCATGGAGACGACGGGGAACGAGATTCCCGCCTTCGCGGGAATGACGATACCCACATCCCCCCGTCGTTCCTGCGGAGGCAGGAACCTCGCCCCTCCGGTGTGGGTGCCCTCGTCGTTCCTGCGGAGGCAGGAACCTCGCCCCTCCGGTGTAGGTGCCCTTGTCGTTCCTGCGAAGGCAGGAACCTCGCATCCCCATGGAGACGACGGGGAACGAGATTCCCGCCTTCGCGGGAATGACGATACCCACATACCCCCGTCGTTCCTGCGAAGGCAGGAACCTCGCCCCTCCGGTGTGGGTGCCCCCTCGTCGTTCCTGCGAAGGCAGGAACCTCGCCCCTCCGGTGTGGGTGCCCCCCCGTCGTTCCTGCGGAGGCAGGAACCTCGCAGCCCCTGCCCCCTGTCGTTCTGCTCACTGCCGGGGATACAGAGAGGAGCGGCGATACGGCGGCGGAGGCCCGTTGCACGACGGTGCGCTCTCACACGAGGTTCCTGCCTTCGCAGGAACGACGACCCCATTCCCGTCCCCCACAGGAGGCGAGGCTCGCCCCCCATCCTCATTGACACACGCGCCATGCGCTGGTAGAAAGAACGTTGCGTGTTGACGCAGAGAACAGATACGAGCGGTTTGGCCAGAACTGCCCTTTGCATCCTATTGCAAGGGCGGCGGCTGTCGTTGGACAATAGCATCCCTGCCATGCCGCGCAGTGGAATAACGCGCAGCGCGCCGTGGTGTTGGACACGAAGTGAGTGAACGCCGCGCTGGCATAGGTTACAGAGGAATAACGGACCACCCTGCTCTCGGAGAGAGCGCCAAGCCCAAGACTACAGCTCCATAAGGGGGGTAGAAGTGAGATTCACCAAGATTCCGCTCATAGCGACATTGATGGCAGTGGCGCTCTCGCTGCTCATCGTTCTGCCTGGTCTTGCCCAGTCCCAGGGCTACGACGACACCCGCGGTCAGCTCTCCAGTGGCTCGAGCCTGGTCGTCGCCGTGCTGTCTGGCAACCCGGACGACACAGCCACAGCCAGCGTGGACGAGAGCATCTCCACGTCGTACTTCAACGGCAACCTCTACGTCTCGAACGACGACGACGCGCTCAACATGGTGCGCATCACTGCCACCGGCGGGGAGCGCTTTGAGTTCGGCGGGCCGGACGGCCTCATTGCCGACGTTAGGAAGTTCAACACGGATGGAGACGGGCTGACGGTTGACTCCGTTGAAGAATCGGCCGACAACGTCTTCTGTGCCGTGGCGACAGTGAGGAACAACCGCAGCGGACAGCGGATCTCGGTGCGCCTGGGCGGCGGCGGCAACAATACTGATCCTCTTAGTACTCCTTCCTTAAATATCGGCCTGCCCGAGATGGTGGAGTTCGCGGTCGTCGCGAACGGCACGGAGCCGATGGACAACGGCAAGCGTGAGTGTGGTGAGGAGACCGGCGAAACCGTCTCCGTGACAACGTTCGATGCCACGGACGCTACGTACGACGCCACCGGCACGGGTCCCGCCATGGGCGCGCGCATGCCTGCGCGGCACGGCGACACGCTCACCATCACGGTCGCGGGCGTCTCCGGCAGCGTCACCATCGTGGTCGACGGCGAGGGGCCGGAGTTCACCGAGATCTCCCCCGAGCACGGCGCCAAGATCAGCTCCCAGACCGTCAAGTTCCGCTTCGTCGTCAGCGACTCCGACTCCGGTCTCGCGCACGACGGCGAGCTCGACTACTCGCGCGGCGACAACGACGCGCGCGCGTTCAACAGCGACGACGACAACTTCACGGCCGGCGAGCCCCGCTCCGTGGCGGGCGGCGCAGCCCGTGACATAGAGGTGATGCTCAAGGGTGTAGAGAAGAGCGCGGACGGCAACTCCGGCTGGCGGCAGCGCGGCGGCAGGCCCGGCGTCTCCTACTTCCTGGACATGGCCGTCACCAACGTCGGAACGGGCTCCAACCCCTGGTACCTGGAGGCCACCGACCGCGCGGGCAACGAGGCGCGCACCGACGCGGACCCGGGCAAGGACGGCCCCCAGGACTTCAGCCTGACCGTTGACGTGGCCACGCCGGAGTTCAGGGACGCCCGTACGGGCATCTCCTACGACCCCGACAAGAAGAGAGAGATCGTCGACCGCTCCTACATCGCGGTGACGTTCAAGGACATCAACGGGCTCGATGCTGTGATGAACGTCGACGCGGACAGGTTCCGCGTCGAGGACGCCGAGGTCGTCGGCTTCATCCACCTGAGCGACGGCGACGACTGCGACAACGATGACCCCAAGGACGACAACCCCTTGGACATAGACGAGATCTGTATCGAAGATGTCCCGCAGTCCCGCGTCTACCTGCAGTTGGCCGAGCCGCTCGCCCCGGACGCGACCCCGAAGGTCTCCATGGTCGGCGGCGCGGTGCTCGACCTCGCCAGCAACTCCAGCAACCAGGACGAGGTGATCGCGGCGGACAACATCGCTCCGGCCATCACGGTCACGATCTCCACGGAGGTCACCGGCCGCCCGGTCATCAGGAACAACGGCGAAGTGACCGTAAGCATCACTTCGGACGAGGAACTGCGCCGCCTGCCGACGGTCTACTTCGGCGAGGTCGTGGACGGCGCCGCCGCCGACGCCGAAGAGGCCGACACGGAGCTGGGAAGCATCCGGCGCGGCGACCGCGTGCAGTCCGGGACCGATGATCTCACCTGGAGCCGCACCTACAACAACGGCGACGTCGGCGGTAGCGACGGACTCTACGCAGTGATCGTCGTCGCCGAGGACGACGCGGACAACGTCGGCACCCCGCCCGGCTGGGAGCAGCCCGGCAGGAAGACCAAGGCGCCCGTGGATGGGGACGGCATCGACTTCGATGACCTCACGGATGCCGGGCTGGCCCTGGAGATCGACACGGACGCGAACAATGACGAAGACCCTGTCTTCTCGCTGTCGCCCGAGGCAGATGAGGGTGAATCGGAGAGCAACAACCCGTACATCACGATCGACTTCAGTGCGGAGGCGGGTGAGTACAACACCAGCACCAAGCGCTTCAAGTCGGACTCGCACAGCGCGGTGGAGATTGCATCCATCACGCTGAACGGCAACGACGTGAGCGGCCACGTCGCCCAGGTGGAGAACAACAAGTACACGCTGGCTGCGCAGGACCTGGGCACCGGCGAGTACGAACTCAAGGTGACGGGCCGCGACGACGTCGGCAACGAGGTGTCGGACGAATACGAGTTCGAGGTCGTGGCGAGGGGCGCCTACAAGGTGAGCCTCACCCCGGGCTGGAACCTCGTATCGCTGCCGGGCACACCGCTCGACTCCAGCACCCAGGCGGTGATGGGCGGCACCATGCAGGCCACCATCGTGCTGGCCTACCAGGACGACGTGTGGCTGACCTCGGTCAACGACAACGGCACGTGGCGCGGCACCCTCACCGACATCGTCGGCGGCTACGGCTACTGGGTGCAGACCACCGCCTTCGAGTCCATCTCCGTGCTGATCCCGGAGACGGACACCTCGTCCGTCCTCCCGACCGCCAGGGTCATCAAGGGCTGGAACCTGCTCGGCGTCGTGGACGTGCTGCAGGCCAAGGAGGGCGATGCGCCGTCCGGCGGTGACGATGCCGACGACTACTTCGACAACATCGCGTGGAAGGTCGCCTACAGCTTCGACACATCGAGCAACTCGTGGGAGAGGTCGATCCCGGGTGATGGCGACAACGACAACGAGGTAGTCAACGGCAAGGGCTACTGGGTCTGGAGCACGGAGGCCGGCACGCTGGTCCCGTAACCGCAGGCTAACCCTATCCCCGCGGAGGTTTCTGCCTCCGCGGGGAACGACAGGAACAGGAAGAAACGAGGTTCCTGCCTCCGCCGGGAGTGGCGGACACGCAGAGAACGACAGGAACAGGAAGAAGCGAGGTTCCTGCCTCCGCCGGGAGCGGCGGACACGCAGAGAACGACAGGAACAGGAAGAAACGAGGTTCCTGCCTCCGCCGGGAGCGGCGGACATGCAGAGAACGACGAGAAGAGAAGAACGGACCACCCTGCTCTCGGAGAGAGCGCCGAACCGAAGACTACAGCTCCATAAGGGGGGTAGAAGTGAGATTCACCAAGATTCCGCTCATAGCGACATTGATGGCAGTGGCGCTCTCGCTGCTTATCGTGCTGCCGACCATCGCGCAGACGGACGAACTCACCGACGGCAAACAGTCCGCTGGTGTGATTACCGTCGGCGTCTTCGACGACATACGCGACGCGCAGTTGGCGAAACTGGAGGGGTCTGGTTTCGCGGGTGTCACTCCGGAACCCTTCATACCTGTGACCGGTACCCCCGCCCTCCTCAGTAACGACGTCACTGCAGGGGAGCACGCGAATGACGACGAAGCGTTCCTCGCGAACCGTGCCGTCGACCCGCAGAACACGTTCTTCCGGAACACGCTGTACGTCTCCAACAGCCACGCGAACGACTCCACGGACTTCGTCATGACAGGCGCCTTCAACACCGTCCTCATCAACGTCGCGCACGCCCCGGCGTTGACGGGCACCACCCCTGATGCGCTCACCTGTGTCCAGGACGACAGCACGACTTTGGATGTGAACGAAAGGCATGACGGCAAGGCCCTCTTCACCGCCACGGTAACGAACAACAGCTCCGGCGAGTTCATCACCATGGATTTGGTTGGCGTCAGTGCCGGGGCGAACTCACAGGCGTTCTTCAAGGTCGTTGAAGAAGGCGCCACGATTGACCACGACGACGACGCGAGCACCCCCTTGGTCCCGTTCCGGCTGCATGATGGCCCGACGTGGTGTGACAACAACGAGACGCGTGGATTCGATGCCGATGACGACGGCACCATCGACGACACCGCCAGTGAGAACATCCAGGAAGAAACCGCGGCGACCAGCGCGGTCTACTTGCCGGTGGACATGCCCGGCTTCAACGATGTTCCGCTGGCAGGGGACGCACCGCCTGCACAGCAGGAGATCGCGACGATCTTCGCGGACCACGGCGACCGGCTGACCATCACCACGAGCGGCGGCTCCGGCGTGATCGAGCTGGTGGTCGACGGCGAAGGGCCTGAGTTCACCGCCATCACGCCTGACGACAATGCCGTGACGCGCTCCAGCCGCCTCACCTTCAGCTTCGAGGTGCGGGACGACGACTCCGGTCTGCGCCACGATGGCGAAAGCATCATCTCCAGCGACGGCGACTACGACGAGATCAACCCGGACGGCGACCACGCCCTCCACTCCGAGCCGCTCTCCGAGAACCCCGGCACGGCGGTCTCCGCGAACGGCAGGTCGGCCGACATCGACGTCAGGGTCGTAGAGAACCCGGCCAACGGTACGGGCGGTGCTCCGCTCACTGAGAGCACGGACATCAGCGCGTCTGGCACGTGGAGCATGGTGGTCGGCAGCCCCGCGGGCGTCGCCTACTCATTCACGGCCAGCGGCGCGGACAAGAACGACGAGAATGGTGGAAACTACCTGTACCAGTTGGTGGCCACGGACCGCGCGGGCAACACGGCCATGACCGATGCGGACTCCGACACGGAGAACGCGGCGGAGCCGTACGTGTTCCGCGTGGACGACACGGAGCCCGGGCTGGTGGAAGTGCGGACCGGCATCACCTGGGACTCCCAGGAAGACAAGGAAACGGTGGACCGCTCCTACATCGCGCTGGAGTTCAAGGCTGACGGCACCGCGGACGCCCTCGGCGACGTGGACACGGACAAGATCACCGTTGACGGCCACACCATCGTCGGCGTCATCCACCCGAGCGAGCGTCCGGTGATCAACCGGAACACGCCGAAGGCGGCCGCGCCGACCGGGCCGGCCCCGGACGGCCCGCCGGCAGTGGTGGAAGCGCCTCCCGACCCGAAGACGCGTACGGACCTCAGCCTTGGCACAGGGGACATAACGCTGGCCGACACCTGTAGTGTCGATACTGCGCCAACGGCGGCGGCTCCTGGCAATACTCCGATTGTGATTCACCCCAGCATCGACATCACGGAAATCACGGCCGAAGAGACGGCCTACTGCGCGGCGTGGGAGTCCCGCCGGATGTACCTGATCGCCAAGAATACCTACGACAACTACACCCAGTACAAGCGTGAGAACCCCGGTGAGGACATCGAAGGCGTGTCCTTCATCGAGCCGCGCGCCCGCGTCTACCTGGAGCTCTCCGAGGACCTCGCGGCGGACGCTGAGCCGGACGTCTTGGTGGCCGACGGCGCGGTGTTCGACCTTGCGGGGAATAGAAACAAGGCAGGCAACGTCGAGGCGCAAGACTGGATCGCGCCGAGCCTGACGGTGACGGTGACGGGCACCGCGAACGACCGCCCGATCGTCAACGAGGACGGCTCGTTCTCGGTGGACGTGCGGTCGGACGAGGACCTGCGCCGCCGGCCGGTGGTCTTCTTCGTGGACATGTATGCCATCGAGGACACGACCAGCGACGACGAGTACTCCTACGCCATCAAGGAGGCGGACGAGGCCTCCCCGCTGACGCAGCAGGAGGACGAGAACCACTGGGCCAGGAATTACAAGAGGTCCAGCATCGACATCAACCTCTTCATCGTGGAGAACGGCAGGATCATCGGCGTCGTCGTGCTCGGCCACGACGCAATGGGCAACTCCGGCGCGACCGCGGGCTGGACGCCCGGGGACCATCGGGACGCCGGGAACCCTGCCAGGGACAACTCGCTCGACCTCGCGAAGATGGACGGCGCTGACCTGCTGGTCGAGATCGACGAGGAGTTCAACGGCGACGTGAGCGACCCTGCCATGATCGGCGAGGTGACGCCGCGAAGCGACGACGACGGCGAGGAGACCGAGAGTTCCAACCCGTTCGTCAAGCTCGACTTCGCGGCGGAGGGCGGCGAGTACCAGCTCTGTCAGGTCCTGGCGAACGAGGACGACTGCCGCAGCGACCTAACTGTGGAGTACGATGACTCGCACGACACCGTCACCGTGACGGAGATTACGCTGAACGGCGACGACGTCATGGCCCACCTGAACCGGGTGAGCGCGACCCAGTTCTCGCTGGTGCTGCGCGACCTCGCGGTGGACTCGTACACGGTTGAGTTCGTGGCCGAGGACGAAGCGGGCAACGAGCTGGACGACGGCGAGTTCTCGTTCGAGGTGAAGGAGCGCCAGCCGTACGAGATCGACGTTAAGCCCGGCTGGAACCTGATCTCGCTGCCGGCGACGCCGCTGGAGCCCGCGATCGGCTCCGTGCTGGCGAACAACAGCCACATCTCGCCGGTGCTGGGCTACCAGGAGGGCGACTGGCTCACGGCCGTCCGCGAAGAGGACGGCACGTGGCGCGGACGGCTGACGGAGATCGCCGGCGGCTACGGCTACTGGGTGCACGCCCGGACGTTCGAGTCCGTCGAGACGATGCTGTCCGAGGTCGACCCGGCCGGGACGCTCCCGACGGTGCCGGTGACGGCGGGCTGGAACCTGCTCGGCGTGCTGGACATCTTCCAGAACGACGCGGGCGACCCGCCGGGCGAGACGGTCAAGGACGAGGAAGCCGGCACTACGACCATCGGTGACGGAGAGGCTGACAACTACTTCAGCAGCATCCCCTGGAGGGTGTCGTACGCCTACAACACCACCCAAAGCCAGTGGGAGAAGGCAGTGCCGGACGTCAATGACAACGCCGATGACGAGGTATTGAACGGCAGGGGCTACTGGGTCTGGTCGCCCACGCCGGGCACGCTCGTCCCGTAAGCCCTCACCCCTTCGCGCTTCAGTGCGCCCCCTCCTCCCAGAGGGCGAAGGGAGCACGCAAGGGTACGCAGGAAGCCCCCGCCGGACACCGGCGGGGGCTTTCGCGCCGCGAGGCCGGGGCCGCCCGGAATGCCGCCCAGCCTGCGGCCTAAGCCCATGACAACCCCGCGCGCCCTCCCATAGAATCTTGCCATGCCTCGGTTCTCCCACGTCCCCGCACCCCTCCTCCGCATGCTCCTCGTCGCAGCCGCGCTCCTCTCGGCGGCGCTGCTGCTCCCACTCGCCGCCTCTGCCCAGGACGGCGCCAACGGAGAGGGCGAGGAGCGCCTCGAGAGCATCCCGCCGTTCCCCGTCGTCTACCTGCAAGGCACCGCGACGCTCGACGGCGCGCCCGTCGTCCAAGGCGAGATCGTCGTCCGCGTCGGCGACTGGGAGCGCCCCACGCGCATCCCCGTCGTCGACGGCGCATTCGACTGCGCCAGCGACCAGGGCTGCCTGCTCGTCGGCCCGCCGGGCTACATCACCGAGGACCCCCTGCGCTACATCTACGTCGGCGAACCCGTCACCTTCCACCTGAACGGCGACCAGCAGGCCGACCTGACCTACCCGTTCGCCCACATGTCGGAGCCGTGCTTCGTGGAGAGCGTCGAGCTCCGCTTCGGCGCAGGCGCCGACCCCCGCACCGACCAGCCGTGCCCTACCGCCGCACCCCCCGAGAGCATCGTCGCGCCCCCACCGACCCCAACCGCGACGCCTACTCCCACTCCTATCCCGACCGCGACGCCTACGCCGGCTCCCACGCCGACGCCCGTGCCGCCCACGGCAACGCCCGTTCCGGCGCCCGAACCCACGCCGACGCCCATGCCTGAGCCGTCGGACGGCGGCGGCGCGGGGATGCTCATCGTGGCGCTGGTAGTGCTCGTTGGCATCGCCGCCATCGCGGGCGTCGGAGTCGTCGCGCTGCGTCGCCGGCGGTCGTAGGGACGTCCGCGCCAAGAGGCGCCGGGCATCCTGATATACTGCCCCCTATGCAGACAACACAACGACGTTCCGCACTCATCGACTCGGTACTGCCGGGCGAAGGACTCCTGCGCGACGCGGCGCTCGTAGTTGGATTTACGTTCGTCGTGATCTTGTTCGCACAGATCGCGGTGAAGCTGCCGTTCACGCCCGTTCCCATCACCGGAGGGACGCTCGGGGTGCTGCTCACGGGCGGCGCACTGGGGGCGAATCGCGGCGCGGCCACCCTTGTGCTCTACATGCTGATCGGCATGGTAGGCATACCGGTATTCGCGCCGACTTCCTCAGCCCTGGAGGGGCAACTAGTTCATTTCGTCCTTCCGTGGCTGGGAGAGAGCGACCTGATATGGGACCGTGCCAGCGGCGGGTACATCGTCGGATACGTCGCTGCGGCGTGGGTCGTCGGCCGGTTGGCGGAGCAGGGTTGGGACAGGAGCTGGCGCGTGCTGTTGGCGCTGCTCGCGGGCAACGTCATCCTCTACGTGCCGGGGCTTGCGTGGTTGTGGTTCTGGGCAGCGAACCTGGCGTCCGAGGGCACACGCGAGGCGTGGGTGGCCACAGGGACGCCCCTCGGAGCCACTCTGCAGTGGGGGCTGTGGCCCTTCGTTGTGGGTGACCTCACGAAGCTGTACGTGGCCTCTATCGCGCTGCCGGGCGCGTGGGCGCTTGTAGGGCGTAAGGAGCGTTAGGGTTGGACATCACCTGGATAGGCCACGCGGCGTTCCGCGTACGCTCCGGAAACAAGACGCTCATCATGGACCCGTTCCCGCCGGAGCTGGGGCTGCGCATAACGCAGGCGCAGGCCGACCTCGTGACGCAGAGCAGCAGCGACCCGCTCCACTCGGCGCTCGGCGCGCTGTCCGGCGAGCCGATACCGCTCGAAGGCCCCGGCGAGTACGAGGCTGCGGGGATGCACCTGCGCGGCCTTCGGACGACGCGCCGCACGCAGGAGGGTGAGCCGCAGCAGTGGAACACGGTGTTCTCCGCGCAGGCCGAGGGCATCGCGTTCTGCCATCTGGGGAATCCCGACCGGCTGCTCACGAACCGTGAGGTCGAGGCGCTGGGGTCGCCGCACGTGCTGATGGCGCCCGTGGGGAGCGACACCGGGCTGTCGGCGGCGGACGTGGTCGAGATCGTGCGAAACGTCGAGCCTCGCATCATCATCCCGATGCTGTACGCGCACAGCGGCAACAAGCACCCGCTACGCGAGCTGGGGCCGTTCCTGCAGGAGCTGGGCGTTCGCGAGCCTGAGGCGCAGCCTCGCCTGTCCGTGACGCGCGCCAACCTGCCGGAAGACACGCAGGTGGTGGTGCTGCAGCCCACCGGGGCTATGCTGTAGGGGCGATGCGCCGAGGCGCATCGTAGTTCTGACCGGCCCACCCGTCCGGCACGTGGTGCCCCTCAGCAGAAGGGCGAAGCCCTTGCATACGCCGAAGAACACCCACAAGGGATGCCCCTACACCAGGCTTTTCCAAGCCGCTTGCGTTGACCGTTTGTGGGGCGTCTCCCTAGAATGGCCGCCGGAAGGTGTGCCATGCAAGAGATGCTCATCGACAGTATCCGCGTCAGCCTGATGAACTATCAGCGCGTCGTCATCCTCAAGGAGCGGGAAACGGACCGCTACCTGCCGATACGTATCGGCTCGCCGGAGGCGGACGCCATCGCGCTGAAGCTGCAGGACGTCACGGCGGCGCGCCCCCTCACGCACGACCTGCTGGGCGCGGTCATCACGTCGCTCGGAGCGTCCATCAAGCACGTCGTCGTCTGCGACCTGGAGAACGACACGTTCTTCGCCAGGCTCGTGCTGACGCTTGCGGACGGCTCGGAATCGGAGATCGACTGCCGCCCGAGCGACGCGATAGCGGTGGCGGTGCGCGGCGGGCAACTCGTGAGTGGGAAGGACGGCGAGGAGCACTGGTTCTCGTCGCTGCAGGAGGCGGAGGAGTTCGCGCGGCAGGGAGGCGGTGACGCGGCAGACGTGCGCTCCAAGGTGCCGATCTTCGTGGAGGAGCGCGTGCTGGAGCGCGCAGGGGTCGTCGTGGACGGCACATTGGAGGAGGAGGCGAACGAGAGTTCGTCGCGCCGGAGGCCGCGTCCCGCGAGGCAGGGGGTCACCGAGGAAGAGATGGAGAAGCTCTCCGCCTTCTCGGAGTTCCTGGAGGACCTGCCGGGGCTCGAGGACCTCGGGAAGCCGGGCGAGACGCAGTAGGGGGCGCCTCGGCGGGTCTCAGTGTCATGCTGAGCGAAACCGGAGCATCTCTCAGTCGGCGACTCGCTGGGTGAAACGTCTCCCGAGAGATTCCTCGACTCCGCTGCGCTGCGCTCGGAATGACAGTACCCCCCACGCCCAGCCCCACCGAGTGGCCTGTCAGCCACCCTGGATTCCCGCCTTCGCGGGAATGACGGCGCACGGGGGCGTTCCGCTTTGCTTGCGCGGCGTATTGTGATAGGATTCACGCAGCTCCTGATCAGTGTATGAAACGCCGTTCGTGGTGGGTTTCAGCGGCCCAGTTCACCGGCCTTGGCTGGTACATCGCCGCGGCGATCGTTGTCCCGACGCTGGCAGGGGTGTGGCTCGACGGCAGAGCGGGAACCTCGCCTCTCTTCCTCCTGGGAGGGCTCCTATTCGGGGTCGTCCTTGCGTTCTACGGGGTCTACCGGATGGCGTCGGGTTACCTCACCGGCAGCAGGGACAGCAGCCGGGACGAAGAGGCTGACGGATAGTGAAGAGTCGATTGATCCTGTTGCCGGTCCTCGCGCTGGCCTTGCTTGGCGTGGTGCTGGGACCGATAGGCGCCAAGCTCCTGGGCTTCGAGCGCCTGATCGACGCTCCGGCGGTGCACCTGGCGCCGCAGAAGATCTTCGCCATCGGCGGCTTCACCGTCACCAACACGCTCCTCTCCGCCTGGCTCACCTGCGTCGTCATCCTGCTCCTGTTCGGGCTCGGCTCGCGCCGCATGGCGATGGTTCCGGGGCGCCTGCAGGGCTTTCTGGAGATGCTGGTGGAGGCGCTCTACGGCTTCATCAAGGGCATGGCGGGAGAGCGCTACGCACGGCGCTGGTTCCCGCTCCTCGCGACCATCTTCGTATTCGTCGCGTTCAACGCGTGGATGGCGCTGCTGCCCATCTACCCCACGGTGGGGTTCAAGGCCGAGGGCGCCGACCACGTCACCACGCACCTGCTGCGGAGCGCGGGCACGGACATCAACATGCCGCTGGCGCTGGCGCTGATCGCGTTCGTATTCATCGAGGTGTGGGGGTTCCGCGTCCACCGGTTCGGGTATCTCAAAGAGTTCTTCCGCTTCGGGAACCCGGTGCAGACGTTCATCGGGCTGCTGGAGCTCATCAGCCACTTCATCCGCATCATCAGTTTCACGTTCCGTCTCTTCGGCAACATGCTTGCCGGAGAGATCGTCCT
>DAOUHT010000057.1:0-8958 GCA_034428375.1 Dehalococcoidia bacterium | reverse complement strand
CGACGAACCCGGCGGGGTCGTCCCGGTACTGTGGATAGCGGACCTCGTTGTTCATGGCGTGCCCCAGCCTTCTTCACCTCTAGCGATCTGTAGCCTCATCACGCACTCCGCGCTTGTCTTTGTCATTCCGAGCGAAGCCGAGGAATCTCTCAGGAGGCGTCTCGCACTCCCGAACGTTCTCCCCGAGAGATGTTTCGACTCCGCCTCCGGCTCCGCTCAACATGACAAGACCCCGCTTAACGAAAAAAGCCCCGGCCACTTGAAGGCCGGGGCTCGTCCCCGTTCGTTGTGCGCGCGCCCCGTTGCACTGGTGGGGCGCGTGTTACGTACATGATAACCGGCGGGGTGTTGGTTGCGCAACTATGGAGAGTCGGCAGGTGGACAGGCGAGCGGAGGAGCAGGGTGCCCTATGTGCTAGGATGGTCGCAGTGAAGCCCAGCGTCGGCTCGTAGACGAGGAGTGACGGGTATGGCCGAGCGGGTCCTGGACGAAGTCATCGCCCGCATCGTTGACGTGGCGGCCCCGGAGAAGATCATCCTGTTCGGCTCCGCCGCACGCGGCGAGACGGGCCGCAATAGCGACCTCGACCTGCTCATCATCAAGGACGGCGCGGACGGGCTGGACCTCATGGCCCGCATCTACAAGAGGCTGCACGGCGTCGGTGCTGCGGTCGACGCGATGGTTGTATCCCCCCAGGATGTGGAACGCTTCAAGGACAGCCACGCACTCGTCATCAAGCCCGCTTTGCGAGAGGGCACGGTGGTGTATGAATCTCCCCGAACGATTCTCTCCTGACGACCCGAGGGAGTGGCTGAACCGCGCCAGGAGCAACCTCGCCCTGGCGAAGAACCGCATCGCCGACGCCTACCTGGAAGACCTGTGCTTCGAGGCACAACAGGCAGCCGAGAAGGCCATCAAGGCCGTGCTCATCAAGTCCGGCGTTGAATTCCCGTACGTGCACGACCTGGCGCGCCTGCTGTCCCTGGTGGAAGAGGCAGGCATAGCTGTGCCGGACGCTGTCCGCCGGGCAGAGGAGCTCACCCCGTACGCGATGATCGGGCGATACCCCGGCCCAACAAGGCCTGTTACTCCTGATGACCACGCTACAGCGGTGGAACTCTCCGAGGCTGTAGTCCGATGGGCTGAGAAGAGCCTGTGATCCAACAGCGCCTTGCCGCGCCATCAGCCGCCAACTATGAGTAATTCTGGAAAGCAACGACGAAGGGTACTGCGAGGACGCAATATCGTCTGACCCAACAACCAACGAGCGCCAAGAGGGCCTGTAAGCCGGATTCTGTATCCCATGCGGGGCACGGGACGGCGGCCATCTATCTGGTCCCTCCGTTGCCGAAGGGATCGTGCGGCCTACCCGGGGACGACAGCCGGGCGCTGCCCTCCGTCGAGCGGAGGCGTCCCCCTATTTGGCCTTGCTCCGGGTGGGGTTTGCCAGCATCCCGGCTCGCACCGGGACCTGGTGCGCTCTTACCGCACCGTTTCACCCTTGCCTGTCCCTCACACTCGTGTGAGGCCATCGGCGCTCTGGTCTCTGTGGCACTTTCCGTCGCATCGCTGCGCCTGGGCGTTACCCAGCACCCTGCCCTGTGGAGTCCGGACTTTCCTCCCCGGCGACGCCGGAGCGGCCGCCCGGCCCTCTTGACGTGCTCAGTATACGCTCCCGCGGGGGCGTGCTCGGCGTGGGGTGGGAGAAAGTGTCATTCCGAGCGGAGAGCAGCGGAGCCGAGGAATCTCTCGGGGAGACGTTTATGAATGCAAACCCTCGCCGACAGATGCTTCGGCTCCGCTCAACATGACAAACGCCCCGCGACGGCATCCTGCTTCGCCAACTACACTGCCTTACGGAGGGAGCAGCAGTGGCCAAGCGGTACTACGTCTACATCGCCACCAACCCATCCAGGACGTTGTACGTTGGCGTAACGAGCGACCTGGCCCGGCGAGCAGCGGAGCACCACGCGAAGACTCACCAGGGGTTTGCAGCACGCTACAACGTCAGCCAGGTTGTCTACTTCGAGGAGACTGCCGATGTGCTTTCCGCAATCGCACGGGAGAAACAGCTCAAGGGATGGACACGCCGCAAGAAGATCGCGCTCATCGAAGCGTTCAATCCTACGTGGACAGACCTTGGAGCAGTGGACAGGGGGGATGGGGCCTCTCTGTGATGCGAACGCTCCTGAGAGATGTTTCGACTCCGCCTCCGGCTCCGCTCAACATGACACGAGTTGAGACCCTCGGGTCCTGTCATTCCGGGCAAAGCCGAGGAATCTCTCAGGAAACGCCTCGTTGTGCGCCAACGCTTCCCGAGAGATGTTTCGACTCCGCCTCCGGCTCCGCTCAACATGACATGAGTTGAGGCCCCCGGGGCCTGTCATTCCGAGCAATGCCTAGGAATCTCTCAGGCGACGCCTCGTTGTGCGCCAACGCTTCCCGAGAGATGTTTCAACTCCGCCTTCGGCTCCGCTCAACATGACATGAGTTGAGGCCCCCAGGGCCTGCCATTCCGGGCAAAGCCTAGGAATCTCTCAGGCGACGCCTCGTTGTGCGCCAACGCTTCCCGAGAGATGTTTCGACTCCGCCTTCGGCTCCGCTCAACATGACAAGGCCTACCCTCCCTGCCCCGCCGCGCGGCCCGCGGCCTGTGGATTCCCGCTTTCGCGGGAATGACGGGGGAGAAAGCGGGAATGACGGGGCAGAGGGGCGAGGGTGCGGTCGGCGGGGGCGTGGCGGGGGGGGGGGCGCGGCGTGGGGGGGGGGGGGGGGGGGGGGGGGGGGGGGGGGGGGGGGGGGGGGGGGGGGGGGGGGGGGGGGGGGGGGGGGGGGGGGGGGGGGGGGGGGTGGGGGGGGCGGGGGGGGGGCGCGCTGCCCGCGCACGGGTGCACTACCGTGCACGTTGGATTCCCGCCGGTGCGGAAATGACGAAAGTACCGGATGCGAGGTTCCTGCCTTCGCAGGAACGACGGGGCCGCTAGCGGAGGGTGACCTCCGGTTTGCCGCGTTTGACGGTGACCTTCGAGACGACGGAGCGGAGGAGGTCGCGGCGGTCGGTGTCGGGGAGGCCGTCCCAGTCGTTGAGAATCTTCGTGACGTTGGTTTCGAGACGGGCGCGGGCAGCCTTGCTGTCGCCTGCCTGCCTCACCTGCTCGCCGAGATCCTGCTTGATGGCGCGCAGCTGCTCCAGGCCGCCGCGCAGCGTCGAGAGGGACATCGTGCCGTTCGCCGCGCGCTGCACGCCCTCCATGAACTGCTTGTCGAGCGAGTGCATCGTCGTTTCACAGCGGGTCTTGTCGCCCGCGAGCCATGAGACGTCGCCGGGGTCGTCGCCGCGCTCGCCCGCGGCGAGGCGTTCGCGCACGACGCCCACAACCTCAGCCTCCAGTTCGTCGGCCTTCATCGTACGGTAGTCGCACTGGTTGCGGTTGATGCGCGACTGGCACTGGTAGTAGCGGTACTGCGCGCGTACGCGCTCGCCGTCCTTCCGGCGCCACGTCTGGCGGCGCACGATGCCCATCATCCGCTTACCGCAGTGGTGGCAGTAGAGCACACCTGCGAGGAGGAACACGGGCGCAGGGCGGGAGGTGCGCTGCGACGGGCTCCGCTCCTGCAGCCGGTCCTGCGCCCGGCGGAATTGCGCCGACGAGACGATGGGCTCGTAGCTGCCCGGTATGCGCATGCCGAAGCGGTGGTACGTGCCGATGTAGGCGGCGTTGCGCAGCACGTCGCGCACGGTCACGAGGCTCCAGCGGCGTCCGCTCCTCGTGCGGATGTTCCGCCTGTTCAGTTCCGCCGCGACGGACCGGACGCTGCCGCCGGGCTCCAGGTAGAGGCGGAAGATCGTCTTGACGACCTCCGACTCCTTCGGTGAGACGTGGAACGCGCCGTCAGCGGTGACGTAGTAGCCGTAGGGCGGCTTGCCGAGGGCGAGGCCCCTCGCGGCCTTCGCCATCATCCCCGCCCTGATGCGCTCGCTCCGCTGCGCCGCCTTGCGGGAGTTGCGGAGCGCGTTCTGCAGCGGGTCCGGCAGGTCGAGGTCGTCGCAGACCACCTTGGAGGAGAGCGCGTCCATCTCCAGCACGCGCTCCACCTGCTCTTCCAGCGTCGGGCCAAGGTGGGCCGCGTCCGGCGTCACGACCAGATAGCCCTGGCGGTTCTGACGGATGAAGTCCATCATCTCCTGCCAGCCTTCGCCGCCGCCCTCGCCCTCGAGATCGGCGAACGTCCCGTGCGGGATGTGCCGCCGCGTCTCGCAGTACTCGTGGAACGCCTGCATCAGCGCCTCGCTGGCTGCGCGGGCGTTCCGGGCCTCCGTGTCGACGGTGAAATAGCCGATCGCTCGCATCGCTCTACTCCATGCTGTTTTCTTGTTCGGTCGCCTTCATGTGCCTCATTCGCACACCCCCACGCCGGCCCCCAGTACCCTCACCGCGCGCTAAAGCGCGTTGCCCTCTCCCCTTGCAGGGAGAGGGAGCAGAACTACTCCGGTAGCAGGATGCGCCCGCAGTTCGGGCATCGAACCGGGGTTGAGGAAGTGCGTACCTCCTGTGCCGTGCGCATCGGGACTCCGACGCGGCACGTGTTGCAGGCGTTGTTGTGCATCTGCGCGACAGGGTGCGGGTGGTTCCTCCGCACCTGCTCGTACAGCGCGACCTCCGGCGGCGGAGTCCGGGAGACCGCGTCGGCGCGCTGGCGTTCCAGGTCGGCCACTTCGGCCTCCAGCCGCTGCTTCTCGGCTGTGAGCGAGTCCTGTTCAGCCACCCACGAGACCTCCAGCGACTCCAGCTCCTGCGCAGAGGCGTCCCTCGCGCCGCGCGCCGTGTCCAGCTCCACCATCACTTCGAGGAGCGCATCTTCCTCGTGGCCCCGCTGCCGCTTGAGCATGTTGACGTCGGCCTGGAGGTCCTGCAGTTCGCGGGGGTTCACGACCACGCCGCTGTAGAGCCTCTTCTCGGCGGCGTCCACGCGCTCGGTGAAGCCGCCGATGACCGAGTCGAACTCCTGCTGTCGTGAGAGCGCCGCGTCCACGTCCGCCTGCTCCGACACGAGACGCTGGGTCAGCGTACGTATCGCCGAGTCGTCGCCGAGCAGCGGGGCTATCTCGGCCAGCCGCGCGCGGCGGACGACAAGTTCGCCGTCCACGGATTGCAGCGCGAGCAGTTCACGGGTCGCGGGCATGGAGCAATTCTAGGGAGCGGGAACCTGCCCGTACATGAAAAAGGGTTGCGGGTTAGGGGCTAACGCAAGTGGGGGTGCGTGTCATCCTGAGCGAAGTCGAAGGATCTCTCTGGAAGGCGCCTCGTTCTCCACGGACGTTCCCCGAGAGATTCCTCGGCTCCGCTGCTCTCCGCTCGGAATGACAACGAAAGGTGCGCTGCACCCCGCTCGGAATGACAACGAAAGGTGCGCTGCGCTCCACTCGGAATGACAAATCGCCCGTTAACGCGCGCGCCAGGCGATGCCCAACTCGGCGCCGAGCGCCGTCGCCACGACGTACGCGGCCTCCTTCAGGTCAGGCGCACGCTCCGGCTGCGGTGCGCTCCCGAGGAGCGCGGCCAGCGAGGTCACCGGCCTGTCGCCGATGCCGCAGGGGACGATGGGGTCGTACGCGCGGAGGTCGGTGGCGACGTTCAGGGCGAAGCCGTGCATCGTGACGCCGCGCGAGACCTTCACGCCTATCGCCGCGATCTTGCCCGCGCCTGTCCACACGCCGGTCAGTCCTTCCTCTCGATGCGCGGGGACGCCGTACTCGGCCAGCGAGGCGATCAGGGCGCTCTCTACCGCCGCGACGTACCGCTTCGGCCCGAGGCCGAGGCCGGTAAGCGACACGATGGGGTAGCCCACGAGCTGCCCCGGCCCGTGGTACGTCGTCTGCCCGCCCCTGTCGGTCTCGACAAGCGGGGCGTCGAGCTGCGCGAGCACGTCCTCCGGCACGGAGCGCCGTCCTGCCGTGTAGACCGGCGCGTGGCCCATCATCAGCAGCGTGTCGCCGCGCTCGCCCGCAACCCGCTGTTCGAGCAGTTCGCGCTGCAATCCCCACGCCCATGCGTAGTCGATGCCCTCGCCGAGCCAGTGAACCTCGCCGTGGTGTGGTGTCATCTTCCCGCTACACCGTGAACCGCATGAGGTCTTCGCCGAAGGTGAGCGTCCTATCGTAGTTGGCGCTGATGACCTCGCGCGACCACGGCTCATCGACGTCGCCCATGTGGGTGGCGACGACGTGGGGGACGCCGGACCGGGCGGCGACGTCCGCGAGACCGTGCGGGCACGTGTGGGAGTTGGCGATGCGCCGCGCGAACTCCGTGAGGTTCTCGCGGTCTACGTCGTGGTAATCGCGTCCGCCGGGGGCAGGGCCGCCGCGGTGCGGCTGGGTGTACATCAGCTCGTGCAGCAGCATGTCCGAGGTGGAGGCGGCCTCGACGATGGCGTCGCTTACCGCCGTGTCGCCGGAGATGACGAGTTTGCTGCTGTCGTCCTCGAACACGAAGCCGAGGGCGGGCTTCACGTAGCCGTGCTCGACCTCGAGCGCGGTGGCGCGCCAGCCGTTGCCGTCGAAGGTGTCTCCGTGGTCCGTCTCGATGACGCGAACGTTCATGACGTCCTCGCCCACGCGGTCGTGGAGCCGGCGGATGCGGATGTCCTCCTCGAAGGCGTGGACTAGCCGTTCGACGAAGTCCCTCGTCCGCGCCGGACCGACGACGGTGAACGGGCGCTTGCGGTAGCGGATCCAGCCGGTGAGCAGCACGTGGGCGAGGTCGATGGTGTGGTCCGAGTGCATGTGGGTGAGGAAGATGTAGTCCAGCTCCGCGGTGTCCTGCCCTATCTCCACCATGCGGCGCACGCAGCCGGTGCCCGTGTCGACGAGGACGGACTCCCCGCCGATGCGCAGGAGGTTGCTGGGCCCCGCGCGCTGTGGGCTGGGCTGGGGGGTGCCTGTGCCGAGCAGGGTCAGTTCCATGGGGCGTTGCTCCTTCCATGGTGCGCCTTCGGCGCTTCGGCAAGTGTAGCCCCTCGTAGAGAGCTTGCGTAATCGCGGCTGGGGGTGGCGTGATTCTTCTCACCCACTCGCCCGGACCATGACCAACCTCAAGCCAAGCGAGAGGCCCCCGAAAGGGCACCCACAAGGGATGCCCCTACACCAGGCGAGGAACCTCCTGGATACCTCGGGCCTCGACCGGTTCGAGGGTTTGTTGTAGGGGTGCCCCTTGTGGGTACCCAGGCGCAACGCCCCATGGCCAACCCCAATCCACGCGGGAGGCCCCCGAAGGGCACCCACAAGGGATGCCCCTACACCAGGCGAGGTTGCGGGCTACGCGCGGGCCTTCGCGGGAATGACGGGGGTATCGCGCCGTGCCTGGGACGAGGTTCCTGCCTGCGCAGGAACGACGGAGAAGGGATGCGAGGTTCCTGCCTTCGCAGGAACGACGGTGACCTCTAGTGGTGGAAGAGGCGGACGCCGGAGAGGGCCATGGCGATGCCGTACTCGGCGCAGGCGGCGGCTACGTCTTCGTCGCGGACGGAGCCGCCGGGCTGGACGACGTACTTGACGCCGCTCATGGCGGCGCGGTCGATGTTGTCACGGAAGGGAATGAAGGCGTCGGAGGCCATCGAGACGCCGGTGAGGGAGTCGAGCCACTCTCGGCGCTCGGCGAGGGTGAGGCGTTGGGGGGCCTCGGAGAAGGCGGCGCGCCAGACCTGGTCCTCGGCGGGGGCGAGGTCGTCGCGGAGGAAGCCGTCGACGGCGTTGTCGCGTTCGGGACGGCCGATGCCCACTCTGAACGGCAGCGCCAGCGTCGCGGGGTGCTGGCGCAGCCACCAGATGTCGGCCTTGTTGCCCGCGAGCCGCGTGCAGTGGATGCGCGACTGCTGCCCCGCCCCGTTGCCGATGACCTGACCGTCCAGCGCGAGGCACATGGAGTTGGACTGCGTGAACTTCAGCGTGATGAGCGCCACGGTGAGGTCGCGCTGTGCCGACTCCGGCAGGCCGCCGTCGGCGCCGGTGACGTTGGCGAGTTGCGCGGCCCAGTCGGAGGTGCTGTTGCGGCCCTGCTGCATCCGCACGCCGAACACGGTGCGCGTCTCCTCGTCCGGCGGCTCGTAGTTGGGGTCGGCCTCCAGCATGCAGTAGCGCCCGCCCTGCTTGGCGGAGAGCAACTCTGTGGCCTCTGGAGTGAAGCCGGGCGCGATGATGCCGTCCGAGACCTCGCGGCGTATCAGGCGGGCCGTGGACTCGTCGACCTCGTCCGAGAGCGCGATCCAGTCGCCGAACGACGAGACGCGGTCGGCGCCGCGGGCGCGGGCGTAGGCGGCGGCGAGCGGCGAGAGGGACGAGCCGTCGACGAAGTACGCCTGCGCGAGCGTGTCGCTGAGCGGCACGCCGACCGCCGCTCCGGCGGGGCTGACGTGCTTAAACGACGCAGCGGCGGGCAGGCCGGTTGCGGAGCGGAGCTCGCGGACGAGTTGCCACGAATTCAGGGCGTCCAGCAGGTTGATAAAGCCGGGCGAGCCGTTGCGGACCTCGAACGGGAGTGTTCCCTGCTCGACGAATGCCCTCGCGGGGGTCTGGTGGGGGTTCATCCCGTACCGGAGTGTGATTTCGGACTCAGGCATGCTCACTCCTCTTCAAGGTTGTTGGGGTTGCCGTACCCAGCCGGGTCACCCCCATCCTATCCTCCCCCATTGAGGGGGAAGGGACCAGGCGGGCGCGGGGCAAGGTTCCCTAAGTTCACAAACGAAGTGCAACACCAGATTAAGGTGTTGCCATGGGAGAGCGCTATAGCCAGCTCAGCATTGAGGAACGATGTGAGATTGCCCGTCTACATACCAAGGGAGCCCCGATCAGGGAGATCGCAGCAGGTCTGGATCGCCCGGCATCGACAGTTGCTCGGGAGTTGAAGCGCAACGGTTCACGAACCGGCTACCGGGCGGTATATGCGCAGGAGCAGGCGCGTG
>DAOUHT010000056.1:0-16206 GCA_034428375.1 Dehalococcoidia bacterium | reverse complement strand
GCGGAGGCGTTCAACAAGATCCTGCAAGCCGAGTGGGCCTACCAGCGACCGTATACCTCCAACCGCGAGCGGCTCGACACGCTGCCGGCCTTCCTTGCGTATTACAATCACCGGCGTCCACACGGCGGCATCGGCGGGATCACTCCCGCCTCGCGCATGTAAACAACGTCCCTGGGAACTACACCTAGGCCGCAGCAGTCTTGCGCACGACATCCCCCACCCGTATGACGCCGGACTGCACGACCTTCGTGTTGATGCCACGCAGGCAGAGCTCCTGTCCGAGTGGCGAACTGACAAGCCGGAGCGCGTCCGTCCCGAACCGACCGCTGAACTTCGCGCAGCCCGTGTGCGGCTTGACTGACACTTCCAGAACTGCTGTCCCAATCGCCAGCCGCGTGCCGGGGGGCAGGTTCTCCCTGCCGAGGTCCAAGTCGACGAAAAGCTGGTCGCCCGCGATATGCCAGAGGTCCCTGCCTCCTGCCACGAGGTCGGCGGCGCGGGAGTTCATCAGCGTCACCTGCATCTCCGGGTCGGCCAGTCCATCCGGTGTGACTGTGCTGCCGCGTGTCTTCCAGTTGTCTCCCACGAGCCCCGCGGACACATCGAGCCTGCCGTCGTCAACGAGTTCACGTTCGCCGCGCTCCGGGCGTTGCACGATGAGTTGCAGCACTCCTTCGTCCTTCGGAGACCGCCGAACTTCGTCGAGCCCTGCCTCCAACTCTGCCATCGTCCGGTGTTGTGCTGCTGTCGTCACCACGACCTCCACAGGTCAAACTACGTACCTCATTCTAACCCGATACAATCGGCGCGCCGCGAGTATGTGGCAGAGGCGCGCATGACCACGAACGGAGAGCGGGACGTCGTCATCATCGGCGGAGGCATCGCCGGCATCGGCACGGCGTACTATCTCGCGGCGATGGGCGTCCGCAGCACGGTCATCGAGCGCGACGGCATCGCGAGCCACGCGTCGGGGTTCGCCTACGGCGGCCTCTCCGGCGGCGTCACGAACGGCCCGCACGTCAACACCCCGCTCATCGAATACAGCATGAGCCTCTACTCCCCGCTCGCCGAGGCGCTCAGCGCCGAGACGAACGTCGACATCCAGTACCAGCCCCGCCCGCTGCTGCGGCTCGCTCTCTCCGACGACGAGGCCGCCTCACTCACGCGCTACCTCGACTGGCAGCAGGCGCTGCCGGGCTACACTGTCGAGTGGCTGACGCCGGACGAGGCCCGCGCCCTCGAGCCGCGCATCTCCCCTGAGACCGTCGGCGCGCTGCACGTCGAGGGGTCGTCGGACGTCGAGCCGTACCGGCTGACGCTCGCGCTGGGGCAGGCCGCCGAGCAGCGCGGTGTGACGCTCCGCAGCGGCGAGGTCACCGCCGTTCACCTGAGCGGCGGGCGCGTCGAGGGCGTCAGCATCGCGACCGGCGCAGGGAACGCGGAGCGCATCGCCTGCGACACGGTCGTCGTCGCGATGGGGCCGTGGACAGCGCAAGCGTCGGACTGGCTCGGCGTGCCCCTGCCGGTGCACCCGCTCAAGGGTCAGATCATCCGCCTCCAGGCACCCGGCGCGCCGTACGCGCTGAGCATCGGCCACCTGGGGAACTACGCCATGACCAAGCCATCCGACGGCCTCGTCTGGTGCGGAACCACTGAGGAGCACGCCGATTTCGACGAGTCCCGCACGACCGAGGCGCGCGACGCCATCATCGAGTCCACGCTGCGGATGCTGCCGTCGCTGGAGGACGCCGAACTGGTGCTGCAGACCGCCTGCCTGCGTCCGGTGACGCCGGACGGCGTGGTCACGCTCGGCGCGATCCCCGGCACGGACGGCGCGTACGTCGCCACCGGCGGCGGGCGGCAGGGCATCATGATGGGGCCGGGCATGGGCAAGGCGATGGCGGACCTCATCGCCGGAGGCCCGGCTGCGATCGACCTCTCTCCCCACGCGCCGGACCGCTTCTCCGCATGAGCACCCAGCCCCAGGCGCAGGGGCAACTGGACCAGCGCACAGAGTCTCGCGCCGTCCTGCTGGTCTACAGCGCGGCCTTCTCCTACCAGATCACGCTCGGCCTCATCCAGGTGCTCGTGCCGCTCTATGCGCTGCACCTCGGCTACGACCTCACGACGCTCGGCGTCATCGTGGCGTCGCAGGCCGTGTTCGGCCTGATGTTGCGGCTGTTCGCCGGCGCGATTGCCGACCAGTTCGGCGAGCGCTGGGTGCTCTGGGCCAGTTTCGTGACGATGGTCTCCGGCATGGTGTTCTTCATCGCCTCCGGTTACTTCTGGATGCTCATCCTCGGGCAGTCGTTCGTCGGTTATTCACGGGCCACGTACTGGACGGCGACCCAGTCGTACGCGAGCCGCATCAATCCGGAGCGCTCCGGCGAGATCTACGGGCGCGTCAACGGCTTCGGCAACGCCGGCGGGTTCATCGGCGCGTTCCTGAGCGGCGTACTGGTGACGGCGCTGGGCTACGGCGCCGCGTTCGGCATCACCGGGGCGATAGCGCTCGCCGGGTTCCTGGGCAGCCTCGCGCTGCCGCCGCTCTTGACGCGCTCCACGCGGCGCGGCTTCCGAGCTCCGCTCGGGCAACTGCGGGGCATCGCGCAGCACCGCGGCATGGGTCTCGGAGGCTTCGCTGCGTTCGCCGCCTCCACGTCCATCATCATGTCCAGCGTCCTCTTCATCCCGTACCTCCGCGAACTCGGATACAGCGAGGCCGTAAACGGCGGGATGCAGGCCATCAGCGTCGGCGGCAGCGTTGCCGTAGGTATGGTGTTCGGCCATCTCCTCGGACGGCTGGGGCGGCGCTGGACGTACACGAGCGCACTGGTCATGGTCGGCCTGGTGATGATCGGCATGTCCGCGGGCGCGGGGATATATGCAACGCTCGTGCCGCTCATGCTGCTCTACGGGCTCTTCCGAGCCATGCTCGGCATCCTGTACCCCATCGCAGCGTCCGACCACAGTGCGCCGGACCAGCGTGGCATGGCGATGGCCTACGTCGGACTCTACTGGGGCACGGCGCAGGTCATCATACCGATAGGGTTCGGCGCGCTTGCGGGAGCATTCGGCCTCGAAGCGGGTTTCTGGGTCGCTGGAGCATTGTTCGTAGCCGCGGGCGTAGTCTTCCCCATGCTCTACCGCCGGTTCGTCCCCGGCGCGGAGCGGACCTTTGGCGAGCGCGCTTGACGCAACCCTGGCACTGATACAGGATTGCCATGGTCCCCACCGTCGGCGCCCGGGAGGGAGAACACCGCGATGAGCGGCTACGACTACGACATGGTGGTCATCGGGTCAGGCCCGGCTGGCCACAGAGCCGCGATCCATGCCGCGAAGATCGGGAAGCGGGTGGCCGTCGTCGAGCGGCTGCCGCACATCGGCGGCCTCAACGTCACCACCGGGACCGCGAGCAAGGCGCTGCGCGAGGCCGCGCTGCACCTGAGCGGCTTCCGCGAGCGCACCCTCTACGGCGAGTCCTACACCGTCAAGCAGAACATCACGATGAGCGACCTGATGGTCAGCACGAACCACGTGATGCACCAGCAGGCGGAGATGCTCCGCAGCCAACTCGCCCGGAACCGGACGGACATGTTCCACGCGGAGGCGTCCTTCGTCGACCGCCACACCATCAATCTCGATTCCAATGACGGCATCCCGGACCGCACCATCACCGCTGACAAGGTGATTATCGCCGTCGGATCACACTCGACCCAGCCCCCGACGATCCACACGGACGGGAGGCTGATATTCCTCAGCGACGACGTCATGGACCTGCCCGACCTCCCGCGGATACTGACCGTGGTGGGCGGCGGCGCGATCGGGTTGGAGTACGCCAGCACGTTCGCGGCGCTTGGCGTTCGGGTGACGCTCGTGGACAGGAGCCCGCGGCTGTTGCCCTTCGCGGACGATGAGATCGTCGATGCGCTCGCCTACCACCTGCGGGAGAACGGGGTGACGTTCCGCCTGAACGAGGACGTCTTCGATATCGAGTACCTCCCTGGCGAACGCGGCAACCACGTGCGCGTGCTGCTGAAGAGCGGCAAGCAGATCGTGAGCGATGCGGTGATGTACTGCGTGGGGCGCACCGGCGCGACGGAGGGGCTGAACCTGGAGGCTCCAGGACTGGCAACGGATGAGAGAGGGCGCATCAGCGTCGACGAGAACTACCAGACGAGCGTGGAGGGCATCTACGCGGTAGGGGGCGTCATCGGCTTCCCCGATCTGGTATCGACCTCGCAGATGCAGGGACGGCTGGCCGCGTGCCATGCGTTCGACGTCCCCACCAACAGCGTCCCCGGCCTCTTCCCGTATGCGGTCAAGACGACCCCGGAGGTCGCGATGGTCGGCAAGACGGAGTCCCAGTTGACGGATGAGGGAGTCCCCTACGAGGTGGGCAGGGCCCAGTACCGGGAGATCGCGAAGAGCGTCATCGAGGGCGACGAATCCGGCATCCTGAAGCTGCTGTTCCACATCGAGACGCGGAAGCTGCTCGGCGTCCACATCGCGGGCGAGGGCGCCGCGGAGATGATCCAGATAGGACAGGCGGTCATCGCACACGGCGGAAAGCTCGACTACTTCGTAGAGTCCGTCACCAGCTTCCCGACGCTGGCCGAGGCCTACGTGTCGGCTGCCCTAGACGGGTTCAGCCGCATCGAAGAGTGAGGTCTGCCGCATTTACGACGAGATGATCCGTATCTGTCAGAGTTGGAGGGAGGTCCCGTCATTCCCGCGCAGGCGGAATCTCGCCCCCCTGTCCGCGGGGACGGGGCGAGGTTCCATCCCACGCGAAGGCTGCGGGGTTCCTGCCTCCGCAGGAACGACGAACTCATCAACTCTGAACAGTTACGAAGACGCCTGCCGCTTTGAACGGGTGCACAACGGGCGTATGAATGATCACCTTTGACACGAACGTGCTTATCGTGCGCTAGCCATACCCTCACCTCACGACAGCGCCGCCAACGCCGCGACGACCTCCTCCGTCGATACGACCTGCGCGAACGTGCCTATGTTCAGCAGTGACGCCTCGTGGTTCTCGATGCGCCCGTCGCAGCCATCGCCGACGACGATGCTGTCGAAGTCCCGCTCGCGGGCGTCCCGCACCGTGCTCTCGACGCCAGCCTGCGTGGCGATGCCCGCCACGATGAGCGTCGACACGCCCAGGCGCCGCAGCCACTTCTCCAGCGCGGTGCCGGTGAACGCGCTCATTCCGCCGCCCTTGCGGATGAGGAACTCGCCCGGCAGCGGTGCGAGCTCGTCGATGACCTCTGCGCCCCACGTGCCGTCACGCAGTGAGCCCAGCGACCGGGCGCGCCCGTGTCGCGCGGCGTCCAGGTAGTCCTCGCGCAGGAAGTGGCCGGTGAAGAAGACCGGCAGACCGGCGGCCCGTGCCGCCGACAGCAGGCGGACGTGGTTGTCGATGAGTTGCGGCGTGCGCGGGTTGCGTCCCGCCTCCGGCGTCCGTCCTCCCTCCTTCAGGTAGTCGTTCTGCATGTCGTGGCAGACGTATGCGAGCGTCTCCCGTGCCGGCAGTTCGAGCATGGCCCACCCTCCTCTGTCGCTGTTGTGCGCATTGTAGGCCGAGACGCCTGCGCACAGCGTCGATCCGCTTTGACACCCGGTGCGCGCGGTGCTAGCGTCCCATCTGTCGAAGTATGCATATCCGCTCCAGAGCGGATGCCGGAAACGGGAACGGCAAGGAGGGCAGCCATGCCGGTAATCGACTCTGACGCGCATGTCGTTGAAACAGAGCAGACCTGGGACTACATGGACCCCGGGGACGAGAAATACCGGCCGCAGGTCGTGGACGACGGGAGCGGCGGGAAGTTCTGGAAGATAGACGGCGAGATACGCGGCCGCGCGCGCGGTCCCGTCGCCGCGTTCGGGCTCTCCGACAAGGTGAAGCGCAACATGGTGACGGACGACGCCAAGCGCTACATGGAGGACATCCCCGGACGCGTCGCCCACATGGACGAGTTAGGCATAGACGTGCAGGTGCTCTACCCCACCATGTACATCGGGCGCATGTGCGAGAACCCGGACACGGAAGTCGCTCTGGCCAAGAGCTACAACCGCTGGCTCGCCGACATCTGGGAGCAGAGCAAGGGACGCCTGCGCTGGACGTCCATCCTTCCCCTCGCCACGATGGACGAGGCGTTGGACCAGTTGCGCTGGTCGGCCAAGCACGGCGCCTGCGGCGTCACGATGCGCACTATCGAGGACGAGCGGCTGCTGATAGACGAGTACTTCTACCCGCTGTATGAGGAGGCCGCGCGGCTGAACCAGCCCATCGCCATCCACATCGGCAACTCCAACGCCTACATCCGCAACCTCATGGCGAAGGACGGCATCGGCGGCACGTTCGGCGGACTCCGCCTCATGTCCGTCGCCAGCTTCCACCAGCTCATCACCACGGCCACGCCCAAGAAGTTCCCGGACCTGCGCTGGGGCTACATCGAGGCGAGCAGCCAGTGGCTCCCCTACGCCATCCACGATCTGCGCCGCAGGCTGGAGACGCGGGGCCGTGAACTGGAGGAGGACGTGCTCGGCGCGTACAACATCTGGGTCACCGCCCAGACGGACGACAACCTGCCGGACGTGCTGAAGTACGTGAGCCACCGCCACATCCTCATCGGCACCGACTACGGTCACCAGGACCAGTCGAGCGAGATTGAGGCGATGCGGATCATCAAGGAGGAGGGCGGCCTTGCACCGGGTGTCGTCGACGACATCATGGGCCAGAACGCCCTGGACTTCTACGGCATCACCGTCGATTCCCCGGTGCTTGCGAGCGCCTGATACGGAGCGTATACGAAACGAGACCCCGTCCACGGAACGGGAATGAGAACCGCAGAGTGAGGAGGACACACCAATGCTGACCGCTGAGCAGAACGACCGCTTGACACGGGTTGGGCCCGGCACGCCCATGGGCGAGTTGATGCGCCGCTACTGGCACCCCATCGCCGCCGTCGCCATGATGAACGACCGCTCCACGAAGCCCATCCGCCTCCTTGGTGAGGACCTCATCCTCTACAAGAGCAAGCAGGGCGTCTTCGGCCTCGTGGACAACTACTGCCCCCACCGCCGCATGGGCATGGTCTACGGCATCCCGACCGACGAGGGCATCCGCTGCCCCTACCACGGCTGGATGTTCGACGAGACCGGGCGCTGTCTGGAACAGCCTTACGAAGAGACCGAGGCTCCGGACAACCGCTTCAAGGACAAGGTGCGCATCAAGGCGTTCCCGCTGCAGGTCAAGGCGGGCCTGATCTTCGCCTACCTCGGCCCGGCCCCCGTGCCGCTCCTCCCGAACTGGGACGTGTTCGCACTCGACAACGTCGTGCGGGACATCGGCTACACGGAGCTGCCGAGCAACTGGCTGCAGTGTCAGGAGAACTCGCTCGACCCCGTGCACTCCGAGTGGCTGCACGGCGAGTGGGCGAACTACGTCCTGGAGATGCGCGGCGAGGGCGACAAGGTGCGCAAGCGCTACGAGAACGAGCGCATCGGGTTCGACAAGTTCAAGTACGGCATCTACAAGCGCAGGCTCATCAAGGGCGGCAGCTACGATGACGGCGAATGGGCGCAGGGACACCCCATCGTCTTCCCTTACTTCCTCCGCCAGGGCGGTAGCGGCACCGCCATCGACACGTGGGACGGCAGGCGCGGCGGCGGCATGGGAGTCGGCGTTGGCCCGTCGTTCCAGATCCGCGTGCCGCTGGACGACACGCACACCGGCCACTGGTGGGTGATGTGCCACCCGAAGATGTCGCCGGACGACCCCGAACAGCGCGATGAGGACGTACCCCTCTTCTTCCCGCCCCTCATCCAACTGGCCGAGGACGGCCGCGTCCGCTTCGAGATACTCGACTCCAACTCGGCGCAGGACGTCGCCGCGTGGATCACGCAGGGATCTATCGCCGACCGCACGAAGGAATCGCTCGGACGCTCGGACAAGGGCATCATCATGTTCCGGCGCATGCTGGAGGAGAACGTCCGCATCGTCGAGGACGGCGGCGACCCCATCAACACGTTCCGCGACCCGGCGTCCAACGTCTACCTGGGCATGGACACGGAGCACAAGTCCCGCCGGAACGAGCAGTACCAGGAGCGCGGCGAAGGAGACAAGGGCATCAGGCGCCAGGGCATGGCGAGCAAATACAGCCCCATCCTGAACCAGCGCGGCGTCGAGGGTGGCGCGGACTCCATCGAGCGCCGCAAGCAGGTGGGCCAGACCGTCTAGCGCAACGCGGGAGGACAACGTCATGCTGACGAAAGAAGACAACGAGAAACTCACTCGAGTCGGCCCCGGCACACCCGCGGGCGAACTACTGCGACGCTACTGGCACCCCATCGCCATCGCGTCCGAGATAACCGAGGAGCGCCCGACGATGGCCGTGCGCAGGCTGGGCGAGGACCTGGTCATCTTCCGGGACAAGTCCGGGCGCTGGGGACTGCTCGCGGACCACTGCGCGCACCGCAGCGCGTCGCTCGTCTACGGGCGCGTCGAGGAGCGCGGCATCGCTTGCGCCTACCACGGCTGGCTCTACGACACCGAGGGCAACATCCTGGAGACGCCGCCTGAGAAGAACGAGGCGATCATGCGCTCCGTGAAGCAGCCCGCCTACGACTGCAAGGTCTACCTCGGCGTCGTCTGGGCGTACATGGGGCCGAAGCCCGCGCCCGTCTTCACCCCGTTCGACACGCTCGTGCGGGAGGACGGACGTCGCAAGATAAACCTCCACCCCGTGCTGGACTGCAACTGGTTCCAGGCCATGGAGAACTCCATGGACCCGGCGCACCTCCAGATCCTCCACCAGGAGTACTACGCGCGCGGCCAGCGGGAGCCCGTCAACACGACGCGCGGCTTCACCGACGACGTGGACTCGTTCGAGTTCTACCAGACCGGCTACGGCCTGATGAAGAAGCGCACCTACACCAACGGCGTCGTGGACGAGCACCCCGTGCTCTTCCCCTCCATCCTCCGGCAGGGGCCAAGCACGCAGTTCCGAACGCCGATAGACGACGAACACACCTGGCACGTGCACATCAACTTCTGGCTCAACGAGGACGGCCAGTCCGACGAGACGACGTGGGACCCGCCCGTCGAGTACATCGAGCCGTACAAGACGCCCGCGGACAAGAGCCACCCGCATGCGTGGTACGACCGACGCTCCGTCCTCTCGCAGGACCACATGGCGTGGGAGACGCAGGGCCCCGTCACCGACCGCTCCGTCGAGCACCTCTCCTACTCGGACCGGGGCGTCGTCCTGCTGCGACGCACCATGTTCGAGCAGATGGAGCGCGTCGCGCGCGGCGAAGACCCGCTGGGCGTCATCCGCGACCCGGACCACCCCATCGTCGACACGAACATCGACGAGGACGTCTGGCAGAAGCAGCCCACGCACCGCTGGGGGGCCGTCCGGGCGTAGCCGGTAGTAGCCGAAAACCAGGAGGAGGCCAGCCATGCTCACGGCGGAAACCAACGAGCGGTTGGCTCGGGTCGGCCCGGGGACTCCGGGCGGCGAGTTGCTGCGCCGCTACTGGCTGCCGCTCAGGCCCTACGCTCAGCTGCTGTCCGAACCGGTCATGAAAGTGCGCCTGCTGGGAGAAGACCTCGTCCTCTTCCGCACGCTGAACGGGGACATCGGGCTCATCGGCGACAGGTGCGCCCACCGCTCGATGGGCATGGAGTGGGGCATCCCGGACGAAGAGGGGTTGCGCTGCTCGTACCACGGCTGGCTCTACGGCACCGACGGGCGATGCCTCGATACCCCGCTGGAGGCGCACGACAGCGCCTTCACCGGCCGTATCAAACTCAAGGGCTACCCGGTCAGGGAGATGGGCGGACTCATCTGGGCCTACCTCGGACCGGAGCCTGCGCCCCTGCTGCCGCCCTGGCCTGTCTTCGTATGGCCGAACGCCATCCGCCAGATCGCCTGCACGTTGCTACCCTGCAACTGGCTCCAGAGCTGGGAGAACACCGGAGACCCCGCGCACAACCCGTGGCTCCACGGCGAGCTCTTCAAGTACGCGCTGGAGAAGGACGGGCTGCTGGAGGACCGGGTCACGGACGAAGGAACGCACCGGGCTTTCACCTCCATCCGCTCCGGCATCGGCATCGAGGGCCTCTATGCCCGGCCCACGCCCTTCGGCATGGAGAAGGGCATCAGCTACTCCAGGGCACTCGGCGCCGACTTCGACGGGGAGGCCGGACACTCGACCGTCATCTTCCCCGTCATGACCGGCGGCGAGATCGGCAACACCATGTACAACAGGACGCAGGTGCGCGTCCCCATCGACGACACCGGCACCTACTACATCCACTACGAGATCGCCGCCGCGCCGAGGGGCGTCGACACGCCCCGGCAGGAAATCGTCCCCTTCTACGAAGTCCCTCTCTGGGACCGGCAGGGGAAGGCCATCCTCGATCACACCTTTACCCAGGACATGATCGCGTGGTGGTCGCAGGGCGCCATAACGGACCGCACCGCCGAGAACCTCGGCCGCACCGACATCCCCATCGTCTTCCTCCGGCGTCAGTTGGAGGAGAACATGCGCATCGTGGAGGACGGCGGCGATCCCCTCAACGTCTTTCGGGACCCGGACCACATGGAGGAGATCGTTTCCCAGGTCCGCTACCGGGACGAAGAGGAAGCAGTCCGGCGCATCGGCAGCAGGATCGGCGGTTACCGCGAGCAGTACCATCGCGGCTACTGGCGCGACGACGTTGGCCGCTACGCTCCCGCCAACGAGCTCGTGCAGGAGTTGCACCGGCGGGTCGAAGAGGCCTACGGAGCGGTGCGCTGAAGGGTCGTCCCCTCCAGGAGGGACCGGAATATGACGAAAGGGCCTCGCCCGGTCATCGCCTATGCGTGTCCTCGCTGCGGGGATGCGGCCGTCACCCAGCACGAAACGGAACCCCGGCAACTCCTGGACTGGGAGAACACGCTGTGGGTCGAGTTGGTGTTCGAGTGCGCTGGTTGCGAGTGGTCTCAGGTGGTGGCCAGGTATCCCGCGGTAGGGTAGCCGGAGGTGATCCGCCTCAGTGGGACTAGTCCCCAACGCCAGTCAGCGTAGGGTGGTCCCGTTAGGCGAAGGTTCGTCTACCCCACATGGACGTACTGCACATCGCCACTGGATTCCAGCGCCCGTGCCAGTCGGCCATCGGCCGTGATCAGAGGGAGTTGGTACAACCGTGCGGCCGCCACGTAGAAGGAGTCGTACGCGCTTACGTTCCTGTGATATTCCCATGCGAGGGGAGCAAGGAATCGGTGGGGGATCCTCTCCAGCGGCCAGGCAGACATGACGTCGATAACCGCTCGCGCCTGGGCTTGTTCCAGGCGTCTGCCAAGGACTTCGCGGCGCAGCACGGAGAGCACCTCGGCATCCACCATCTCCGGCGCAACCAGCCAGGCATCTTCAATCACGCTACCCACGGCCAAGCCTCGCGGGGTCTTGAGCAGGTACTCAACCGCGACAGACGAGTCTATGACGTAACGACTCACTCTACGTCGAGGTCGGCAGCGAGTTCATCATCCCGGAGGCGGCGTTCGGCGGCGATGAGAGTGGCGGCAGGCGCGCTGAGTTGCGTCTCAGGCAGCGCAGCGTACCGTTCCTTCCATTCGCTCATGGCCAATTCGCGCTCGACAGCGGCAATCACTGCGGCGCCGATAGAGCAGTTCTTCCGCTGTGCGTAGCGGCGCAGCCGTTCATGGAGACCATCCGGAACGTTCTTCACTTGCAGGTTCGTCATGGCATGACGATAGCATGCCTATAGCATGCCGGCAAGGTGCCAGCCAGCATCCTGACTCCCTACCGCCAGTCGGCGTAGAGCGGGTCCTCGTCAACGAAGGCGCGGACGATGCCGTCGTAGACCAGCCAGAAGGTGTCGAGCGTTGCGTTCAGCGACTCCCGGACGGCCTGCTGCTCCAGGTCGCTCACGGCGTACTTCTCAATGACGTAGGGCCCCACCTTCATGTGCTCTTCGTCGACCGACATGTGCAGCGTCCAGTACAGGATGTCGTCGCTGTCGCGCTCGAAGCCGTAGTGGTTGACGAGGCCGTTGACCACGCGGTTCATCCGCCCGCTGGCGGTGCCTTCCAGCGCGAGTCCCTGCGATGCGTACAGCTCCAGCCACGAGCGCTGGCCGATGAGCAGCTCACGCCAGTTCAGCAGGCCGCGCGTCTCAGGCAGCGGCTGGGTCGCGTTGAGCTCGTCGCGCGGGATGCCGGCGGCCTCGGCGAATCGGATGTACAGCTCCTTGTGGCCGGCGGTGCCGGTCTCGCCGCCCTCCGCTTCCTCCGAGAGGTTCTCGAACCACATGCGCTCAAGCTCCGTGTCCTGCGGAGCGCGGGCGAACATCGCCGCGATGGGCTTCGGGAACGGCTTGGGGAAGAGCAGGTAGAACTGCTTGATGAAGCCGTTGAGCTGGGGGCGAGTGAGCTGCCCCTCCTCAATCATCTCGAACAGCGGGTGCTTGCGGCTGTGTTTCAGCTCCTGCAGCTGCTGCATCTCGGCGAGAAACTCCCTGGTAGCGAGCGCCATCGGTAGGGCCTCCGTGCGGTCAAGAGTGCGACGGCAAGTATACGCGAGACGCTAGCCTCTGCTGAGGTTGTCCGCCACACGCAGCAGCATGTCGGACGCCTGCGCCAGTTCGCGTTCGGTTTCGGTCTGCTGCCGCTCCTCTTCTCTGAGCATCCGGGCAGACTGCTCCTTGAATTCCGCGAGCGTGCGCAGCCGTTCAGCGCGCACCGCCGCTTCCGATTCCTCCGATTCCGTCATGCCTATGGCGTCGCGAAGCAGGTCCATCGCACGTTGCAGCGACTCCGACACATGCTCCTGCGCCTCCAGTGCAGCAAGCATCCTCCGTTCCGCTACACCCGCCCGGTGCGATTCGTCGACCGTTATGCGGACCGCCCGTTCGAGCAGTTCCGCGCATTGTATGAGCGCGTATCCCGTCGCCTGCGCCCGGAACCGTGGAGCACGCAGATTGTGCGCCTGCGTACGCAGCGCAACCATCAGTTCGTCGTCGACAGGCACAACCGTTCCTCCTGTACGTCTGCACGGAGCATATACGAGGTGTACCCCCCCAACCGAAAGGGGCGGATGACACACTTTCTGCAATCACCACCCTCCCGCGCGTTCCCCTACCTCCTGTACCATTGCGCCCTATGATCGAGTTCGGCGTCTCGCTCCCCACCATCGGCATGGACGACCCCTCAGCCGTGCGGCTCGTTGCCGAGCAGGCCGAGGCGTCCGGCCTCGACTCGGTCTGGGCCGCCGACCACATCGTACTGCCGACCAGCCACACTTCCACTTACCCCTACAGCGCCGACGGCGAGTTCCTCATCGCGCCCGGCCTGCCGTTCCTCGACCAGTTCACGACGCTCGCCTGGGTGGCGGGGTTCACGTCGCGGGTGAAGCTCGGCACCGCGGTCACGCTGCTCCCGCTGCGCCACCCGCTCGCCGCTGCCAAGACGACGGCGACGCTGGACGTGCTCTCCGGCGGACGCAGCATCCTCGGCGTCGCGGCTGGCTGGCTGCGGGAGGAGTTCGAGGCGCTCGGGCTGGACTTCGACCAACGCGGCGCGGCGCTCGACGAGAGCCTGCAACTGGTGCGCGCGGCGTGGACGGAGCAGGAGGTGCGGTTCGAGGGGCGCTTCTTCAACGTGCAGGGAGTGGAGTCGTACCCGCATCCCGCGCAGTCGCCGCATCCGCCCATCTGGGTGGGCGGCCACACGAAGCCGGTCATGCGCCGCGCCGCCCGCTACGGCGACGCGTGGTTCCCGCCGCTGTTCGCCACGACGCCGCAGGCGCTCGCGGAAGCGCACCGCACCATGAACGAGGAAGCGGCAGCCCACGGACGCGGCCACAGTGCGGTCTCGCTCTCGCTCCGCGTGTTGGTCGACCTGCGGAGTGAGCCGGACATCGCTGGCGCGGAGAAGCGCGGGGCGCTCACCGGCGAGCCGGAGCGCATCACGGCGACGCTTGCGGAGTACGCGGAGGCGGGCGTGAGCCACTTCGTCTTCCTGCCGCAGGCGCGGAGCCTCGCCGACGTGCAGCGGACTATTGATCTGCTCAGCACGAGGGTCGTGCCGGAGTTGCGGTCATGACTCAGGGCGACTACCGCACCGGCGCCATAGAGGTTGCACCCGGCGCGTACGCATTCATCCAGGCAGGAGGCGCGACGGACGCGGGCTTCCTCGTGGAGGAGGAGGGCGTCGTCATCATCGACACGCTCATGACGCCCGCGCTCGCGGAGCGGCTGCTGGCCGAGGCGCGCCGCGTGACGGACAAGCCGGTGCGGTACGTCGTGAACACGCACTGGCACGGCGACCACCTCTTCGGCAACGCGCTCATGCCGCAGGCGCCCATCGTCGCGCACGACACCTGCCGCGTTGACCTCGCCACCGAGTGGGACTCGCACCGCGCGTTCCTGCGCGACCTCTACCCCGCCATCTACGAGGAGTGGCGAGACCTGCCGCAGACGCCGCCCAACCTGACGTTCAGCGACACCCTGACTATCCACCTCGGCGAGAGGCCCGTCGAGCTGCGCTTCTTCGGCAAAGCGCACACGCGGGGCGACATCGCCGTCTACCTGCCGACGGAGGGGGTGCTGTTCGCTGGCGACCTCTCCTTCCACCAGTACATCCCGAACGCGCGGGACGGCTTCCCGCTCGCGTGGGCGGACGCCGCCGAGCGCGCCGCGCAGGTGGAGTGCGACGTCGTGGTGCCGGGGCATGGGCCGCTGGGAACTCGCGCCGACATGGACGAGATGCGCGAGTGCCTGCTGCGCATCACGCAGCAGGGTGAGCGCAGCTTCACGGAGGGACGGTCGGAGGAGGAGGCGGTGGCGTCGCTCGACCTTGGCCCGTTCGCCGGTTGGGGACGGCAGGAGGACCGCCTCCCGCCGCTCATGTCACGCCTCTACCGCGAGCTGCGCGGCGAGTTCGCGGAGTAGGCCTCCGAGCGGGCCGGCTCACTCGGCGAGGAGCGCGGTCGTCTCTTCGTAGAGGACAGTGATATCGCGCTCGACAATCTCCCAAACCTGGGCGTTCTCCAGCCTGTCGTACTCATGAGCGATGAGGTTGCGGAACCGGATGATCTCCTGGAAGCCGGTGATGCGTTCCAGGGTCGCGCGGTCCTGCCTGCCGAGGCGGCTTACCCCTTCGCCGATAACCTCGAACTGCCGCTCCACCGCGCTGCGGAGGAGTAGGTCGTCAAGGTAATCGTCCAGCGCCTTCCCCTCTGTGAACCAGATCATCTGCCCAGCGGCATGGTTGATATCGTACAGCAGCTTCTTGGTGCGGAGTTCCACTGGGTTACACTCTGGAGCGGGATGGGGACTAGTGAGCGGCGGGCGCTCGGGCGCGGACGGTGACTCGTAGAGGGGCGTCTTCGGTCCGGTATCGACGGCCTGCCGGAAGTACGGATTGTTTATGGCCTGCTCTTCGACGAGATCCACGTCCATGCCGAACAGGTCCTGAAGCGCGGCAGCGAGACGGAAGTAGGGCGCGGGGCGGCTGCCCTTCGGACGCGGCTCGAAGCTCACGAGAAAATCGAGGTCGCTCTCGCCGGGGTGGAACGTCCCCGATGCGGCCGAGCCGAACAGCTCCAGCCGTGCAACCTCGTGCTCCCGGCAGAGCTTTTCGATCTCGACGATGCGTTCTTCCACCAGCGGCGTCATCGCGGTTACTCCTCGCCGCAATGATACCAGCGAGCGTTACGCCGCCTGCCGCGCGGAACTTGAGCGTCGGCCTCCCAGGGAACCTCTGAACAAGCGAACGTTCCCCGAGAGGATGTTGCGCGCTAAAGCGCGGACTCCGCCTCCGGCTCCGCTCAACATGACAGGCAGGGGGCGAGGTTCCTGCCTGCGCAGGAACGACGAGGCGGACTTGTTCAGACTATTCCCTAGTCCCAGCGGGTGTTCGGCTTTGGCTCCAGTTCGCCGTCGACGTAGACGTCGGCTTTGCCCTGGGGGAAGCAGATGTAGCCCTCGACCCTGGCGGACTCCGCCGTGGGGTCGCGGTACATCCATGCGATGTCCTCGAACGTCTCGCCCGCCACGTCGGCGTGGAAGTAGCTCGCCAGGCCCTTGTAGGTGGAGCCGAGTACGCGCTCGCTGGGGCGGAGCAGGTCCTTCCGCACGTCCTTGCCGGGGATGTAGTAGCGGTGGGGAAGCCCGGTCTCCAGCAGCATCAC
>DAOUHT010000055.1:0-3621 GCA_034428375.1 Dehalococcoidia bacterium | reverse complement strand
CGCCTCGCGATTGAGCGAAGACCCTGACAGGCAGGTGCTGCTGCTGGAAGCGGGGCCCGACCCGCAACCCATCCCGGAGGACATCGCCGACGGCAGCCGGGTTGCGCGCGTCGTCCTGGAGTCGCCGTTCGTGATGCTCTACCCGACGCCTCGCTCCGGCGACGGCAGCACGTTCTACAAGGTGAGCGGCCGCGTGATGGGCGGCGGCTCGTCCGTGAACGCGATGGCCGTCGTCCGGCCCACGAAGTACGACCTCGATAACTGGGCGTCGCTCGGCAATCCCGGCTGGTCGTTCGACGACTGCCTGCCGCTGCTGCGGCGCATCGAGACCGATACGGACTACGGCGGCAGCGACCTCCACGGCGAGGACGGGCCGCTGCACGTCGAGAGGCCATTCAAGGTAGACGGCGAGGACGCCACCGGGCTGACGCGCGCACTGACGGAACGCGCGCTGAGCCTGGGAGTGCCGATGTGCCCGGACCTGAACGTACCGGGCCCGCGCGGCGTCTTCAGCATGGCCTACAACGTGAAGGACGGCGTGCGGCAGAATACGACGGTCGCGTACCTCGGCCCTGCGCGGGAGCGTCCGAACCTGGACATCGTCTCCGAGGCACAGGTGCAATCGCTCTCCATCGCGAACGGGCGGGTGAACGGCGTCGTCTACAAGCGCGAGGGCGCAGTCAGCACGGTGTCGGCGTCCACGGTCGTGCTCTGCGCGGGCGTCTACCACAGCCCGCAGGTGCTCATGCTCTCCGGCGTCGGTCCGGCGAGCGAACTGGAGCGCCTCGGCATCCCTGCCGTCAACGTGCTGGAAGGCGTGGGCGGGAACTACCAGGACCACGCCACGATAGAGATGACGTTCGAGGGCCGCGCCGATTTCACCGAGGACAGCCTGAGCCCTCGCTTCCGGGTGATGTACCGGAGCGACCCAAGCCTGCCGCACGGCAACTTCCACATCTTCCAGCGTCCGCCGACGGACGTGCCGGGGTTGAAGCGGATGATGCCGATATCGGCCAACCTGCTCGAACAGCGCGAGCGGGGGCGCATCCGCCTCGTGAGCACGGACCCGGGCGACCTGCCGGAGATCGAAGACGCGATGCTCCGCCACCCGGACGACCTGAAGGCCATGACGACGGCGATGGAGTTCATCTACGAGCTGACGCAGCACGAGTCGCTGCAGGAGTTCTACGGCCCGCTCATCTCGCCGTCGCGGGAGGAGGACTGGGGCGAGTTCGCCCGCAACGCGCATGGCAGCTACCACCACGGCGTTGGCACATGCAAGATGGGCCCGGCGTCCGATCCCATGGCTGTGGTCGACAGCAACCTGAAGGTGCACGGGATCGACAACCTGTACGTGGCGGACGCGTCCATCATGCCCGTCGTCCCGCACGCGAACACCAACGTCACGTCCATCATGATCGGCGAGCGCCTGTCCGACATCGTCAAGGGCCTCGTCGCGTAGGGGTTGCGGGACGGAGTAAGATAGCGGCACACAGAACGAGGAGGATGCCATGACCACCGAGACGCAGACGACGCCCCAGACGTCCACGTTCGCCATCAAGGGCCCGTACCTGTCGGCGGGACGGACGAACATCGACCTTGCCCGCACCGACCTGCTCTGGCTGAGCTTCAAGGTCAACGCGGAGGGCGGCGAGAACGCGGTGCACGCCCACACGGACGAGGACCACGCGTTCGTCATCCTGGAAGGCGAGGTTACGTTCTTCGACGACAAGGGCAACGGGAAGGTGCTCGGCGAGTACGAGGGCATCATGATCCCGAAGGGCGCGTACTACCGGTACCTCAACACCGGCGGGCGGAACCTCTTCATGCTCCGCGTCGGCGCGCAGATGGACACCAGCGAGGGCATCCAGACGCGCGTGAAGCCGGACGGCAATGCCATCCCCGCCGACTCGACCGAGAACTTCCACATCGACCCCGTGGCCATCGAGGGCCAGTTCTTCGGCGCGAAGTAAGCGTCCGAGCGACAACAGGCCTGAGAACAGAAGCGTAGCGGGCAGCGCATCGCCGCCTGCTACGCTTCTTTGTCTGTGAAGTCCGGCTGCTCTACCAGCCGATAACGTACTTGGACGCGGCCACCAGCAATGTGCCGAAGATGCCCAGGCTGATGGCCTTTATCATGCGGAGCTCGCCTTGCACCATGCTGATACGGTCGGCCAGTTCATTGTGCTGGCGCTCGTTCTCGAGCGCATAGTCATGGAAGTAGCGAGGTACGTCTTCTGACGGCGCAGTCGTCACGGCGGCTCCTTCAAGGAACGGAACCGGATGTAGGTCATCCGTCCATCCCATCGTCATCATACTACTCCTGTCTATCCGGCAGGAGCGCTTAGGCCATGCTAGCGAGAGTGTACGGGTTTGCGTAAGGGCCGCGTGTCACCAATCTGGTTGGCGTACCCCGCTACCCGAGCGCGCGCCAGACGCGCTCGGTGAGGAGGGGCATGTCGACACCGCTCACGTCTGCGCCGGAGCGGGCGAGCGCGTCAGCGACGGCGTTCGTGACCGCGACGGGCGCGGCGACGGTCGGGAGTTCGCCGATGCCCTTGATGCCCAGTGGGTTGGTCGGGGAGGGCGTCTGCTGGTTCTCCAGCGCGAATGAGGGCAGCGACTCTGCGATGGGGATACCGTAGGTCATGAAGCTGGCGGTCTGGGGCTGGCCCGCCGCGGTGTAGAGCATCCCCTCGCTCAGCGCCTGGCCGATGCCCTGCGCGATGCCGCCCTGTATCTGGCCGCGCACGATGACCGGGTTGATCATCGGGCCGCAGTCGTGCACGGCGGCGTAGTCGGTGAGGCGCACGTCGCCGGTGCCCTCGTCCAGCTCGACGACCGCGACATGCGCGGCGAAGCCGAAAGGGTTGGCGGGCAGTTCCCACTCCAGTTCCACGGTGATGCCGTTCGCGGGAATGACTCCGCCTGCGGCGTCGAGCCGACGCTTCACTTCCAGCAGCGCCATGTAGGCTGCGTTGCCGCCGACTGCGAGGCCGCGGCTCGACGTCGTGCCGCCGCCCGACGCGAGTTCGTCGGTGTCGCCGTGGTGCAGGTCGACCAACTCCGGGGCGATGCCGAGCGTGTCCGCCGCTATCTGCGAGAACGACGTGGCTGTGCCCTGTCCGTGTGGCGATACGTCCGTGACGATGACGACGCGTCCGTCCGGTTTCATCTCGACGCGGGCGAGGCTCTTGCGCACGTTCGCTTTGCCGCCTGACGCTTTCGTGACCGTCGCGACGCCGATGCCGGTGCGGAACGGGCCGCTCTCGGACGCCTGCCGCTCGCGGAGACCGGCGTACCCGGCCATGCCGAGCGCGCGGTCGAATGCGGTGTGGAAGTCGCCAGAGTCGTAGAGCAGGCCGGTGGCCGTCTGGTAGGGGAATGCGTCGGTGGGGATGAAGTTGCGGCGGCGTATCTCGGCGGGATCCATGCCCAACTGGCGCGCTGCGTCGTCCATGATGCGTTCGATGGGCACCGCGGCCTCAGGGCCGCCCGCGCCGCGGTAGGGGCCGGTGGGCGGCCGGTTGGTCGTCACGCCGAGGCACTCCACATCCATCGCGGGGATGGCGTACGGCCCGGCGACGCGCTGCACGGCGTTGCCGAGCGGGCCGCCGCTTG
>DAOUHT010000054.1:0-2929 GCA_034428375.1 Dehalococcoidia bacterium | reverse complement strand
CTCGCCGCCGGTTCTCTCGCTCGCCAGGTCGGGCCGCACGGGGAGGAACCTGAGCGTCCGCGCCCGCGCGGCGAACCGCTCCCGGCCGGGCGTGAGCCTGGTCAGTCCCTCGCAGACGTTCAGCGGGGAGCCGAAGTTGCAGACCCCGGCGTACACGGTCACGGTCGGGATCGACTTCAGTCCATCCAGAGTCTCCTGCGGCACGTCCACGGGATTCATGTCGAATGCTGGCATCTGCTTTACCTCGAGCGTCGGATGATAACCGTCTTGATGCGGTCGGGGCTTGGGAACTTGATTGGTCTGGACATGTAGACCATTCTGGTCATGATGACGACGGTATCGGTTTCCGGATTGAAGGCAAATCTCTCTCGCTACCTTCGCGAGGTTCGCCGCGGCGGCGAGGTCCAGGTCCTCGATCGAGGTACGCCGGTCGCACGGCTGGTTCCTCCCGCGGCGAGCGACGAGGGCGCACTACGGGAGCGGTTGATCAGTGCTGGCCTCCTGCGCCCGGGCTCGGGAGGCGCGGCGTCGATTCTGGACGAGGCGCCGCTGGTGCTGCCGGTGACTCTCTCACCGGCGTTGGCCGAGGAGCGCAGCGACCGCGTGTGAGATACTGGGATGCATCGGCACTGGTCCCGCTGATCGTCTCGGAGCCCGACAGTGCGCTGGTGCGAACGTGGCTCTCCGAAGACGACCGTATCGTCACGTGGGTTTGGACGCGCACCGAGATCGCCAGTGCCTTGGAGCGCCGTACCCGCGAAGGCTTGTTGACGCGGCCACAACGGGGCGCTGTCCTCGAGCGAGTGGATGCACTCGCTGCCACATGGGACGAAGTGACCGACGTACTGGCCGTTCGGAACCGTGCCACCGGGCTGTTGGCGCGGCATCCGTTGCGGGCGGCCGATGCGGGTCAACTCGGCGCGGCGCTGCTGGTGCACGAGCAGGTTCCAGGCACGCTCGCGTTTGTCTGCCTGGACGGGAGCCTCGCGCTGGCGGCGGAGCTGGAGGGTCTCCGCGTCCTCACCAGAGCGTGACCTGCTCACTGCTCAGGGGATCGACAGAGGCTCTCCGGTCTCCAGCAGGGATTTCAGCGACGACAGGATCGCGTTCCAGCCCGACTTGACCTCTCGGAAGGTCTTGCTCGGTTCGCTGAACCGGTGCGTCAGGGTGAGCCTGCAGGTCTCTCCGAGAGGTTCGATCTCCCACGTGACCTGCGAGGGCGCCTCTCCCGCGCGCTCGGGGTCGTAGCGAACGTTCCACGTGTAGGAAAGCCGGCGCGGCCGCTCGACGTGCCGCACCATTCCATCGACAGCGATGTGACCGTCGTGACTGCTGTGGTAGATCACGGCAGCCCCGACTCGCCATTCCGACTCGATGCGCGTGCCGTGGAAGTATCGGCGGGTTTGCTCGCCGCTGGTGATGGCGTCCCACAGCGCTTCCGGCGTGGTGCGGATGAAACTCTCGTACTCGTGCCGCAGGGCATGGGCTGTAGAGGTTCCTGAACCACGCTCCTTGGAACGGACCATCACTTGAGAATGCTCGGATCGACGTCGTGGGCGATGCAGGCCACGCAGTCGCCCTGGCCGACGAGGGAGGGGCCGCGGCTGCCGAGGAGAACGCCCGCCGTCAGCGCGACGACGGCAGCCGGCTCCCGGTCCGGGCGCTCGAGGAAGTGGACCTGACCGACCTTCTCCCCGGCCGCCACACTGCTCCCCAGATCGACGACGCTCTCGTAGATCCCCGACTCGGGCGCGAAGCGGTAGTCCTGGCGGTCGAGTGCCTGTACCCAGCGCGTCGGCGGCAGGCCGAGTTCGTCTCGCGAGCGCCTCTCGCCTGCCACGACGCCGAGGTGGACCAGCACGTTGCGCAGACCTTCCTGGGTCAGTCGGTGCACCTTTGCCGGGACGGGCTCGCCGCCGCCCATCTCCGTCGTGACGACGACCTTGCCCTGGCGCTCTGCCTCGACGGGCAGCAGACCGGCTCCGGCGATGTCGGTGTAGAGCAAGGCGAAGTCCGTGTTGAACGCCTCCGCCGCGGCTACCATCTCTCGGCGTTGATCACGGTCCGGCACCAAGTGCATGTGAGCGCACGGATAGAAGTCGAAGCTGCGCCCACCGGTGTGCAGGTCGATGACGACGTCCGCCAAGGGGAAGAGGTGGGTGGTCAAGTAGTGAGCCAGCATCTCCGCAACCGAGCCGGTCGGATCGCCGGGGAAGCAGCGGTTGAAGTTCTTCCCGTCAAGAGGTGAGAGGCGTGCGCCGGCCTTCGATGCGGGCACGCTGAGCGCCGGGATCATGATGAGCCGGCCCCGGACAATCTCGAGCGGCAGCTCCCGACAGAGCTTCAGGATCGCGACCTGCCCCGGATACTCGTCGCCGTGGTTTCCTGCCATGAGCAGGACGGTCGGGCCCCCACCGGCGGCGAGCACGGCTACCGGAACCTGCAGGTTGGCCCAGCCGCCGAGGTTGTGCGAGTAAGGAACTGCGAGGTGACCGAGCTGCTTGCCGGGCTTCTCGTAGTCGACGGTCGCGCCGATCTGCGTAGCTTCCATCGCTGGCAGACAGTGTAACGAAAGGCCGTGGCCGAGGTCTTGGCCATTCCCGGACTCCCCCGGGCGAGCCGGGCTTCGTGGACCTCACGGTCGAGCCGGGCGCAACGTACCGCGCCCACGCGCGTCCAGGTGCATTCGCGCATTCGCGCAGATAGCTTGACAATCGGATACAGATGTGCCAGCGTAGCAGGCTGACAATTGTCTCGTCCGAGACACAAAAAGGAGCAACGATGAAAAAGATACCTCTTTTACTGCTAGTTGGGCTCTTGGGATTCTCTGCTTTCGCCACTGGTACCGGCGAGGAAAGCGATTCCTCAGCACCTATCGCGGCCGTGGCAACAGGGGACTTCGAGTGGGACTATATGGCGGACATATCGC
>DAOUHT010000053.1:0-1716 GCA_034428375.1 Dehalococcoidia bacterium | reverse complement strand
CTGCCAGCGCCTTCTCGATAACCGCCTGGGTGGAATTGCGGACCGTCTGCGTTGCCATCGCTCCCCGGAATCGGAAATAAGTAATCGCACCCGCGACGGCGGTACGCCGGTCAGCGGGCCGAGGCGCGATGTGCCGCCCTCGGAAGTTGGATGTTACCATGCGCGGGGAGGCTGGCCAACCATGGGAACAACGACGCTCGCCGTGCGGTCGCTTGCGATCGTGGCGCTCGGAGCCGCGACGCTTGTGTCGCTCGGGGCGCTGCGCGACTGGCTGGGCGACTGGGCGGCGTTGCTCTGGATGTGCGGGACGATGTTCTTCCCGTGGGCTTCGGGCATGGCGGTTGGCCGCAGGATCGGCGTGAACGCCACGGCCAAGCTCACGGGAGCGGCCCTCGGCGTCATCGTTGTCATCGCGCCGCTGTACGCGTTCGCGGCGATGCCGCTCAAGGACGTTCCTGTGGACGGCGACTGGTGGGTGCTCGCGGTGGTGTTCGCCGCCCTCGGCGCGGTGCTTGGCGGCATGGCATTGCCGGTTGGCGTGCGTGTGCGGAGCGCGAGGCGCCGCGCGGACGCATAGCGCCGCCAACTCACATGGGGACAGGGCACCCACCAGGGGCGCCCCTACATCAGACAGGGGGCGAGATTCCCGCTTTCGCGGGAGTGACGGGAATGACGAGGGATGTCGGAATGACGGTAAGGGAGAAGGAGCGTCTCTGACATGGCAACTCTCGCAGGAAAGACTGCGCTCGTGACCGGCGGAGCGAGCGGAATCGGAAAGGCGATCGCCGAACGCTTCGCGGAAGAGGGCGCGCACGTCATTGTCAACAACATCACGGAGACCGGCAGCAAGGTCGCGGAGGCCATCGGTGGTTCGTTCGTGCAAGCCGATCTCTCGGACCCGGAGCAGGCGCGAAGCCTCGCGGAGCAGGTGCTGAGCGAGCACGGCGGTGCGGACATCCTCGTGAACAACGCGGGCGTTCAGCACGTCGCGCCCATCGAGGAGTTCCCTGAGGAGGAGTGGTCGCGGATGCTGCAGATCATGCTGACCGCTCCCTTCCAGCTGACGAAGCACCTGCTGCCCACGATGAAGGAGCGCGGCTGGGGCCGCATCATCAACATGTCATCCGTACACGGACTCATCGCCAGCCCGAACAAGTCCGCCTACATCGCGGCGAAGCACGGCATCGTGGGGCTGACCAAGGCCACAGCTGTGGAGGCCGGAGCGTTCGGCGTCACGGCGAACGCCATCTGCCCGTCGTTCGTGCGGACGCCGCTGGTCGAGAACCAGCTGCCGGACCTTGCGCGGATGGCTGGAGTGAGCGTCGACGACGTCCTGGACCAGGTCGTGCTCGCGCAGGCGGTGGTCAAGCGTCTCATCGAGCCCCAGGAGGTGGCGGGACTTGCGCTCTTCCTCGCCTCTGACGCAGGGAGCGCGCTCACCGGCGCGACGTACAACATCGACCTCGCGTGGACGGCACGCTGAGGCCGTCAACTGCCGGGGGACGAGATTCCCGCCTGCGCGGGAATTGTAGATGTCAGCTAATTCGCTGACAGATTCTGCATGGTTTCGAGGGGTGTCTTGCCACCCAAGCCTTGGTGGGGCCGCTCCGTGTTGTAATAGAGGAGGTACTGGACGAGCTCGTCCTTCAACTCCTCCGATGACTCAAACGTTGTCCCTTCGATCAGGTCCTCGTTCAAGGTCCGCCAGAACCGTTC
>DAOUHT010000052.1:0-11858 GCA_034428375.1 Dehalococcoidia bacterium | reverse complement strand
CCAGCCGTGGTACATGCAGCGCAGGCCGTGCTCCTCCGGTATGCCGTAGGAGAGGTCCACGCGGCGATGGGCGCAGTACCGGTCGATCAGCCCGTACTCGCCGGAGCGGTCGCGGTAGAGGACGAGGTCCTCGCCGAGGATGCGCACGGGCTTCGTGGGTCTGGCGTTCAACTCGGAGGTGACGGCGATGGGCTGCCAGTAGCGCCGCATCAGTTCGCCCATCGGCGTGCCCGGCCCTACCCGCGTGAGCCGCTCGTTCTCAGACGCTGACAACATAGGCCGCATGATACTTAGGGAGTGTGTAGGGCGTCTACGCGAGCCGGAAGAGTAATGAATGGTAGAATCCGCGTATGGGTGTCTATTAGCGAAAGCTTGGCATGAGCAAGAAGAGTAAGAACAAGAAGGGGAAGAAGAAGCAGGAAGCAGGCAAGAGCATTGCAGCTCGGCCGCGCGAACACACCGCGCCTACAGTGGTCAGGGGGGAGCAGTCCCCTACCAGTACGAACACACCCTCGTTACCGCTGCAAGCCTTTCGCCGTCTACAACACATTGCACACTCCCTTGACCACCTCTTTGATCCTCGAAACGACCCGAAGCCTGCACTCCCTGCTAGCGTGTCTATCTCATCATCTGGACGCCATCTCATCGAGCAGAAATCGGAACAGCACGCAGTTCCTCTGGCTAACGATGCGCCACCACGCCTGAGTGAGTCGCCCCCGCATATCGTCTCAGGAGTGGTGGACAGTGGAGAACACACAGGGACGGCTCCAACGCATCACTCAACCGAGCCGGAACCCAGGCCAGGCGTCCATAACCCCGTTTCAGACAATGAGCGCACGGAGGCGACGGATGTTGAGGAGGCAAAGGTAGCAGAGAAACCCCGGCGGCGGTCGGCGCCTCTGGTTGCTGCTGGCAGCGGCTACCAGAGCAGAGCCATACCAACGATGTTCAACGGGCGGCAGTACCGCTCCAGGCTGGAGGCGCGATGGGCGGCATTCATGTCCCTATGCAAGTGGGACTGCGAGTACGAACCGGATGATCTTGCTGGTTGGATACCCGACTTTGCTATATGGGGCGCAACGGGCAACACGATCTGGGTAGAAGTGAAGCCTGTAGTGGCGTTTCCTCGGAGCGTAGCATCCAAAATGGAACAGGGGTTGCCCGATGCATACCGCGCTCGCGGCGATGAGTTGCTCATAGTGGGTACAAAGCCTTCCCCAACTCCCCGATTAGCTCTCCAAGAGGACGAGCACCCTCGGCTGGGATGGCTGGCGCAAACTCCACTTCGTGCTGCGGATGGCCGGTGGCACTGGGGCGACTCTACGTTCGGACGCTGGGCGAGTGATGCGAGGTTTGGATTCTGCCATTCCGAATCTCACCATGACCGCATAACCGGAATCCACGCTGAGATATGTGGTGGCCGTCCGGGAGCCAAGACCAGCGAGCTATCCCACCTCTGGGCCGAAGCGACCAATCTCGTACAGTGGCGGTCGCCGCGCGAGAGATAAGTTATCGTTATACCTGATTGGCAGCTCCTAGAATACGGTCAACATCAACTTTCACTTGTCGGCCCAATAGGAATAGGTACTTATCTTCTTCTCCTGCAATAGGGTTGAACCCTTTGAATCCTGAGAAGAGTATTTGATAGATGCGTTCCATTTTCTTCAGTAACTCCTTGCGTTCCGTAATCTCATACCGCTCTGCATCTGTGACTACACCAAGATGCGCTACCAGATTGCGATGCTTTCTTATCTTACTAACAACAGGTTCGCAGTTTTTGAACACTTCATCTATCTCTTCAAAGTGCTGAGATATGAGATACGGAGCTAACATATCCTTTGATTGTTTGGCCATATTAATGAGGGATGGGATGCCTGCACTCCTTTTATCACGGTCGAATGCAGCGATGGTACTCACTCTTGCGTATTCCAAAGACACAACTAGCGCAAAGCTCCAGAAATGTGGTGATGATGATGACAGTGTGTCAGATTGCCCAGGATACGCTTCTCTGATCGAGTCCCACACAGCATAAGCTGCAAACGTGTACTCCAGCCTCGTTGCAAGCTCCTTCAGTCGCTTTTCGTACGCATCGGGATCCACAGTAGCCATCAGTCCCGCTCAGCCAGGAACCGCTCCAGTGCTCCCGGTATCGTGGCAACAGGTTCAAAATCCCCCCGTGGACCATTCGGAGGAGTCAGGATGCCGCGACGGTATGCATCTGCGAAGCGTTCTTCCTCGGACTTGCTCCTGTCCACCTTGGCTCGCAATTGCTCGACTACTGTCATGCCGTTCCCCTCACCCGCAGAGAGCGCGGATCTGTGCTCTTCCGTTCCGCGCTCCGGCAGCGGACGCACCTCGGCCACCGGCTCCCCACGGTAGGAGACAGTCACGGTCTCGCCCTCTCGAACGTGGCGAAGCATCTCGGCGAAGCGCGCCTTCGCTTCGTGTGCGCTGTACGTGATACCCATATGCGCATGATACCGCACTGCGCTCAGCCGCCCCGCAGCCGCCGCCTGAACGCGCCCATTCTGGCCGCGCTTCGGCCTCCTCCCGGTAGCGCCGTGGTAGCGATGCGGTCGCAAGGTGGTAGCGCCGTGATAGCGATTCGGTCGCATCGTGATAGCGCCGTGCACCCATCCCAGTCCCAGCGCCTTCCCCTGCTCCGGACGGCTCCTCCTTCCTCGGAGCGCGCATTCTTCTGCCCCCTCCGCCGCAGCGCCTGACCTCCCGCCAACTCCGGCGCAGCGTGCACGTCAATAGTATGACACATGACGGTTGCGCAGGGTACACCCTCCTCGTACAATTGATCCTGGCCCCGGAACAACCGTAACTGCTCAGAGTTAGCGGGAGGTCCCGTCATTTGTATGCGCAGGCGGGAATCTCGCCCCCCTGTCTGCAGGGATGGGCGAGGCTCCACTCTTACGCGAAGGCTGCGGGGTTCCTGCCTCCGCAGGAACGACGAACTTATCAACTCTGAACAGTTACGAACAGCCGTCGTGGACCTTCGGGAGAATGCTATCAAATGCTATCAATTCCGGCGTTGCGAAAAACCGGCCCGCCGCCTGCGCCCTGCGCTTGCCCCGCGTTCCCTCGCAGCGTAGGCTTGCGCCACAGCATCGTGTGAGGAGCGCACCATGTACGACCTGCTGATCAAGAACGGAAGAGTCGCTGACGGTTCGGGCATGCCCTCGTTCATCGCCGACGTCGGCATCGTGGACGGATGCGTCGCCGACGTGGGCCGCCTCTCCGGTCCGGCGCAGCGCACTATCGACGCCGAAGGACGCGTCGTCGCGCCCGGGTTCATCGACAACCACTGCCACTTCGACGCGCAGGCCACGTGGGACCCGCTCTGCACCTTCTCTCCGCAGCACGGCGTCACGAGCGTCATCTTCGGCAACTGCTCACTGACGCTCGCACCGGTGAAGCCGGAGGACCACGACGCCCTCGCGATGATGCTCTCACGCGTCGAGGCGATCCCCATGGAGAGCCTCCAGGAAGGCATCCCGTGGGAATGGACGACGTTCGGCGGCTACCTCGACTTCCTCGACCAGCGCCTCGGCGTCAACGCGGGCTCGCTCGTCGGCCACTCCGCCATACGCCGCTGGGTGATGGGCGATGAGTCGTTCCAGCGCGCCGAGGCCACACCCGCCGAGATGGAAGAGATGAAGCAACTCATCCGCGATTCCATCCGGCAGGGCGCACTCGGCCTCTCGTTCAACCGCAACAGCGGCCACATGGACCTGCTCGGACGCCCCATCCCCGGCATCGTGCCTCCCGTCGAGGAGTTGTACGAGCTCGCCACCGCGCTCCGCGATGTGGGCGCTGGCGTCGTGCAGTGCGGCGCGGCGTACCCGCTGGAGATACGCGACGGCTTCGCCACGAAACTCGGCGAGCACGCGCAGCGCCCCGTCGTCTACAACCAGATCGTCCACCACCCCAGCGAGCCTGACCGGTGGAAGCGCCACCTGGACATCGTCGAGCGCGGCATCGCCGAAGGGAAGCAGGTGTACCCCGTCATCAACCCCCGCCCCCAGGCGCAGCGCTTCACCATGCGCAACGCCCAGATCTTCGACCGCATGCCCACCTGGCGCGACGTGATGCTCGGTTCTGTCGAGGAGAAAGCCGCCGCCTTCCGCGACCCCGCGGTGCGCGACAAGCTCCGCGCCGAGGCCGTGGACGGCAAGGGCCTGCCGTCCGGCGCGCTGCCCGTCACGTGGGAGCGAATATTCATCACCCGCACGCTCAAGGAGCGCAACAGCGCATACAAGGGCATGAGCATCGCGGAGATGGCGGAGGCCCAGGGCAAGGATGTCATTGACGGTTTCCTCGACCTCGTGCTGGACGAGGACCTCGGGACCGGCATGCAGAACAGCCAGGCCGGCGCGGACGGCGGCGTGATGGGTCGGCTCATCGCCAGCCCCTACACCGTCATCGGCCTCTCGGACGCAGGCGCGCATGTCGTTTTCGAGGCAGGCTACGGCTACAGCACGGTCGTCCTCGGCAAGTGGGTACGCGAGGAGGGCGCGCTCTCGCTGGAGGAAGCGGTGCGGAAGCTCAGCTTCATGCAGGCATCCCTCTTCGGACTGCACGACCGCGGCCTGCTACGCCCCGGCTTCGCCGCCGACGTAGTGGTGTTCGACCCGGACACCGTCGGCGCGGAAGAGCCGGACGAGGTGAACGACCTCCCCGGTGGGCTGATGCGCCTGCGCCAGAAGGCCAACGGCGTGGACTACACTATAGTTAACGGAGAGGTGCTGCTGGAGGACGGCGAGCACACCGGGGCATACCCGGGCCGCACGCTTCGCAGCCGCGCTCCCGTCCCCGCGTAGCAACCCCGTGATTCCCGCGAAGCGGGATCCAGGAGCAAACAGGTGGACTACCGCGCCCTGACGAAACAGGACAAACCCCCGAAGGGTCAGGGCGGCGCGGTAGGCGACGAGTACGTCACCTACGAGATAGAGCGCGACAAGGCGCCGAAGCTGGCCGAGTGGCTGAACCAGATGGACGCGAACGGCTACGAGCTAGCGGCGCTGGAAGGCTACGGTGGCGGAGGCTCTGTGTACCTGATGGCAGTAGTGCGCCGGAAGCAACGGTAAGTAGGAGGTTCCCGGTATGACGACGGAGATGGCCACGCTGGCCGGAGGCTGCTTCTGGTGCCTGGAGGCCGTGTACGAACAGGTGCGCGGCGTCGAGAAGGTCGTCAACGGCTACACCGGCGGCACGACCGTTGACCCCACCTACTACGCGGTCTGCTCCGGCAACACCGGACACGCCGAGGCCGTGCAGCTCACCTACGACCCGGACATCGTCTCGTACCGCCAGCTGGTCGAACTCTTCTTCACGATGCACGACCCGACGACGCTCAACCGCCAGGGGCCGGACACCGGCACGCAGTACCGCTCCGCCATCTACTACCACGATGACGAGCAGCGCCGGATCGCAGAAGAGATCATCGCCGACTTCACGGAGCGCCGCGTCTGGCGCGACCCCATCGTCACCGAGTTGCAGCCGCTCGACGTCTTCTACGACGCCGAGGACTACCACCAGCAGTACTTCCGCAACAATCCGTGGGCGGGCTACTGCCAGGTCATCATCGCGCCGAAGGTCGCCAAGCTCCGCAAGGAGCACCTGGAAGCGCTCAAGGCCTGACTCCAAGGGCCTCGTTCCCTCTCCGTAGAGGTAGCGTCAACGCGCTTCAGCCCTCGGTGAGGGTGCATCGGACAGCAGCGCGTTGACCCATCGGTATCCTCCCGCCGATACTTGATGTGGGCCGCTCGTCGAGCGGCCTTATCTTCGGAACGACCCCCAAGGAGGAGTTATGGCAATCACCCGATCCGCACACGCCGTTTGGAGCGGCGACCTGTTCGCCGGCACCGGCACGGTGACCGCGTCGTCGTCCGGCGCGTACAACGAGCTTCCCGTTTCGTGGAAGGCGCGCAGCGACGAGGCCGCAGGCCCCAGCACGAGCCCCGAGGAGCTGGTCGCAGCGGCGCACGCGAGCTGCTTCTGCATGGCCCTCTCCGCCCGCCTCGGAGCCGACGGCAAGGTCGCGACCCGGCTGGAGGCGGACGCCACAGTCACGTTCGAGCTGTTCGAGGGCGGCGCGAAGGTCGCGTCCAGCGCGCTCAAAGTCGTAGGCGAAGTGCCTGACATGAGCGAGGCCGACTTCCAACAGGCCGCAGAGGACGCCAAGAACGGCTGCCCCATCTCAACCGCGATGGCAGGCAACGTCGAACTCAGCGTTGAGGCGTCGCTGGCGTAGCGCCCCACTGACGCAGGCCTGTAGCAAGGAGCCCTCCCGATGGGGAGGGCTCCTTCGTGTCAACCGTGTCTTCCGCCGTCGGGCTAGTCCACACCGCCTGCGAGTGTGATGAAGCCCTCACGGAGCACCGGGTCCTCAAGCGCGACCAGGCCCTCCTGCAGCACCTGCACAATCTCGTCAGGTCCTGCGTATCCAACCTCGCGGTTGAGGAGGGACATCGCCTTCAGGAACTCGGGGTCATGTGCCGTGGCGCGGAACGCATCCACCCAGACCTGGTAGATGTGGTCCGGCGTGTCCGGGTGCATGATGAACAGCCGTGACATCTTGTCGTTGATCGTCTCGGTGACGCTGAACAGCGTCTTCTGTTCCTCTGTCAGGTCGATGATGTCGAACACGTGCGGCGGTAGCTCGGCCCCGAGATCGTTGACAACGTAGTTCGTGAACGACTGGTCGGTAGACGGCTCAGCGCCCCAGTAGAAGAGCGGCACGATCTGCTGCTGCTCCACCCACTCAGGGAAGAGGCTCTTTGCCGTGGCCTCAGATCCTCGGGTGGTGATGTCGATCTCGCGCCGGTCGAACGCCGCGGCGATGTCGGAGGAGCCGGGGTAGCCGTAGATGTTCTTGATGGGGCCGCCGACCAGCTCGATGAACGTCGTGGCAAGTCCTCCGCTGTCGCCCGGCTCGGTTGCGCCAACCTTGAGTTCGCCGCCGGCATTCGCCACGGCCTCTTCCCACGTCGTGCCCAGATCACGGAAGGCGAACTGCGCGCTTACGGTCGACACTGCCGAAGCCGTGCCGATGATCCTGACCTCGTTCATGTCAAAGTCGGGCACGTCTATGCCAACCAACTCGCGCTTGAAGAAGCGAGGATGAACAACGGCAGCCGCATAGCCCTCAGGTTCGATGTCGACCAGCGTCGGCCGGAAGATCCGCTCTCCCCCGCCGCCGGTCAGGTTCCTGACGATGATGCGCGGGTTGCCGGGCAGGTGGTTGGGCAGGAACTTCGCTACCACTCGCCCAAACGTGTCGTAGCCACCGCCCGGCGAGAAGCCGACGTTGATGGAGATGCGCTTATTCTTGAAGTGCTCCTCCGGGTCGAAGCCGGGGATGGGCGTCGCTGTCGGGGGCGGGGGCGACGTCGGGGTTGGAGTCGCCGGAGGCGGCGTTACACCCGGCGGGAGCGGAGTCGGCGTGGCTGCTGGTTCACTCGGTTCCTCCGGCTCCATGGCGTCCATGACCGTTGGCGTCGGTGTAGCGGCAGGCACAGGCGTTGGCGTGGCCTCGGGCGCTGGCTCGGGGTCGTCGCCTCCACAGGCGACAGCCAGAAGCGCCGCCATAAGCAGCGCCAGTGTCAGGGCGAAGAGTCGCGTCAGACGCATGTCTTTCCTCCCGCGCTGCGAGTAGGCTCGCAGACGCGGTGGGAACGATAACAGGCGGGTGCTGTCAATGCCAAGCGTTGGGAGCGATTTCGCTGCTGAAGTTAGGCAGTTTTGATTGGCCGTCTAAACAAGTGATAGTCTTCCTGCGAATCTTCGCAAGAGCTATTGGATGCAACACCAGAACGATACGGCCGCATCGCTACGTGCCACGGGACACCGCGTCACTATCCAGCGTGTCGCCGTGCTGGACGCTATCCGCGAGATGGATGGGCATGTCGCCGTCGACCAGGTCGCAGCGAAGGTGCGTGAGAAGTACCCCCAGATGGACTTGGCGACCGTCTACCGCACCGCCGGGCTGCTCAGCCGCCTGCACCTGTTGAACGAGGTCTCCATCGGCGGCGTGAGTCATTACGAGTACGCCGCTCCGGGGATGCGGCACGGCCACATGGTGTGCGAACACTGCGACAGGGCCATCCATGCTTCGCCCGCGCACCTCGACGAACTGCGTGAGGCCCTGCTGCACGACACCGGCTTCGAGCTGCACCTGGAGCACCTCACGATGAGCGGGCTCTGCCAGGATTGCCGGCAGGATGAGGAGCACTCGCACAGCGGCCACACGCACGCCCAGACCCAACACCACGAACACGCTACGTCACCTGCGCTTGACCGCGGCGCCGGAATGGGAAGCCAGCAGTGATAGAAGCCACTTCCGGCGTATGGGCCATCCTGGCCATCGGGATGCTTCTGGGACTGAAGCACGCCACCGACGCCGACCATGTCGTGGCCGTCGCGACCTTTGCGTCGGAGCACGGCAACGTCTGGCGCGGAATGTGGGTTGGAGCATCGTGGGGTCTCGGACACACGACCCCGCTGCTCGTCCTCGGCATCGTCATCCTGCTCGTGAAAGAGGCGCTGCTCGATCGTTACGAGGCCGTGGCGCCGGTGCTGGAGTTCGGCGTCGGGATCATGCTCGTCTTCCTGGGAGCGCAGGTGTTCTACAACCTCCGCAGGGGAACGCTGCACGCACACGCGCACCAGCACGGAGGCCATGCGCACGTTCACGTTCACGCCACGCACCCCGAGGGCAGAGAACCCGGAAACGGCAACGGACTCCATGAGATCCTCCGTCCCCGGTTCCGTCTCAAGTCCTACGCCATAGGTATCGTGCACGGTCTCGCTGGAAGCGCAGCGGTGATGCTGGTGCTGCTACCCCAGATAGAGGTGCTCTGGGTCGGGTTGGGCTACCTCGTCGTCTTCGGCGTCGGGACGATAGCCTCCATGGCGCTGATTACGATCGTCCTGGGCGTGCCCTTCGCGCTTACCTCTCGAGCACGGCAATGGCAGCGGGGCATCGCGGGGGCCGCAGGCGCCGCGAGCCTGCTCTTCGGGGCGGCGCTCATGGCGGAGATAGCGACGGGCACGACGCTCATCCCGTTCTAGGGCGCTTCCTCCGCAGATGCCACCCACGCGGTTCTGGACTATAGTGGCCGCGTCAGCAAGCAGGCCCAAAGCGACAGGAGGTGCGCGATGGCAACCGTGATCGACGCCGATACCCACGTGGTCGAATCGGAAGCGGTCTGGGAGTTCTTCGACGAGGACCTTGCGCACTTGAAGCCGGTGCTTGTGGGCACGATGGAGCCGTCTTCGGGACTCCCGCGCAACCGGTGGGTCATCGGCCGGCGACTGATCCCGCAGCCTGCAGGACCGGGAGGGCACAACGCTCAGGCGCCACCTGCGGATGCCGAGGTCCTGGCAAGTCAGTTCTGGGGCGGCAAGTCGCTGCAGGACCTGTCCTACCGGCTGCAGGCAGCCGACGCGATGAGCGTCGACGTGCAGGTCGTCTACCCCACGCTCTTCATCGTCTATCTCACCGGCGACCCGCAACTGGAGCTCGGGCTGTGCCGCGCCTACAACCGCTTCATGGCCGACGTCTGGTCGAAGTCCAACGACCGCCTGCGCTGGATACTCGTTCCGCCGCTCCAGTCCATCGACCACGCCATCGAGGAGATGCACTACGGCGTCGCGAACGGCGCGGTCGGCGTCCTCTTCCGCGGCATGGAAGGCAGCCGCTCGCTCTGCGACCCATACTTCTTCCCGGTTTACGACGAGGCGCAGCGGCTCGGCCTGCCCATCTGCATCCACACCGGCGCAGGCAACCCCGCGATCACCGAAGCGTTCGACACGACGATCGTGCAGTCGTTCCCCCAGCAGCGCCTGCTGCCCCTCATCGGCTTCCATGACCTCGTCTCCCACCGTGTCCCGGAGCGGTTCCCGGACCTGCGCATCGGCTTCATCGAGACGAGCGCGTCGTGGGTGCCATACCTCCTGCACTACCTGAAGCATCGCGTGCGCGACGGCAGCGACCGTTGGGAAGGCGGAGTGCTGAAGGACTACCGGCTGTTCGTGGCGTGCGAGGCGGACGAGGACATCTCCTACCTGGCGCAGTGCATCCCGGAGGACCAGCTCCTCATCGGCTCTGACTGGGGCCACACCGACCCTTCGGCGAACTACTCCATCGTAGACGAACTCAATGCGCGCGAGGACGTGGAGCCGCAGCTCAAGGAGAAGATCCTCTCGCATAACCCCCGGAGCTTCTACCGGTTCTAACGCGGGTCAGCCGCTCAAGCCGACGACCCGCGCGCCTGTGCCGGCGGTGACGAGGTCGAACAGCGCCTCGACGAAGTCCGGCGAGTCGTTCGGCATTTCGATGCGTGCCAGCCGCACACCGACGCGATCTGCCGCCTGCATCGCGGCGATGTCGATGTCGAACAGTATCTCCAAGTGGTCGCAGACGAAACCGAACGGAACGACCAGCACGTTCTTCCCACCCTCGAGCGCGAGTTGCTCGATGCTCTCTAGGATGTCCGGCCCCAGCCACGGCGTGCCGGTCTTCGCGGCGCTCTGGTAAGCGAAGCGCCAGGACGCCACTCCGGCTGCTTGCGCTGTCGCTGCCGCGCTCTCCAACAGCTCTTGCGGGTACGGGTCCCCCTCATCCACTATCCGCTCGGGGAGGCTGTGCGCGGTGAACAGCACCTCAACATTCGACTCGGCGACATCAAATCGCGCAAGCGCATCCATGATGCGCCGCGCGATGAGCGTGACGAACAGCGGGTTCGCGTGCCAGCTCTCGATGAACTGCATCGGCGGAGGCGACGACGCTTGCGCCATGCTGCACGCCACGGCCTCACGGTATCCAACGATGCTCATCCTGGAGTAGTGCGGCGCCAGCGGCAGCGCAACGAGTTCGTCCACGCCATCGGCCAGGATGCGCTCGACACTCTCCGCGATGTACGGATGCCAGTGCTTCATGCCGACGTACACACGCCATGAGGCGTCTCCGCCATCCCGGTTCAGACGCTCCTCCAGCAGGTTCGCAACGCTCTTGGTAATCTCGAGCAGCGGAGTCTTGCCGCCAACCGCGCGGTATCGCTCCACGAGTGCGGCCACGGCTTCCGGGCTCGGCTCTCGACCGCCGAGGATGTCGCGGTAGTACGGTTCAACATCGCTCAGATGCTCCGGCGTCCCGTACGCCATCAGCAGAACGCCTTTCAACCCTGACACTCCTTCTCTCCGTCCTCGCGCTAGACGCTCGTGGTCTGCGCTGCGCCTCGACGCGCGAACGCATGGACGCGCTCCGCGGCACCGCGCCCTTGCCGGATGCAGTCGGGGACGCCGACCCCACGGTAGGACGCACCGCACAGGAAGAGACCGGGATGCGCATCGAGCTCTCGGTCAACGATTTCCAGCCACTCGGTATGGTCAACCTTGTACTGCGGCAGCCCGTCCGCCCATCGATGCACCCAGGTTCGTTCGGGCGCGCCACTCATGCCGAGAAGCGGACGCAGCGCCTCGGTTGCGGCCTCGACCAGCTCGGCGTCGCTCTGGTCGGCGGATGCATCATCCTCGGCCCGCATGAATGCACGCAGCAGAACGTAGTCCTGCGGACTGCGGCCCGGCCACTTCGACGACATCCACGTACACCCTGCAACCGGCCCCGCCTCGGAGCGCGGCGACAGGAAGCCGGACCCGTCCAGCGGGTGAGCTACGTTCTCGCGACGGAACGCGAGGAATACGCTGACGGCGGGGGAACTCCGCATCCGCCCCAGCAACTGCGACAGCCCCGGAGCGAACGGAGCGACGAGGCCTCCCGCGTCCTGGGCAGGGGTCGCGAGCACGACGGCGTCCGCCTCGAACAACCGTTCATCGTCCAGCGTGAC
>DAOUHT010000051.1:0-16821 GCA_034428375.1 Dehalococcoidia bacterium | reverse complement strand
CGGAACACGGCAGCATGAGGGAGCGGATAGGCGACAGGGCCAAGGCAATGGGGTTGCGCTAGTTGCTCCGGTTCCTTGCGGACGAAGGATTCTCCCATGCCGTTACCCGCCAGTTGCGCGAGCGGGGCGTGGATGTAGTTACCGCGCAGGAAGCAGGTCTGGTGGGGTCTCCCGACCCCGTTATCCTCGAGTGGGCGGCCTACCATGGGCGTATCGTGGTAACGAGCGATGTTTCCACGATGCCGGACCATGCCTACGCGCGGATGCAGGCTGACTTGCCCATGCCTGGCCTGTTCGTAGCCCACCAAGGCACGGGGATAGGGGTTATCGTCGAAGAACTTCACACCATCGCCGCGTGCAGCCTAGACCGCGAATGGGAGAACCAGGCCCGCTACATTCCCCTCCGTTGACAGCCTCAGGAAGCAGCCGTAGCGCTCGGCACGGCAACCTCGATATGCATAACCTCGGCGGAGGGTACGGGGAACTGTGCCCTGCCCACTGCGCATCGAGGCGTCAGGCGATGGCATCGCGCACCAGCGCTTCCACCCGTTCGGGTGTGTCGGCGGATGCGACGACATCCGGCAGTCCGGAGGTTCCGCGCGGTAGCCGTCGGCGATCTTCACGATCGGCACGATATAACCGCGAAGGGTGATCGCTTCCCCCGGACGCCCATGAATGGTAACCGTTCCGGGCTTGCTTGGGCTTCGCTCCAACGACGGAGCGCCGCCCTGTGGGCTGCAGGGTTCCTGCCTTCGCAGGAACGACGGAAGCAGCGGTGCGGTGACGAAAAGGGGATCGGAATGGTGGTCGGCGTGGTTCGATAGGCTCGCTACGAACGGCGTCCGTCGTCTATATCCGCCGAATGTGTGGTGGTACCATTAAGGTGAAGGGTGGGGTTGAGAGGGGGTTGAGCGGCGATGCTGAAGCGGCTGTTGGGGTTGACGAAGGTGGAGGAGGCAGGAGGACGGGCGAGCCGGACGGAGGGCACGCCTGTGGCAGACGCACACGGACCGGCGGACCGTGGCAGGGCCGCCGGCAGGAGCCGGGAACCCGATCTCGACGCGTTGTACGCGAACGCCATCAAGGAGGGCATGGATGAAGAGAAGGCGCACATCCTCGGCTTTGCCTATGCCGACGGCGTTGCGCAGGGCAGGCCCAGCGCGTACGCCATCGTCTACGCCGCCGCTTACAGCATCGCCCGTTCCATAATCCGTGCATCCGACGAGTGGGCCCGTGCTTATGCTCAGGCGTGCGCCTACGCGATCACCACGCGGGAAACGGTTGGTTTCGCGTCCCTGTACGGGCATGCCGTTGCCGACGGCGCTTCGCCGGACGACGCACTCGTGTTCGCACGACGGTACGCGGCGTAAGCGCTGCCCGGCAGGGCCGGTCTGGTGCGAGGGGCTTACCCGGAACGGGACCGGACAAGCACACCGTTTGGATGAACGAGAGTCAACCGAATGGCGGCAGTGAGGTGGTGGACAGGCGATGCTGAAGCGGCTGTTGATGGTGATGGGGGCGGCGGAGGCGGCGTGCTGGAGAGCTATCGGCCTGGAGATCTCTTCACCAGGCACTTGCGAGAAGCCTACCCGTGAGAACTACGAACGGGCGATAGACAACCCTGACTACATGGAATTCGGCGTCATCTACACCTATGCCGTCCTCGAAGGGATACCCGAGGAGAGCGCCTTCGTCATTGGCTCGGCATAAGCCAGCATGATCTCCGAGGGCACGTCGAAGGCGTACACCATCTTCTACGCTGCCGCCTTCAGCGTCGCGTGTACGCTCATCGGCGCGTCCGAACAGTGGGCGCGCGCGTGCGATCGCGGTGCGGGAATCGATGGGGTTCGCGGCCGTCTACGGGCACGCCGTCGCGGACGGAGCGTCGCCGGAGGATGCGCGGGCATTCGCCCGGCGGTACGCGGTATAAGTGGGCGCAGGGGCGCTGCTTCCCCAGAGAGAGTCATCCGCTCCGCTCGAAATGACAGGCCCCCTGCCCCCGTCCTCCCGTGCGCGCTGGCGCGCACCTGGGTTCCCGCTTTCGCGGGAATGACGGGAAGGCGCGGGAATGAGGGGAAAGTGCGGGAACGACGGGAAGGCACAGGAAGCGGCGGTAGCAGGGCTGCGAGGTTCCTGCCTTCGCAGGAACGACGTGATCCACTGACGTATGCTGTTCGGCATGACGACGGAGGAGTTGATCATCGCGGCGGTGCGGGTCGCGGGGGCGCTGCTGGTGCTGCGCTGGGCATTCGCGGGGTCGCTGCTCGCCATCCTCATCGACTTCTCCGATCTGTTCATGATGAACCTGCTGGACCTGGGCGGGGTCCAGAACTACCAGGCGCTCGACAAATGGCTGGACCTCACATACATGGCGACGTTCCTCTGGGTGGCGTGGCGGTGGCAGGGGCCCGTGCGGACGATCGCGGTGGCGCTGTTCGCGTACCGGATACTGGGCGTGCTGGCGTTCGAGGCGCTGGGGAGTCGTGAGGTACTGCTGGCGTTCCCCAACGTGTTCGAGTTCTGGTTCGTGTTCGTGGCGGGCGTGCACCGCTTCGCACCGGGTTACGAGTTCACGATGCGGCGGTCGCTGTTGTGGCTCGTGCCGGTGACGCTGCTCAAGGAGTTCCAGGAGTACGCACTGCACGGCGCGCAATGGCTCGACAACTACCGGGCGGTGGACGTGGTGGTGGATATGTGGAGGTGGGTGCGGCGGCTGTTCTGAGCGCCTCACGCTGTTGCCTCACCAACTGGCTTGGCGAGGGTAGTTCTTCCCACCCACCCGCCCGAACGCTTGTGGGGGACACCCCCATTCCCCCGGCAGAGGGGATACCCCTCTGCACTCTCCCTGGGCGCCCCACACTCACTACTCCGCTGGTTCACTCTTAAGGTGCGCCGAAGCGTTGCGCACTCTGCTTCGAGGGAGAGGGTACGACACAGGACGCTTCCAAGAGGACTCTGTTACGTAAGGCTCCCTGTTACCCCGCTCCGCCGTGTGCGCTGACGGTCACTCTGGATTCCCGCTTTCGCGGGAATGACGGGAATGGGGCGGGAATGACGGGAATGGGGCGGGAATGACAGGAATGGGGCGGGAATGACGAGGGCTTACCCCAAGAGGGCGAGGACGGCGTCGTGGAGGAGGCCGTTGGTGGACACGGCGTTGGGTTCGTGGATGGTGGGCGCGCCGCTGAGGCCGGTGAAGCGCCCGCCCGCTTCCTGGACGATGGGGAGGAGCGGCGCGTTGTCCCAGACGCTCATGTAGGGGTCGATCATCACGTCCACCCTGCCCGTCGCGACGAGGTAGTGCCCGTAGCAGTCCGACCAGCCGCGGGCTGAGCCGACTCCGGCGAGGAGCCTCGCCATCCCTTCCGCCTTGCCGATGTTTGCGAAGTCATGGAAGCCGGTCGACGCGAACAGAGCGTCGCCCAGGTCGGCGACGGATGAGACGCGCGCGGGACGAATATCCAGCGGGTCAGATGGTGCGCCGATGGCGTTGGCCCACCATGCGCCCTGCCCTGTCGCGGCGTAGACGGTCTCGCGGAGTGCAGGGAAGCAGATGGCGCCAGCGACGGGTTCGCCGTCGTGCTCGAGCGCGGCCATGCAGCCGAAGAGCGGGACGCCGCGCACGAACGATACGGTGCCGTCGATGGGGTCGAGGTACCAGCGGTAGCCGGACGTTCCGTCCTTCGCGCCATACTCCTCGCCGAGGATGGCGTCGGCGGGGCATTCGGCGTCGAGGATGCGCCGCGCGAGCTCCTCGCCTTCCTTGTCGGCGCGAGTCACGGGGGAGCGGTCCGGCTTGAAGTCGAGGCCGATGTCCTGCTGCTTGTAGTACGTGAGCGCGTGCGCGCCGATCTCCCGCACGATGCGGACGGCGAGCTGCGTGCGTTCGGTGAGTTCGCTCATGGGGGGAACAGGATACACGGCGCGGGCGGGGGACAGGAGCGGGGTTCCTGCCTTCGCAGGAACGACAGGGTTGCACCCCGCCCAAAGGCCGTGCGTAGTACCATGCGTACAGTTGCGCCGGAGGTGCGTGCGATGCCACTGCTGGAACCCGAATCGCTGAGCCACGGCCACTACGAGTGCCGCTCGCTGGATGAGACGCTGCCGGTGTTCACCGACCTGCTGGCGGTGGACGTCGTACAGCGCGAGGACGGCGCGGCGGTGGTGAAGCACCCGAACACGACATGGGCGCTCGTGGTGCACGAGGGCGGGCCGGACGCGCCGGTGAAGCCGCACGCGAACCACTACGGCTTCCGCGTCTCGGCGCATACGGAGATCGACGCGGCGGCGGCGTACCTGCAGGAGCACCAGGAGCGGTACGGGCTGACGCTCATCGACGGGCCGCGCGGCAGCCACTTCGCGTACTCGGTGTACATCGACGAGCCGGGTGGCAACACGATCGAGATCGAGCACTACAACCCCCGCGCGGCGCTGCACGGGCGGCAGATCGCGGCACCTCACTGGAGCGAACCGCTGCCGGCGGAGCGCTTCCCCGGGCGCGGGTACGTGCCGCAGGCGCTGTCGCACGGAACGATGCAGTGCGTCGACAAGGAGACGAGCAACCGCTTCTACACGGAGGTGCTGGGGCTTCAGATAGTGGGCGGCGGCAACATCTCGACGTACATCGGAGCGGGAGGCGATCCGTGGTACGTCGTCGTGCTGCCCGCGACGAACGGCCGGACGCTGCTGCGTCCGGTGAACCGGTACGCGCTGCGGCTCGCGGGGCGCGCGGACGTGCTGTCGGCGCACGACGCGCTGGGGCGCCTCGCGGGTTCGGGCGTATCGCAACTCGGCGAGGTGTGCGAAGACGGCGGCGAGGCGTGGTTCGTGATATCGGACCTCGACGCGAACTGGTGGGAGGTCACGTCGTCGCCGGAGGCAAACCTTTTGGCGTTGGGTTAGGTATCGCCTGCCGCACTGCGGCAGCGTCGCGCGGCCTGGTTTGGCAGACCAGACTCTTCCCGCCCACCCGCCCGAACGGTTGTGGGGGACACCCCCACTTCCCCCGGCAGAGGGGCCAGCCCCTCTGCACTTCCCCTACAGACAGGGCACCCACAAGGGGTGCCCCTACACCAGACGTCGCTCCCCATCACCTTCATGAGCGGCTTTCTGCGCCGGTGCCTGGGTTCCCGCTTTCGCGGGAATGACGGAGAAGGGGCGGGAATGACGGAGAAGGGGCGGGAACGACGGGGATGGGCGCTCGGATAGGCTTCGCCTGCTACACCGCTACGAAGCGTTCTCTCGCCAGTTGCGGATGTAATCGAGTTGCTCGGGCATCTGGGGGGAGCGGGGGTGGCGGGAGGATTTCGGGCAGTCCCTCCAGAGCTCATCCAGGCGTTCCAGGGCTTCGTCGCCGGAGCGTCCGTGGCGCACGAGCCAGCAGCCGACGATGACCCCGGTCCGTCCGACGCCGCCGAAGCAGTGGACGTAGACGATGCGCCCCTCAGCGATGTGGCGGTCGATGGCGTCGAGGGTGGCGGTCGTGAGCGCTGGCGAGCCGGGCACGCCCATGTCGGCGACGGGGAACCGCTCGTGCGTCGCGCCGTCGATCATGTCGTCGTACGGCTTTATCCAGCCCCACGCCTGTGCCTCGACCTTCTCGGTGAGGTCGATGAACGCGGAGACGCCCGCGTCCCTCAGCGCACGGAGCTTCGTGAGGGAGGGCGCGTGGTCGGGCTCCCTGGGGTACTCGCCCGCGAGCAGCTTGCCGGGCTCCACCCAGTAGCAGTTCTGTATGGGACGCTCCGTGATAGTCACCTCTGTACGCAGCGGGGCCGTGACACTCGCGGGTTGTTAGTCGTCTTCAAGGTTGATGAGCCGACGGATACGCCTACGGGCGCCGTAACAGGACCTGTGTACGGCGTCCGGCAGCAGGACGTAGACGAAGGCTGTGAGCGCCAGTATCCCGAGGACCTGAAGGCAAGCGTCCATGTGCCGGCATCAGTCCCGGGTCAGGCGCTCCACACCTACTCTTCGCCGCGCAGGCGGGGGATGAAGTCGGCCATCTTGGACTCGCCACCGACCTGCGCGAGCGTCTCGGCGAAGGTGTCGTGGATCCAGGGGTCCTCGTCCTCGTACTCGATCTGCGCGCCGCCGAGCTTCACGGAGACGTCGGCCTCGCCCTCCATGGCGACGCCGAGGCTGAAGCCGTGCTTCTGCGAGCCCCAGCGGAACGCGAGGTAGCGGGCGGGCGTCGTGCCACCGTTGAAGTGCTGGTGGAACCAGTCGGTCGGTGGGACGACCATCGCGCCGGGCTTCCAGTCGACGCGTACCACGTCCTCGGGGACGTTGCCGCTGCGGGGCCAGAGGAGGCTGTAGCCGTGGCCGGAGATGATGATGACGTGTGCGCCGGGGCCGTGGCGGTGCGCCTTCTTGTAGGTGCCGACGGGGAACTGGGAGACGTGCGCCGCCTGGGTGTTATCCGCGAACTCGAACATGACACTGGAGCCGCCCGCGCCGCGCTCTTTCCAGGAGAAAGTGGTGAAGGTCTCGATGTCAGGGATGAAGTTGGTCTCCCAGACGTTCACGCGGCCGGTGTTGCCGGTGAACATGTAGCCCTCGCCCTGGAACTGGCGCGAGTCGCCGATGCGGTCCTCGAACACGAACGGGTTGCTGAAGATGAAGTCCGGGTTGTGGAAGAGGTTCATGGTGATTGGGGCGGTGGTGACGGCGAGGAAGCGCGCGGGCTCGGCGCCGGAGCCGTTGAGGTGCTGGTGCCAGACGTTGAGCGGGACGGAGAAGATGCTGCCTTCCTTCCACTCGAACGACGTTCGGCTGTTGGGGTCGTCGCCGACGAGGGTCGCGCCCCTGCCCTGCAGGACGTAGATGTTCTTCTCGAAGAGGTGCTTCTCCGGGGCCATCTTGCCGCCGGGTGGGATCTCGGCGACGTAGGCGTCGTTGGTGCCGCCGTTGCCGTCGAGGTTGATGTAGGCGCCGAGGCAGTCAAGGCGGGTCCAGGGCGCGACCTCGATGGTGCGGAGGTCGTCCACGGCGAAGCCGGTGATGTTGGGGATGCCCTCACTCTCGACGAAGGCCTCGTAGGCGCTGATCTTGTTGAGCCGGGGCTGGTCGGCCGTGACTTCCGGCTTGGGGCTGAGCTGCGTCATGTGTCGTTCCTCCTGTGGGGGCGCCGCGTTGGGCGGCGCCACTGTCATGCTTTGTACTATCGGGCGTGCGGTGCGTCAAGGAACGTTGTGCTAACGGAACCGAGGCTGGCAGCTGCTGTACCGGCATACCTTCCCAGCGCCCATAGCGGGAAGTAGTTGCGGTAGAGGTGGTAGTTGATCATGAAGGCCGCGCTCAACTCAGGGCCTTGCGAGTTCGGGTCGTTGAGCGGTTCGTACCTCCCGGGCTGGTCGCCGGGGCCGTAGCCGGGGAAACCGCATCCCGTGAACTGAGGTTCGTCCCACGTTCCGTCGTCCTGCTGGCGTTGCAGGAGAAACTCGACGCCCCGCTCTACGGACTCGTGGCGCGCTTCACCCGCCGCGATGAGCGCGATGAGCGCCCATGACGTCTGCGAGGGTGTGCTCTCGCCCTGCCCGCGCAGCGAGGGGTCCGGGTAGCTCACGCATGTCTCTCCCCATCCGCCGTCCGGATTCTGGTGCGCGAGGAGCCATTCCACCGCGCGCCGCACGCGAGGTTGCCTCATGTCCACTCCCAGCGTTTGCAGAGCGGGCAGCACCGCGCCCGTGCCGTAGACGTAGTTCACGCCCCAGCGTCCGAACCACGCGCCGTCGTGCTCCTGCTGGTCCCATATGTATGCCAGACCCCGACGTACGGGCGGATATTCCATCCCGTACCCCAGCATCCCGTACATCTCCAGCACGTGCGCGGTGACGTCCACACTGGGCGGGTCCAGGAGCTCGCCGAAGTCGGCGAACGGGATCTCCGCCAACTCGCGGGACTCGTTGTTCCAGTCGAACGCGGCCCATCCCCCACTCGAACTCTGCATGCCCGTCAGCCATGCGACGGCACGGTGGACAGATGCCGCTCTGGCCCGTTCGCCTGCGTCGTCGTTCATCCGCGCGAGCGCGAGGTCGGTCACGATGATGGCTGAGTCGTCGATGTCCGGATAGTGGACGTTGTCGAACTCGAACGCCCATCCGCTGGGTTCGAGATGAGGCCGATAGACGGCCCAGTCTCCTTCGACCCGTATCTCCTCGCGGATGAGCCAGGCCGCGGCGCGCTGGATGTTCGGGTGGTCCGGCGGCACTCCGGAGTCGAGGAGTCCGCGCATCGCCAGACACGTATCCCATACGGGCGAGAGACACGCCTGAACCCTGAGCGCTTGGCCGTCTTCCGACGGGAGGCTCCAGTGCTGTCTGAAGCCCTCCAGCCCCTTCGCGACGACCGGGTGGTCCAGCCGGTACCCGAGGGCACTCAGCGCGATGAGCGAGTAAACCCAGGGCGGCTGTATGCCGCCCCACGAGCCGTCCGCTTCCTGATGGCCGACGATCCAGTCGACGGCTGCCCTGAGCGCCCGCTCCCGGCCGGGGATGAAGGGCAGATTGCGATAGACCCGCAGCGCCCTGTCGAGAAGCAGGAACCCTCCCTTGAGGGAGAAAGGTTTCGCCTTCCGGCGTGAAAGTGCGAACGTAACGGGGCCTTCCGGGTAGAGCTCCATGACCCATGCGCTCTCGGGCGGAGGGCGGGTGGGGTGGAGTGTGAGGATGACGGTCATCGGCACGATGGTCGCGCGCGCCCAGCTCGCGAACCTATAGATGTTGAAGGGCGCCCACTTCGGCAGCAGCATCATGTCCGGGGGCATGGCGGGTGTCCCTTTCCAGTCCCACTGGCCGAAGAGAGCGAGCCATATCTTCGTGAATACGCGCGCCTGGGGCACTCCGCCCTGGGCGAGGATGAAGGCTCGCGCTCGCGCCATGTGGGGAGCGTCGGCGGGGTCGCCGGCAAGTTTGAGCGCGAAGTAACATTCGATGGACGTGCTCAGGTCTCCGGGCGCGCCATAGTACATCCGCCAGGAGCCGTCTGCCGATTGCCTGCGCCGGATGTCTTCCGCGACGCGGCAGATGCGGTCACCTTCGTCCGACCCCATGAAGTGCGTGAGCATGATGTACTCCGCTTCCATGGTTGGGTTGGACTCCAACTCCCCCCACCAGTAGCCATCCTCGTGCTGAGTGCGGAAGAAGTACTGTTGCGTCCGCTCCAACGCCTTGCGAACGCGGTGTTCCATGCCGGTCACGAAATTATCTCTCTCGTTACGGGACGAGCGCCGGAAGGATGGTTTGTACAGCCATCTGCAGGGCGCGGGACGCTTCGCGGGATTTCAATGCGAGGGGAAGGAAGCTTTTCACTGCAGACGGACGTGACATCGCTCGGAGTGCGTGCGCCCACTCCTGCCGGCCTTCGTCCGCAATGATGGTTGCGATGAACGAAGGGAGAGGGAAATGGGCCTCGTCCAGCACGGCGCGGACACCGATGAGAGTGACGCCTCTCGATGCTGCTTCTTCTGCGATCCAGCGACCCTCCATGTCAACCACCAGCGCGCCGCTGCCGTAGTGTGCCCGGCGCTTGGCCCGAGGCGTAAGGAGGGGCTCGTCCACGGTCAGCACCGGTCCTTCGAGGGCGGAGATGCCGGACTGCCGCAGCAGCATGGCCGCGCGGGTCGTATGCGGAGCGCCGGGGATCGCAGCATCCGGCCCATGGAGGTAGGCGTTCGCAACCACGAGATCACCGGGATGGAGGTGGGGGTCGAGAGCGCCTGCGTACCCCAGAGAGACGAGTATCCGGCACGGCGCGGCATCGAGCAGGGCTGCAACATGCTCTCCCGCAGGGCGTCCCATACCCACGACGCTCGCGCGAGTGCGGGCGTCGCCGTAGCCCAGTCCTCCCAACTCCCGCTGGGTCGGAGCGACGGTCAGGAAGGGAGTCAGGGCGGCCTCAGGTCCCATGGCGTTCTGCTCCCATGTCGGCTTGGTCCTCCCGCCGGTGCCGGAGTGTTTCGAAGCGCTTGTCCGCTACGGCAGCCGTGTCGCGTCCGGTGAAGAGCACTTCCGCGATGCTGCGGTAAGGGACCGACACCTCGCGTCCGGTCTGTGTCTCGAACAGCTGGGCGAACGGTTCGATGGCGCGGGTGTTCCGGTTGAAAAGATAGCCCGTCACGGCGCTGCCGTCATCGGTACGGACGGTAACGTCGCCGCGGTAGTGGAAGGCGCGTTCGACGAGTTCGGCGACGCTGTCAGCGTCGTCCTGTTGAGTGGCGCCGGCCGGTGTCAGGTGTTCGTTCATGGCTCACAGCTTGCCGGTGAGGGTGGCAACGGCGGAGTCGCGCATGCCGCGCCAGGTGGTGAACGTCGCGTGGACGGCGGTAGGTTCGTATCCGGAATGCACCATGCAGTCCTGGCAGTGCGGATTGCCGCTGTGCCTCCCGTACTCATCCCAGGGCGTCTCGTCCATCAACTCCCGAAAGGTGGTGGCGTAACCGTCCTGCAGCAGGTAGCAGGGGCGCTGCCATCCGAAGATCGTGTAGAGCGGGTTGCCCCACGGCGTGCACTCGAAATCGCGTTTGCCCATGAGGAACTGGAGGAACAGCGGCGACTGGTTGAACCGCCAACGCTTCTTCCTGCCGGTGAGCACCTCGGAGAAGAGCTCCTGCGTCCGTTCGCGCTCCAGGAACGACTCCTGGTCCGGGGCTTTCTCGTAGCTGTACCCCGGCGACACCATCATGCCCTCCACATCCAGGTCCATCATCGCGTCGAAGAAGTCGCGGACGCGCATCGGCTCGGACGTGTTGAACAGCGTCGTGTTGGTGGTGACGCGGAAGCCCCGCCGGACGGCTTCTCGTATCGCATCGACGGCGATGTCGTATACGCCGTCGCGGCAGACGGAAGCGTCGTGCTCCTCGCGCAGGCCGTCCATGTGCACGCTGAAACTGAGACGCCTGGAGGGAGTGAAGACATTCTGCTCTAGCTTCTCCTTGAGCAACAGCGCGTTGGTGCAGAGGTACACATACTTCCTGCGGCGCGTCAGTTCCTCGACCAGTTCGCCGATGTGGGGGTAGAGCAGAGGCTCGCCGCCGGGGATGCTGACGATGGGGGCGCCGCACTCCTCCACCGCAGCCAGGCACTGCTCGACGGTCAGAGCGCGCTTGAGCACGTGCGGCGGGTACTGGATCTTCCCGCACCCCGCGCATGCGAGGTTGCAGCGCAGCAGCGGCTCCAGCATGAGCACGAGCGGATAGCGTTTGCGTCCCGCCAGACGTTGCCTGATGACGTGGGATGCTACTGTCCACGCTTGTGAGGCAGGCACTCCCATTGCAGTTGCGCTCCCTGCGGTCCGGTTGTAGGACAGTCTAGCAGACCGCTACTCAGGGGCTGAGTGCAACGCTCGCCTTGCCGACGAACGCCTACAGGCATAAGATTGGGTGCATCTCCGGATGCGCGGTGGTTGACGGCGGGTTGTGCCCGTTTCGGCACACGCGGACGCCCGCGCTCTCCGATATCCGAAAGGCGGCGGAATGCACGACGATCCCTGGGAGCACGGACATTACGGCGCAGAAGACGAGGTTGTCTTCGGCTCCATCGCGGAAGACGGATTCCCCATAAACCCGGACTGGCTGCGGCTCACGAGCGTGGGCATCGACATCGGCTCCTCCACCTCCCACCTGATGTTCTCCAAGCTCGTCATGCGGCGGCGGAGCACGGAGATGTCAAGCGAGTTCGAGGTGGTATTCCGGCAGGTGCTCTACCGCTCGCCCATCCTCCTCACTCCCTACTCCGACCCCGACACGATAGACACCGATTCCCTGGGCGATTTCGTGAAGCAGAGCTACGCTGAGGCCGAACTCGAGGCAGACGACATCGACACCGGCGCGGTCATCTGCACCGGGGAGGCCGTCCGGAAGCACAACTCCGAGGCGATCATCCGGATGCTGGCCGCGGCAGGCGGACGATTCGTCTGCGCGACGGCGGGGCCGAACCTGGAAGGCATCCTCGGTGCGCACGGATCAGGGGCGGCGGCGCGCTCGCTGAAGATCGGCGCTGGCATGAACGTGGATATGGGCGGCGGCACCACGAAGATCGCCATCGTCCAGAACGGCAAGGTCGCGGAGACGATGGCCATCAACGTCGGCGCGCGGCTCATCGCGTGGGACCCGGACAGCGTCGTCGAGCGCGTCGAGGAGGCGGGGCGCACCATAGCCCACAGCGTGGGCGTGGACGTCGAGGTCGGGAAGCGCATGGAGGAGGAGGAGAAGGAGAAGGTCGCCGAGAAGCTGGCCGAACTGCTGTTCGAGGCGCTCACCCGCAGCGAGTATTCTCAACTCGCAACAGACCTCCTCATCTCGGGGCCAATCGCGTTCGACGAGCCGATAGACGAGATCGGCTTCTCCGGCGGCGTCGCGGAGTACGTCTACGACTACGACCAGCAGGACTACGGCGATATGGGCCCGCTGCTGGGCGCGGCGGTGCGCCGCCGTCTGCCCTCGCTCGGCATCCCGCTGGCCGGAAGCGCGGAGCGCATCCGCGCGACCGTGATCGGGGCGTCGCAGTACACGGTGCAGGTGTCGTCCAGCACGGTGTTCGTGTCGAAGTCGGAACTGCTGCCGTACCTGGACCTCCAGGTGGTGCCTGCCTACCTCCCCACCGACCCGAACGACCTGACGCAGGAGGCTGTCGAGCAGGCGATCGCGCAGAGCTTCGAGCGGTTGGACATCGCCGAGCAGGACATCGGGAAGCACATCGCACTGGCGGTGCTGGGGCCTGTGATCCCCACCTACGACTCCATCAAGTCCATGTGCGCGGCGATAGCTGGCGCGCTCGCGCCGTTCCACGACCACGTCTGGACGATCGTGCTGAGCGCGGACGTGGCCGGCCTCGTCGGGGCGATGCTCAAGAACGAGTTCAAGGTGGAGCCGGAAGTCATCGTCGTGGACGGCATCAACGTCGGCGAGTTCAACTTCATCGACCTCGGCGAGCAGCTGGAGTCGGTAGAGGCTATCCCGGTGGTGGTGAAGTCGCTCGTGTTCGAGGGATAGCGGCCTGCATGCCGCCCTTCCACTTATCGCACTCACAACAACCGGCTCGCGGCAGGCGTTCAGCATGACCATCGCGCAGATGGGGCAGGAGCAACGCGCGGGAGCGCAAGGCGGGGAAAGCTTCCCGCCGCTGCCCACGGGCGTCTATGACATCATCTACGCGGACCCGCCGTGGGACTACAAGGGGCAGTTGCAGCACGCGGGCCCCGGCAGCGGAGACACCGGCGGCGCGGTACGCCACTACCCCACCGTGATGCTGGACGACCTGAAGCAACTGGACGTGCCAGGCATCGCGGCGGACGACAGCCTGCTCTTTATGTGGGCGACGAACCCGCATCTGGACCAGGCCATCGACCTTGGCAAAGCGTGGGGGTTCGCATGGGCGACGGTGGCGTTCGTGTGGGACAAGGAGCGCGTCAACCCCGGCTTCTACACGCTGAGCCAGTGCGAACTGTGCCTCGTTTTCAAGCGAGGCGCGATACCGCAACCGCGCGGCGCACGTAACGTCCGCCAGCTCGTGAGCGCACCGCGCGGCCCGCACTCCGCGAAACCGGAAGAAGTCCGCAGCCGTATCGAGCGGATGTTCCCCCACCAGCGCAAGATAGAATTGTTCGCGCGCCAGCAGGCGGCGGGCTGGGAATCGTGGGGACTCGGCTCCGATGGCGCGTGAACTCCGGCAAGGCGGCTGAGCGGCGTTGACCACGGCGATAAGGCACATCAGACTGAACATGCCGTTCTACGGCTGGTGGATCGTGCTGTCGTCCGTGCTCTTCCACGGACTCTCCGGGTCGGCTTTCGGGTTCACGTTCGGCCAGTACCTGCTGCGGATAGAGGAGCAGTACGGCTGGAGCACGTTTGCCATCTCCAGCACCTACTCCGGTTCCCTTCTGCTCGCGGGCATTCTGAGCCCGGCGCACGGCTGGCTGCTGGACAAGTTCAGCCCGCGCGCCATCATGCAGGTCGGCACGCTGACCTTCGGGCTGGGATTCATCGCCCTGCCCTTCGCGGACACGTTCCCCATGTTCTTCATCGTCATCATGGTCATGTCCGTCGGGTCGAACCTGTCGGGCTGGCTCACGCTCACGACGGTCACGACACGCTGGTTCCGCCGCAAGCGCGCGCTGGCGCTGGGGCTGAGTTCCACGGGCATCGGACTCGCGGGCGTGCTCTCGACGATCGTGGCGTGGTCGCTCGTGCTGCACGGGTGGGAAGCGACGGCGATCGGCTCGGGCATCGCGGTGATCGTGATCGGGCTGCCTCTGTGCCAACTGCTGCGCGGCTACCCGGAGGACCATGGCATGCTTCCGGACGGCGAGCCGCCCGATGTCCGTTCCACGACAGACACGGCCCGGGCGCAGGACTTCAGCGAGGTCAACTTCACCGTGGGGGAGGCGGTGCGCGACCGTTCCTTCTGGTACGTGTCGCTCGGGCACGGTGTCGCGCTTATCGCCGTGTTCGCCGTGCTCGTGCATCTCGTTCCCCACCTCGTGAAGGGACTGCAGTGGAGCGAGACATCCGCGCAGGCGGTGCTGACCCTCGTGACGGTCACGAGCATCGTTGGCCAGGTGGCCGGGGGTTACATCGGCGACCGCTACAACAAGGCGCGCCTGGCGGCCCTCTGCATGCTGATGCACGCAGCCGCGATGCTGATGCTGGCTTTCGCAACCGACGGCGCGTTCATCGTGGCGGCGGCGCTGTTGCACGGCCTGGCCTGGGGCACGCGCGGCCCGCTGATGATGGCCATCCGCGCCGATTACTACGGACGCCGCCAGTTCGGGCAGATAGCCGGCTACTCGAACATACTCGTCATGCTTGGTCCGCTGATCGGCCCGTCGCTTGCGGGATGGATGTTCGACCGGTACGGCGATTACACCGGCGCGTTCCTTGCGGTTGCGGTTGTCGTTGCACTGGGCGCGCTCCTCTTCCTCGGCTCGCGCAAGCCTCCTCTCCCGGCACGGCTGCGGGCAGCGGCGGAGGCGTAGGCCATGAGGAGCGTACGCAACGGGCTGCGGTGGGTGTGCGCGGTCGAGCACTGGACGGCGCTCGTCCTGGTCGCGCTCGTGGCCGTGCTCGGGGGGCAGTTGATCGGCCTCGCGTTCGGGGCAACCTCCATCGTGAAGTCACCGCGCGGGACGTTCGAAGCGCTCTACCAGGCGTCGCAGGACCGCGACTACGAGGCTGCGTTCGAATTGCTCGACAGCGACGGCCAGGCGCGGGCGGAGGCGCTCGGCGCCACGGCATGGCGCGAGATCGTGGACGGCCTCTCCGAGGGGCGCACCATCCAGAACATGGAGATCGGCACGCAGCGCATCTTCGGGAAGAACGCGGTGGTGGGGATCCTTGTCGAGTACACGGACGGCGATTTCACGCCTCGCGTGGAGGAGCTGGTGCGCGAGGGGACGCACTGGCGCGTCATGTGGCCGCCGGGTACGCGGAAGTTCACCGAGACGGTGCGTAAGTACGACCCGTGGTACGGGTACTAAGCCGGACTCTTACCCGTGCTGAGGTGCGTGCGCTACGCGCGCAAGGGTGCGAGATCCCTGCCTGCGCAGGAATGACGGGACTGCGCCCTACCCGGCCTGGTCAGTGCCGGCCCAGCCGTGGACGGAGAGGTCGAACGTGACGCCGTCCGGCCCGGTGAATTTGACCTCGACGTTGCCGCCGCCCGTCGCTTCCGGCCTTCGGGTGTTGTACTCCTCCCGGATCTTCGGTTCGACGTGCTCGACGGCGCCCGCGGACAGCACCTGTGCCTGCGCGGAGTCCATGTCCTCGACGCCGAAGCCGATGTGGTGGACGCCGGTGCGCTTGGGGGCGCCCTCCGTGACGGACGCCCACTCCTGGCGCCACTTGAGGATGGCCATGTTCACGTGGCCGTCGCTCAGGTAGTAGCCCTCCGCGGTCGGCGAGTCGACCCTGCCGACCTGCTCCAGGCCCAGCCCTTCCATGTAGAACTTTGCCGTTGCCTCAGGGTCGTCCGTGCCGATGGCGATGTGGCGGATGCGCGCCATGACGTTCACCTCCCGCGTGATGCTTTCGTTCGCGATGTTGTGCGTGCATCATAGCGTACGCGGCGGCCGGTGGCGCGTTTCTGGATTCCAGCCTCCGCTGGAATGACGAGGCTTGCGGAGCGTCGTACCATGTGGGCAGTAAACGGAGCGCAGGAGGTCCAGCATGGGCGGCATCAGCGGCGTGAACCACGTGGCGGCGATAGCGAAGGACATGGCGGAGACGGCCAGCTTCTACGGCGAAGTGCTGGACGTGACCGTGCGCAAGATCGTGAACGACGAGCCGGGGCACAAGCACTACTCGTTCGACCTCGGCGGCGAGGGGACGCTCGATTTCTTCGAGGGCGCGCCAGGCATGAGCGGGACCGCTCGTGACACCATCGGCGCGCTGAACCATCTCGCCGTGACCGCGACGCCCGACTTCATCGACGAGGCGGAGTCGCGGTTGGAGGCACGTGGCGTCGAAGTGCACGTGACGCAGCGGCAGGGGCAGAAGACGATCTACTTCGAGGACCCGAACGGGATCAACCTGCAGTTGTACCCGGCGACGGGCGGCAGCCGGGGGTAGAGACCGCCTCCCGCGCTCCTCCCCCCACCCCACCGTGTGCGCTGGCGCGCACCTGGATCCCCGCCTTCGCGGGAAATTGTAGGTGTTAGGTAATTCGTTGACAGAATGGCCTGTGAAGACAGTTCATCTCTGGAGACGACGATGCGAGACAACAGCAGCGACCGCACCTTGGAACGGAACTACGTCCAGAAGTACCGGTTCCTGATCCGGGAATACGAACTGGTCAAGGCCAAGCGCCACCACCGCTTCCGCTTCCT
>DAOUHT010000050.1:0-22716 GCA_034428375.1 Dehalococcoidia bacterium | reverse complement strand
CTCGGGTACCGTCATTATCTTCCCCGAGAAAAGAGGTTTACGACCCGCAGGCCTTCTTCCCTCACGCGGCGTCGCTGCGTCAGGCTTTCGCCCATTGCGCAAGATTCCCTGCTGCTGCCTCCCGTAGGAGTGGGGGCCGTGTCTCAGTCCCCCTCTGGCCGGTCGTGCTCTCACACCGGCTACCCGTCGATGGCTTGGTGGGCCGTTACCTCACCAACTACCTGATGGGACGCAAGCCCATCCACTGGTGGCCGAAGCCTTTGGTTACCCGCCATCGGCAGGCAACCACATGCGGTATTAGCTCGGATTTCTCCGGGTTGTCCCCCGCCAGTGGGTAGGTTGCTTACGCGTTACTCAGCCGTCTGCCACTAACTCGCCCCCGAAGGGGTTCGCTCGTTCGACTTGCATGCATTAGGCGCGCCGCCAGCGTTCGTCCTGAGCCAGGATCAAACTCTCAATCAAGTTTTGAGTCTCTGACGAGACTCGCTTTTTCCTTGACAGGGTGCGTACCCCCAAAGGGGCACGCGGCGCTTTCCTTCCACTATTCACTTGTTAAGGTGCCACAGGCTCCCCACGAGGGGGAACCTGACTAGACTAGACGACCTCCCCTTCTCCTGTCAAGCAGGATCGCTCACGTTGCCAGCAGTCCCTGCACCCGCTCCCACACCTGCGCGTGGACGGTCTCCACGGGCTGGCTGGCGTCGAGCACGACCCATCGCTCGGGCTCGGCCTTCGCAAGCTGCAGGTAACCGTCGCGCACCTTTCGGTGGAACGGTGTGCTGAGCTCCTCGAAGCGCCGGAAGCTGGAATCCTCCGCACGCGCGATGGGCACAACGTGCCCCTCCATATCGAACGACGTCTGGACGCCGACGCGGCGCAAACTGGCGTCCGGCGGGATATCGAGCAGGAACGTCAGGTGCGGCCAGACGCCTCCCGTTGCGATGGCGTTGGCCGCTGTCACTTCTTCGAGCGGAAGTCCACGGGCGTTGCCCTGGTACACGGTCGTCGAGTCCGCATAGCGGTCGGCGACGACGATCGCATCCTGGCTGAGCTCGGGGCGTATGACGCGTTGTACGAGTTCCGCGCGCGAGGCTGCGAACAGCAGCAGTTCGGCCTGCAGCATCAGGGGAGCGTTCTGGTCCTTCACCCAACCGCGGATGTGCTCCCCCAGCGGCGTGCCGCCGGGTTCGTGCAGGCGCACGACGCGGCGGCCGCACTCGGCTTCGAGGCGCGCCACGAGCATGTCGGACTGGGTGGTCTTGCCGGAGCCTTCGCCACCCTCGAACGATATGAACAAACCACTCACACGAGTCTCCTGCGGAACGCGGATGATAGCACGCGGACTCTGCTACTGCGTGCGGCGGATGGTGACGCGCCGGCGGGGCTCACGCCCCACGCTGTGGGAGCGCAGTTGCGCCTGCTCCGCGATGCGGTGCTGGATGCGCCGCACGAACGAGGACTGCGGGCGCAGCTCGATAGTGCTTGCCTCACCAGCGAGGATGCGCTGCACGCCCTCCTCTGCCTCTGCCGCTCCGCTGTGACGGGTGCTCCCATCGTCTTCCGGCTCTGCGAGCTGCTCGATGAACCCGACGATCTGGCCGGGCGTGTTGCGGCGCAGCACGTACACGGGCACACCCTGCTCCTCGGCGGCTACGAGTACGCTGGCGCGGCGGCGGTAGTGCGCCTTGGTCGTCAGCACCACGTCCGCATCGCTGAGGCTGTCTGCCACCTTCACCGCGAGCCCGGCGCCTCCCGCCGACTGCTGGAGCCGTTCACGGCTGACGCCGAAAGGATGGACGCGCGTGGCCGGTTTCGCGGGAGGAGCGGGAGTGAACTGCTGCTCGTAGGAGATATGTTCATACCTCCGAGGGCGATGGTCACGCTCCTGCCCATAGCGGTGCTCTCTTTCCTGCCCATAGATGAACGGTGCGACCTCGAACTCAGGGGGCGCCGCTGCCCGCTGGTAGCTCCTGCGTACCGTGCCAGACTCGTCCAGTTCCCGCGTCTCGGGCGTGACGGTCCTGCCGCGCAGTACCGCATCCACGGTCTTTGCAACGTCCGCGTGGACGGCCACGCTGTTCCAGCTCTGTATCTCCACGAGCACGTCGAAGGTGGGTGGGGCTTTCCGTTCGAGGATGGTCTTCTGGGTGCGGCGGCGGCGTGCCTCCTCGTCTCCCAGCGTTACCGTCTGCACTCCTCCGACGAGGTCGGAGAGCGTCGGGTTGACGAGGAGGTTCTCCAGCGTATTGCCGTGTGCTGTCGCGACGAGCTGCACGCCCCGCTCGGCGATGGTCCGCGCGGCGATGGCCTCGAGTTCGGTGCCCATCTCGTCCACGATGATGACCTGCGGCATGTGGTTCTCCACGGCCTCGATCATCACTGAGTGCTGACGTGACGGCGTTGCCACCTGCATCCGGCGTGCCTTGCCGATGGCGGGGTGCGGGATGTCGCCGTCGCCCGCGATCTCGTTGGACGTGTCGACGATGATGACGCGCTTGCTCGCGTCTGCCAGCACACGGGCGAGTTCCCGCAGGATGGTGGTCTTGCCGACGCCAGGCCTTCCGACAAGGAGGATGCTCTTGCCGGAGAGGGCGAGGTCTTCGATGACGCGGGCGCTCCCGTGCACCGCACGCCCCACGCGGCACGTCAGGCCGATCACCTCGCCGCGCCGGTTGCGGATGGCGGATATCCGGTGCAGCGTGCGTTCGATGCCTGCGCGGTTGTCGTCGCCGAAATCGCCGACGCGCGCTGTGACGTGGTCCAGGTCCTCGCGAGAGACGTCGGCGCAGCCCAGGTGGATGTCTCTGCCGGCGAACCGGGCCTGCGGCGGCCGACCGAGGTCGAGCACGACTTCGAGCAGGTCCTCAGGGTCAGGCTGGCCCTCGATCGCTTTGCGGATCGAGGGAGGCAGCACGTCGAAGAGGTCCCGCCGTTCCCTTTCGGTTGTTTCGGGTGTTGTGTGTGTGGATGTCGTCATATGAACTGCTTAAGCCTGTACAGGTGTCATGAACGGCTGGTGCACTTGTCGTGCGACCGGCTTGACCGAGACTTCGTAGGTGCTGTCCGATTGCCAGCCACGGCCCGTGAGCGCGGTTGCGAGGTATGGCTGGTATATCGGAACGATCCAGCGGGCCGGAGAGTCGCGGCCCACAACTCGTGCGATGCCCTCCACCAACATCGGTGCAAGTCCGGGCAGGTCAGGGTGCAGAGTTGCCTCCACGGTGATGGAATCGCTCGTGGTGTCCAGACGTGCCCACGCGCTGAGCCCGCGTTCAGTATCGCATACGTACTCCCTGGTCCTCCCAGGCGAGAGCTCTCTGGATGCTTCCCATTCCCTGAGGGTCAAACCGATGGCGGGCCTGGCGGCGATGGGAGCAGTGGCCATCTGCAGGCGGAACACGTCGTGGGTGTCGCCGTCGCGTACGGGGCGGAGGTGCATCGGTGTACCCTGCGCAGCCCGCAGCCGGCCAACGAGCAGTTCCTCTGAGTAGGCGTAATGGAAGCCTGCCCGCTGGGCGGGGCCGCAAGCAGGACCCTTGGCCGCGCAGCGTAGGAACATGCGCTCCGCGCCCGACTCTCCTACCGCCGACGCTGCTGCCAGCAGCAGTTCGTCCAACTGGGAGTATCCCTTGGCGGAAGAGAAGCAACCGGAGACCTCCCAAACCGTAGCCGCCTTCCGCGTCTGCGTGATGACGAGGGCTTCCAGCCAACCGTTCTCGAATGAGCCGAGCACCTTGCGGCCGGGACCGTTGGACATGCTGTAGCAGGCCGCCGCCACTCTCGTGAGCTTCTTGGTTCCGCGTCCGAGCGACGCCCGTGTGTAAACGAGGTCCCTGCTGTTCAGGCGGCCCTGCAGCAGTTGACAAGGCGCGTCGGTCATACGGAACCGGCGGATCATGGAACAACACCCACCGGAAGCATCTCCAGGAAGTAGCGGTGCATCCGGGCATCCCCGGTCAACTCGGGGTGGAAGGCCGAGGCCAGCAGGTTGCCCTGACGCACGACGACGGGGGTGTCGTCCGCAAGCGCAGCGAGGGTCTCGACGCCGGGGCCGGTCTCCACGATGACCGGAGCGCGGATGAAGACGGCGTGCACGAGGCCGCCGGGGATGCCAGCGATCGCCAGTTCCGTCTCGAACGAGTCTATCTGCCTGCCGAACCCATTCCGCCGAACGGTGGCGTCCATCAGCCCCAGCGGCTCCGGACGGTCTTCCTCCAGGCGGGAGGCCATGAGGATGAGGCCGGCGCAGGTGCCCCAGAGGGGACGCCCGCTGCGGGGAAAGGCCTGCAGCGGCGCGCGCATCCCGTAGGCGTCCATCAGCTTCGCCATGGAGGTGCTCTCCCCGCCGGGGATGATGAGCGCGTCTACGGCGTCGAGTTCGTCGGTCCTGCGCACCTCGACAGCAGACACACCCAGACCTCGGAGCGCTGTGCAGTGCTCCTGGAAATCGCCTTGGAGCGCAAGTACGCCGACGGTTGCCGTTGCGGTCACCTCGTCGTGGAGTTCGGCCTACCAGCCCCGGGTCGCGAGCTCCTGACCAGGAGCGAGGGAGCGCGCGCTGATACCGACCATCGGCTCGCCGAGGCCCTTGGATGCCTCCGCGATAGCCTCAGGGTCGTCGTAGTGGGTGACGGCCTTGACGATGGCCTTGCCCCGCTCCGAGGGGTCGCCGGACTTGAAGATGCCGGAGCCCACGAACACGCCGTCGGCGCCGAGGTGCATCATCAGCGCGGCGTCCGCGGGAGTGGCGACGCCGCCTGCGGCGAAGTTCACCACAGGGAGCCGTCCGAGACGCTTCGTCTCACGCAGCAGGTCGAGCGATGCGCCGATCTCCTTCGCGTATGCGGTGAGCTCGTCGTCGCCCATCAACTGCACGCGGCGTATCTGCTTCATCACCGTCCGCATGTGGCGGACAGCCTCGACCACGTCGCCGGTGCCGGCCTCGCCCTTCGTGCGGATCATCGCGGCGCCCTCGCCGATACGGCGCAGCGCCTCGCCGAGGTCGCGACAGCCGCAGACGAACGGCACCTTGAAGTCGTGCTTCCAGACGTGGTGCTCCTCGTCCGCGGGCGTCAGCACCTCGGACTCGTCGATGTAGTCGATGCCGATAGCCTCGAGTATCTTCGCTTCGACGAAGTGGCCGATGCGGACCTTCGCCATGACCGGGATGGTCACCGCACGCATGATCGCCTCGATCATCGCGGGGTCAGACATGCGGGCGACGCCGCCGTCCGCCCGGATGTCGGCGGGGACGCGCTCCAGCGCCATGACGGAGCACGCGCCAGCGTCCTCGGCTATCTTCGCCTGCTCGTCGGTCACCACATCCATGATGACGCCGCCCTTGAGCATCTGCGCAAGGCCCGCCTTCACCAGGAACGTGCTGGTCTCTTTGCCGTTGTCTGTCCCGTTGGTACTCATGTCGTACCTCCCGCATCAGTATACGGCGTACGAGAGAGGCGCTCAATCGGGGAGGGACGCGAGGTGGCGCGGGAGCGCCTACAGTTCGTCGAGTGCGAGTAATTCACGCACCGCTGGCACGACGCCGTCCGCAGGGACCTGCGAGGCTTCGTCCGCACGGCGGCGCTTGATCTCGACGACGCCCTGCTTGAGGTTGCGCGGGCTGATGACGATGCGAACGGGCAAGCCGAGGAGGTCGGCGTCGTTGAACTTCACGCCTGCCGACTCGGTGCGGTCGTCGTACAGCACCTCGCAGCCTGCCGAGGTGAGCTCCTCGTACAGGGCGTCGGCGGCGGCGATCACGTCAAGGTCGGATGCGTTGAGCGCAAGGAGGTGCGCCTGGAACGGGGCGATGGGCGCGGGGAAGATGATGCCCTTGTCGTCGTGGTTCTGCTCGATGGCGGCGGCGAGCACTCGCGTGACGCCGATACCGTAGCAGCCCATCACCGGCGGTTTGAGCGTGCCGCTCTCGTCCAGGTAGTCGACGCCGAGCGTAGTCGTGAAGAACGTTCCGAGCTTGAAGACGTGCCCCACCTCGATGCCGCGCACCGCCTTGAGCGTGCCCCGGCCGTCCGGGCTGCCGTCACCCTCGCGTGCGGTCGCGATGTCCACCGTCTCGTCGATCTGGAAGTCGCGGGGGTAGTTCACGTTCTGGTAGTGCTTGTCCGGCTGGTTCGCACCCGCAGCGAAGTTCGTGCCCTGCATGATGGAGTTGTCCGCGATGCGCCGGATGCCCGAGAGCCCGATGGGCGAGGTCGAGCCCGGCGTCAGCCCCGCTGCATCGACCTCCTTGGCGTTGGCCAGGCGCAGGTCGATGCAGTGGAGGTGGTTCTTCAGCTTCACCTCGTTGACCTCGATGTCGCCCCGTATCGTCACGAGCACAGTCTCCGCGTCCGCCTGGTAGAAGACGGCCTTGAGCGTCTGCGACTCCGTGATGTCGAGATAGACCGCGAGGTCCGCGATGGTGGTGATGCCGGGCGTATCCACGAGTTCCAGCGGGCGCGGCTCGTCTTCCTGCGCCGGGGCGATGACCGACGTTGCGCGCTCGACGTTCGCGGCGTAGCCGGACTCCTCGCAGTAGAGGATGACGTCCTCGCCGCTCGGCGCAGGCATGATGAACTCGTGCGAGTCCTTGCCGCCGATGGCGCCGCTGTCGGCCTCGACCTCAATCGTCGGCAGTCCGCAGCGGCGGAAGATGTTGCGATACGCCACGCGCATCCGCTGGTAGGTGACGTCCAATCCCTCTTGATCGGTGTCGAAGGAGTAGGCGTCCTTCATGGTGAACTCACGCCCGCGAAGCAGCCCTGCGCGGGGTCGTGGCTCGTCACGGAACTTCGTCTGTATCTGGTAGATGGTGAGCGGCAGGTCCCTGTAAGACTCGACGTGCGCCCCCGCGATGGCCGTCACGACCTCCTCGTGCGTCGGAGCGAGCACCAGCGGGCGTTCGCGCCGGTCGAAGAGGCGGAAGAGGTTGCCCCCGAACGCTGCGGCACGCCCCGACTGCTCCCACGTTTCGAGGGTCTGCAGCGTGGGCATGAGCACTTCCTGCCCGCCCGCCGCGTTCATCTCCTCCCTGACGATGCGTTCGATCTTCTGGATGGAGCGCAGCGCCAGCGGGAGGTAGGAGTACACCCCGGCGGCGGCCTGCAGCATCATGCCTGCGCGGAGCATGAGCCGGTGGCTCACCGTCTCCGCCTCGCTGGGGTCCTGTCTTAAGGTGCGTGAGAGGAAATCAGTCGCGCGCATCAGACCCGCCTACGCGCTCGCTTCCTGGTGCTTGTACAGCCCCAGTTCGAGCGGTTGGAGGTCGTCGCCCACGTGCGCCTTGATGGCGTCGAAGAAGTCCAGGTCCCATTCGCTTACGAACGTAAGAGCGGTGCCCTCGCGTCCCATCCGTGCGGTGCGCCCGATCCGGTGCACGTACTCCTCGACGGTCTCCGGGATGTCGTAGTTGATGACGTTCTCGACGCTGGGCACGTCGATGCCGCGCGAGGTGAGGTTGGTGGAGACGAGCAGCTTGAGCGCGCCGCTGCGGAACTGCTGCATCACCGCGTTGCGCTCTCCCTGGGGCAGCCCGCCGTGGATGGCCGCAGCCTTCACCTTGCGTCGTTCGAGCGTCCGCACGAGCCAGTCCACGTCGTCCTGCGTACGGCGGAACACGAGCGTCTGCTCTTCCTCGTCGAGCACGTTCAGGAGCGCGGTCAGCTTGTCGCGGCTGGCGACCTCGCAGTAGCGCTGCGTTACCTGCTCCACCGGCTCCGATTCCTGGCCGACGCGGAACGTCTGCGGTTCTTTGAGGTAGGAATAGATGAGCCGCTTGATCATGGTGGGGATGGTTGCGGTGAACAGCGCCGTCTGCCGCGAGCGCGGCGTGGAGCGCAGGATGCGGCGCACGTCCGGCAGGAAGCCGATGTCCAGCATCTGGTCTGCCTCGTCCAGCACCACCATCCGTGCACGGTCCAGACGGAGCACCCCGCGGTCCAGCAGGTCGATCACGCGCCCGGGCGTCCCAACCACCACTTGCGCGCCGCCCTGCAGGGCCGTTATCTGCGGTCCGAGCCGCGCTCCGCCGTAGACGGGCACGACCTGCGTGCCGCGGTACCGGCAGATCTCCGTGACTTCATCGGTAACCTGCCGCGCCAATTCGCGCGTCGGAACGAGGACGATCGCCTGCACGAACGGCTCGCGCGCGTCCACCAGTTCAGCGATGGGGATGCCGAACCCGGCGGTCTTGCCGGTGCCGGTCTGCGCCTGCCCCACGACGTCCTCGCCGTTCAACAGCGGCTCGATGACGAGCTCCTGGATGGGCGTGGGGGACTCGTAACGCATCTCGTCCAGCGCGCGCTTGATGGGCGCGGAGACGAGCACGGGGCCGAACGGCAGTTCGCGGGGCGACGGCTCCTGTGGGGGAGGGGCGGGCCCGCGCCTGCGTTCCGGTGCTGGCGCGTCGCCTTCGCTGCGCCGTCCTTTGCCGCCACGGCGGCGGCGGGACTTGTCGGATGTGGCATCGGAGGAGGGCTCGGCGAGCGCAGCGGCGCGCTGAGGCTGCCGTGCGGCTGGGCGCTGCTCGGGAGTGTCCGCCGCTTTCGGCGGCTTGCGCCGTCGAGGCCTGCGTCCGCTATCGGGGTCTGTTGTGGGCGCAGACGGCTCGCTCTCAGGGGGCGCGCCAGGCTTCTTGATGAAGCGTGATACGAGACTTCGGAACATATACACGACCATTCTATCAGAGCGTTGCTCTGAACCCGCACGTTTATGCGTGCGGGTTCACTCACAAGCGTTGTGCGTTGGCGACGTTACCGGAAGAACCTCTCCTGCAGTCGCTCCAGCCACGTCTGCCATGCCTGTATCCAGGCTTCCAGCCAGGTGATGAAGCCGGACAGCGGGTCCGGGGTAGGTGTTGGTGTCGGGGTGGGGGTTGGCGTTGCTGTTGGGGTGGGCGTCGGCGTTGCCGTTGGTTCCGGTGTGGGGAGCGGTATGGGGGTAGGGGTTGGCGTACTGCTGTCCGGCGTCGGAGTGGGAGTGGAGCCCGGAGGAGGGACAGCGGCATCCGCGGCGTCAACGAGCGTCGTGTTGCCAGTGCGGTCGGTGGCCTCGAACTCGAGGTTAAACGTTCCGCTGCCCCCGACGTTTACGTCGACCGAGAGGGCGTAGGCAGCGCCAGTCTCGATGACCTTCCAGCGGCTCGTTCCGTAGGGCGTGATGTCGGCGGCGTCTCCGCCCTCGCGGCTGAGGAAGGCATGGATGTCCGCTGCGCCTCCGTCCGCCGTGGAGCGCGGCTCGTTCGACGTCAACTGGTCGCCGTCCGCGTTCACCGGGCGTGGGTCGCCGTCGCCCGAGGCTTCGAACTCTCCGTCATGGCGGAGCCCCGCTCCGTCGTCGCGCACCTCGAACGAGAAGTTCACGACCACCGAGCGGAGGTAGCTGTCAGGTTGGGGGTGGAAGACGCTGACCTCAGGCCCCTCGCCGTCCACGACCAGTTCGATGGACGAGGACACGCCTCGCACGTTGATGGCGAGACTGTCGCGGTCCACCGACCGCAGCACGCCGATAGCGTCCGTGCCCGCGGTGTAGGCGTCGCAGGCGGGGCCGTCGGCGTTCTCCGTGTCTCTTTCGGCCAGCTCGACGATGCCCTGGTACGTGCGCGCCCCGTCGACCGGGGACTCACTCGTGGGCGCGAGCAGGACGGTGACGGACTCGCGGGAGCCCTTGTTGAAGACGGTCGCCTCCGCACACGCGCCGTCTTCAACGCCTGCGACGGTGGCGGTGATGAGCAAGGTGTTGAAGGCGTCGGCCTGATTGGAGACGTAGAGGCTGCTCCCGGAGAAGGTGTTGCGCGGGTCTGCGCCGTTGGCGATGTAGGCGGCGTCGCCTGCGGTTATCACGCCGCTCGACGCCACACCCGAGGCGACGCCGTCCTGTGCGTCGAAGGTATCGGCGAAGACGGCCACGACGAGCGCGCTGCTGCCGGAGCCGATGCTGAGCCTGCCCTCGGTGAAGTTCGCCGGAGCGGGCGACGGTGTGAGCACGATGAGCGCGGCCGCGGCCAACAAGGCAAGCAATGGCACGGCAACGGAACGCAGAGCGCGTGCAGGGCGCTGTGGCTGTGGCGATCTGGCGTGCAGGCGCACGCGTGGTTGCGGGTTGCCGGGAGAGGCGCTATCGAAAAAGTGAGCCATTTTGAGCCATTTTGAGCCACGCGGGAGTGGCAGCGCCTCGCCCCCAGCGGATGGCCCGTACACTCACCGGTGTACAGGACCATGGTAGAGCGTGCGAGCCGTGCCGGGCAACGAGCGGATGGCAGAGCAGGCGTGACTAGGTATCGAGAATGTTCTTCGAGAACACCTCGTCGAGGCCGTAACGCTTGGCCATGATGCCCTGCTCGTGGCTGATGTCGATGTACCAGTCGAGCATCCGCCGGTTCGCCTCAATGCCGTAGACGAACGGGTCGCCCCACTTTTTGAACTGCTCCTCCACGTACTCGCGCAGGTAGATGACGGAGAAGCTGCCCCGGTCGCGCAGCAGGTCGAAGTATGCCGTGGCCTTGGAGCGCTCGAACGCGTCGTAGATGCGCGGGGCGAGTGTGGGGTCCTCGCGGTCGAGCTTGCCGCTCAGCACCATCATGTGCACGGGCGTGAAGATGCTCTCGTCCCGCCAGAGCCGCAGATCCTCATCCATGTAGTCCGGGAAAAGGCGGCGGATGCGGGAGTCGCTGGCGACCCAGCCGAACAGCTCGGGGTCGGAGATGTCGCCGAGGAAGGCGTCCACCTCCCCGTCCAGCAGGCGCTGGAGGTGGTCCTTCACGCTCACCTTGCCGTCCTGCACCGTCTCCACGACCGCGGACTTGTCGTAGATGGGGAAGTAGTCCTCGGCGTCGGTGACGAGCCACTTGAAGGTGGAGGTGTCGACGCCGTGGCGGTTCTTGAGCAGTCCCCGGCACCACGTGACGATCGCGGAACGGAAGGAGCGTGTGGCGATGCGCTTGCCCTCCAGGTCCTTCGGTCCGCCGATGCCGCGGTCGTTCCGGACGACCATGTACCAGTGCGCGCTCTTGCGCTTCACGAAGATGGGCAGGCCGGTGATGTCCCATCCCTGGTCTATGGCGGCGAGCCAGTAGCCCATGTTGAGGTCGCACAGGCCGAAGTCGCCGGTCTTCATACGGGAGTCGCCCGTCGGCGTGGGGCCCAACTCCTCCACCGGCTCGAGTTCGACGCCCTCGATCTGCACGCGCCCTTCCATCAGGGGGCGCACGATCTCGTACGTCATCGAGGCGTAACCGACTGATATCTCCAGTTTCATCTTCTCAGCAGTGGTCATTGCGCCTTTCTCCTTCCTCCTGATAAGACGCGGCAAAGGTACGAGCGCCCCGCGCTGCGGTCAAGGGGCGCGCTGGTGGACAGAGAGGTTTACACTAGGGACAACGTGAAGGTCGAGAGGAGGGCGATATGGCAAGGATAGGAAGAGTCGGCCACGTGGTCCTGCGAGTTACCGATGTCGAAGCGGCGGAGGCGTTCTACCGCGACGCGCTCGGCATGGAGACTGTCCGGCGTACGGAAGGGGCGGCGTTCATGTCGTTCGGCACCCAGCATCACGACATCGGGCTGTTCAGCGTGCAGGGAGAGCAGACGCGTGGGAACGTGGGCCTGGGGCACGTCGCGCTGGTCGTGGATGGCGGCATGCCGGAGTTGCAGGAGCTGCACCAGCGGCTGCTGGACAACGGCGTCGAGATTGCGAGTCTGACCGACCACGGCATGACGAAGAGCGTCTACTTCAACGACCCGGACGGCAACCGGCTGGAGATCTACGTAGACCTGATGGCGCCGCTGGACGGCAAGCGCTTCCTCTCCGAGCGCGTGGGGTTGGGCAACAACCGGTTCACTTTCGAGGAAGCCGCCGCCCGTTAGGGCTCAGCCGCTCCACAGCGTTCGGAGGATGTGCCGCACGCCCGGGCGCTGCCCGTACATGAGCAGGTAGGCGCGGAAGAGGCGCGCCGTGAGTAACACGGCCAGCACCGCGAACGCCGCAAGTACGCCGAGGCTCAGCGCGACCTCTCCCAGGCCTGTTCCACCTGTCCCGAACCGGATCAGTCCGGTCAGCGGGGCGGTGAACGGCACGTAGCTCAGCACCTGCGCGAGGACGCCGTCCGGGTGCTCGATTAGCACCGCGAGGAACCACATCGGCGACACGGCGGGGAGGACGACGAACACCGCGATGTTGTTCGCCTCTTTCTGGTTCGTGGTGACGACGCCAAGCGCTGCCTGCACCGTGCCCAGCAATGCGTAGCCCAGCAGGAAGTACGCCAGCGCGACGCCGAGCGTCTCAACGGACGGCGCGCTCAACTCCACGGGCAAGTCCACGATACGGCCCAGCGCCAGCAGGAAGGCGACGAGCGATGCCGTCCAGACGGCCATCTGCAGCAGCCCCGCCCCGCCGAGTCCGACCAGCTTGCCGAACATCAACTGCTCCGGTTTGAGCGACGAGAGCAGCACCTCCATGATGCGGTTCTCCTTCTCCTCGCTCAGCCCCTGCAGCAGGTACCCGGCGGCGGTCAGCACCGAGACCAGCAGAAGCATCCCCGCGCCGAACGAGAACAGGAACTCTCCGCCGTCGAACTCGTCTTGCTCCACGGGCGCGCCGGACTCGGACAGTTCGACCGTGGAGACCGAGTTCGGCTTGATGACGCGCTCCAACTGCTGCTCGCTGACCTCCTCTGCGACCAGATTGCTCAGCACGAACCGGCGCAACTCGTCGGCGCCCGCGCCCCCGCCGCCGTCCTCCATGCGTATCCGCACGACCGAACCGGTCTCCAGGAAATCGCGAGGGAACACGTAGAGAGCGTCGATCTCTCCCGTCTGTAATGCGGAGCTTCCGGCGTCCTCGTCCGCGTAGGGCGCGAACGAGACGCCGTCCTGCTCGTGGAACGACGTGAACAGGGGCTGGCCGTCCTCGCCGGCGCTGAAGTCGACGTAGCCCACACGTGTCACCTCGACGGACGGTTCCCTCGCGCTGCCGGACGGCTCATCCCCTCCGCGCACCGCGTCGAAGACCCCGATGCCGATGAGCGCCAGCAGCGCGAGCACCGGCACCGCGGCGGCGAAAATGCGGAAGCCGAGACGCCCGATGGTCACGGCGAACTCGTGCCGCGCGACGAGCCACGTCTTACTCCGCATCGCGCGCCTCTTCCATCCGGTCGCGTTGCACCACGCGCAGGAAAATCTCCTCCAGGCTGGGTGTCGCCAGCTCGAAGCGGTCGATCTTCGCGCCGCGCTCCAGGAGCGACCGCAGCACGTCCTCCGGGGCGCTGCCCTCGGCGAGGCGCAGCGCGTAGCCCGGGCCGTCGCGCCGCGATACGAGCACGCCGTCCGCGCCCTGCGGGTCCACGTCGGTCGCGACGAACAGGTCGTTCCCCGCGAACCGTCGCTTGATGTCGGTGAGTGGGCCGTCCAGCACGACGGCGCCGTCGTCGATCATGATGACGCGGTCGCACAGCTCCTCGACGTCCGTCATCTGATGGGTGGAGAACATAATGGCCGCGCCCTCGTTCCGCAGGCGGGAGACGGCGTCTTTCATCACGCGCACATTCACAGGATCCAGCCCGGAGAACGGTTCATCCAGGACGATGAAGTCGGGTCCGTGCAGGATGGTTGCGGCGAACTGCACGAGTTGTCCGAGGCCCCGGCTCAGTTCGCTGATCTTCTTCCCGCGGTGCGGCTCCAGGCCGAGGAGTGCGAACAGCTCATCGGCGCGCCGGAGCGCGCTCTCTCGCTCCATCCCTTTTAGTTCGGCGAGGTAGAGCATGTTGGGGATGACGCGGAGGCTTCGGTAGAGGCCGCGCTCTTCCGGCAGATAGCCGATGCGCGACTGGGCCTCCTGGCCGATCGGCGCGCCGAACACGGAGACCGAACCCTCATCGGGACGGAGGATGTCCAGCAGCATCCGGATGGTGGTGGTCTTCCCTGCGCCGTTGGGCCCGACCAGCCCGACGACTTCTCCGGGACCGAGGGAGAGGCTCACGTCCCGTACGGCGACGTGGCTGCCGAACCGCTTCCAGAGGCCGTCCGCTCGCACGGTGGGCAGGATTGCAGCAGTGGCGGTCATAGGACCTCGTTTCGCGGTAGCCGCTAGGGTGCTCTCTAATCAGTATAATGCTGATGTAGGCCCGCACCCGGCGCTCGCACTGCGCCGCTGGAGGTTGTGATGCTGGGAGTACTGCTGCGTCCCATTCTGTTCTTGCTCAAGTTGCCCTTCCTGCTGGGGAAAGCGTCCAAGCCGGCACTGGAGCGCGTTGCCAGCCGGGAAGGCTTCACCTACGGCGAGACTCGCAAGGAAGGCGACAAGACGGTCGTGCCGCTGGGACACCACCCGGCGGGAGGCGAGTTTGAACTGATCGCCGACCTGGAAGTGACATCGGAGTACATCTGCCTGCGCCCGGTGAACGGCTGGACGCAGAGCGCGCTGGCGATCCTGGGGGCTCTGGTGCCCGATGCCGCGCGCTTCCTCCCCAATCGAGAGCGGGAAGCAAGACCGGCGTTGCAGGATGCAGAATTGCCGTCTGAACCCTCAGAAGAGCCTTCTGAATCCTGACGACGAGTACCGAATTGCACGGAACGGGCCGTAGGCCGATGCGATGGTGACGAAAACGGACATCTTGCGGCCAAGGTAGGGTAGTCCGCTGCGGCAGACCCTACAGCCTGGCGCAACCCCGTGATGACCTAGCCCACAGCCCCGGTCAGGCGGTTTCGAGGCTGTATGCTGCACGATATCGCAGATGACGGGAATCCGACGGAATACGGCGCAAGGCTAGCGGAATCCGCGCGTTGACACCCTATGCTCCAGTGGCTAGGGTAGGCTCGAACAGCGGCAAAGAGGGTGCCCGCTCCGTGTGGCGCGCGGGTTTATAGGCCGACCAGCCCTCTGAATCATTCGAGCGCACGCGTCCAGATTAGCGTACCTCGCCATTCACTTTTTCCTCCTCCACCGAGCGAATCTGACCGAACCGTGCGCCGCGCAGGTACAGGGTCAGTTGAGGTTGGGCTATGGCGGTAAGCAGGAACGGCACAGCCGACGGCACACAACCGAAAGTCAGCGTCAGGGGCCTGTGGAAGATATTCGGCTCCGGTGTGCCGACTGTACTGACGGACGAGGTGCAGCAGAGCACCAAGGCGGAACTCCGCGAGGATTCCGGCTGGGTCATCGGCCTGCGCGACGTCAACTTCGACGTTCAATCGGGGGAGACGTTCGTGGTGATGGGGCTCTCAGGCAGCGGCAAGTCCACCTTGGTGAGGACACTGCTACGCCTGATCGAACCGACGTTCGGCTCCATCGAGGTGGACGGGGAGGACATCCTCCAGTATTCCGAGGAAGAACTGATCGAATACCGCCGCACCAAGACGGCCATGGTGTTTCAGCACTTCGGGCTGCTTCCCCACCGGACGGTGGAAGAGAATGCCGCCTGGGGCCTGGAGATAAGGGGCATAGACAGGGATGAGCGGATGGAACGCGCGCACGAGGTGCTGGACCTCGTCGGACTGACCGGGTGGGAGCGCTATCGCCCGAATACCCTGAGCGGCGGCATGCAGCAGCGCGTGGGGCTTGCCCGTGCGCTGGCCGCGGACCCGGACGTCATGCTCATGGACGAGCCCTTCAGCGGGCTCGACCCACTCATCCGGCGGGACATGCAGAACGAACTGCTCCGCCTGCAGCAGCAGATGCACAAGACGATCATCTTCATTACGCACGACCTGAGCGAGGCGCTGAAACTCGGCGACCACATCGTCATCATGCGCGACGGAGCGGTCATTCAGATGGGAACGGGCGAGGAGATCCTTGCCCATCCCGCCGACGACTACGTCTCCGAATTCGTACGGGACGTGCGCAAGTCCTCGGTGGTTACGCTTCGCACGCTGCTCGAGCCCGTGCAGGTGAAGCTCAGGATGGACATGTCGCCGAAGGAGGCGATGGAAGCCCTCGGCGAGATGGGAGAGGTGGCCGGCTTCGTCGCGGACAGGCACGAGACCTACGTAGGCGCTGTGAGCTTCGCAGCCCTCGCAGAAGCGAACCGGAACGGCTGTACTGAGTGTACTGAGGCGCTCCTGGATGACGTCACGCCGCTGTCGGAGGAGATGTCGGTTTCGGCGGCGCTGCCGCTCGTGCGGCACATGTCCGGGGCCCAACCTGTCATCGACGCGGATGGCAGGCTGCGCGGTCAGCTCTCGCCTCGGGCGGTCATCGAGATGATGGAGCGTGAGAGCGTTGCGGAGGCGGAGGAGAGCGCGGCTACCAGCGCCATCGGCATCGGGGCCGACGCGAACTAGGAGACCAGCTATGGCAGCAGTGGCACCAACCGGAAACGGCGGCGGCGGAAGCCTGTGGCGGCGGATAGCCGCCCTGCCGGACCGCTACGTCTACGGGGGAGGGTTCTCCGTCCTGCTGGTCGTGTCCATCATCTTCGTGGGGCTCTGGGGCACGGGCCTCGAACCGCCGGAAAACGTCTTCGGGATCAGCGAACGCCTCGGCAGCGTCTGCTCCGACGGGGCCACCCCTGACAATCTCGGTCGGGCGACTTCCGAGTGTGTGGACACCGCGATCTTCTGGACCACTCGTGAGGGCGCCTTCATCTTCGATACGATCTCGAATGCAGTGTTGCAGTTCCTGCTGGCGGTGGAGAGAGTCTTCCTCTGGATCCCCTGGCCGGTTCTCATCATGGGCGTCATGCTGCTCGGCATTCGCCTGGCGGGGCGGAGGATCGCCATATTCTCCGGAGCAACGCTCGTCGGCCTCGGATTGCTCGGGCTCTGGGGCAGCGCTATGGAGACCCTTGCGTTGATCGTGGTGGCAGTGACCATCTCCATCGGCATCGCGATACCGATGGGCATCGTCATCGCCCGCAGCGACACCCTCGATGCCTTGCTCCGCCCGCTGCTCGACGCGATGCAGACGATGCCGAGCTTCGTCTACCTCGTGCCCGCGGTGATGTTCTTCGGCATCGGCAACGTCCCCGCGGTCTTCGCCACCGTCATCTACGCAGTGCCCCCGGCCATACGCCTCACCAGCCTCGGCATCCGCCAGGTCTCGCCCGGAGTCGTGGAGGCGGCGCGCTCGTTCGGCACCACCCCGCGCCAACTGCTCTGGAAGGTGCAGATACCCATGGCTGTGCCGACCATCATGGCCGGCATCAATCAGACGACCATGATGGCGCTCGCGATGGTGGTCATCGCTTCGCTCGTGGGCGCAGGCGGACTCGGCGAAGACGTCAACCGCGCGCTCGGACGCCTGGAGCCCGGCAAGGCGCTCTTCGGCGGTGTCGGCATCGTGGTGCTTGCCATCATCATCGACCGTCTCACGCAGGCAGCCGCCAGGGAGCGGCAGCAGGCGCTCACCGGCGGTCATTAGGGAAGGTCATGCAGAGGCCGCTCGGCCGAACGACGCACGAGCGGCCCGACTAACAAACGGAGGAGGTTACTGCATGGAGACGATGAGATATCTGTGGGTATTGGGGCTCATTGCCCTGATGACGATGGTGCTGGCGGCGTGCGGCGAGGACGACCCCACCGCGACGCCGACGCCGCGCCCCGCGACGGACGCCGCTCCGACCGAGGAGCCGGCGATGACGGATGAGAAGCCGACGCTGGTCTTCGCCGACCTGAACTGGAGTTCTGCCGTCCTGCAGAACTGGGTGGCCCGCGTCATCCTGGAAGAAGGCTACGGCTACGAGACCGACGCCGTCGCCGGTGGCACGCTTCCGCTGATGCAGGCTCTCGTTGGCGGCGACCTGAACGTCAACATGGAGATCTGGCTGCCGAACCAGCAGGAAGCCTGGGACAAGGCGGTTGCTGACGGAACGATCGAAGGCATCGGCGACAGCCTCAGTTCGGTTGCCTGGCAGTCTGCCTTCCTCATTCCGAAGTACACCGCGGACGCCAACCCCGGGCTGCGTTCCGTTGAGGACCTCAAGAACCCTGAGTACCAGGCGCTCTTTACTCGGACCGCAACGGGAGACAAGGCTGCGCTGATCACGTGCATCCCCGGATGGGAATGTGAGATACGGAACGAGCAACAGGTCATCGGGTATGGACTCGCGGACCACGTTGAACTCGTCAACCCCGGTTCGTTCGAGGGACTGAACTCGGAGATCCTCAGCTCCTTTGAGCGTGGAGAGGATGTCCTCTTCTATTACTGGGGTCCCACCGCGCTGATCGGCAAGCTGGTGAGCGAATATGGTGGTTACGTCCGCTTGGAGGAACCGGCCTCGACGCCTGAGTGCGAAGAGCACATCGGGGCGACGCATGACAACCCCGCGGACACGGAGTTCGCGTGTGAGTACGCGGATGCCGAAGTCGTCATCGCGATGAGGACAGACCTCATCGAGAAGGCGCCCGATGTCGTTGATTTCTTCAAGGCGTACACGCTGAGTGACACGGGGATATTCGCCATGCTCGGCAGGTATGCCGACACCGGTGAAGACCCCGTCGACGTCGCCAAGTACTGGCTCCGCACCTCAGATGAGTGGCACGACTGGGTCGGGTCCGGCGTGGCCGACACGGTGCTGAATGCCCTCGGCGGCCCGATCGCCATGGAAGTCAAGCCGGCCCACTGGGAGCTCTTCGTCCGGCCGGACAGCGAGGACAAGGCCGGTCTGGTGACGTGCATCCCCGGTTGGGAGTGCGAAGTCGTCAACGAGAAGCAGGTGTACGGCTACGGACTCGATGAGGTGGTCACGCTCATCAACCCCGGTTCTTACGAAGGGTTGAACGCGGAGATCCTAGGCGCGTTCGAGAAGGGCGAGAACATCCTCTTCTACTACTGGGGCCCGGAGACGCTTCCGGCGAAGCTGACCAACGAGTACGGTGGCTTCTACCGCCTGGAGGAACCGGCCTACTCGGCGGAGTGCTGGGAGCACATGTCGGCTGTTACAGATGCTGAGGACATCACGCAGGCGTGTGAATACTCGGACGCGGACGTGCTCATCGCGGTGCGCACCGAACTGCAGGAGACCGCGCCTGACGTGGTCGAGTTCCTCAGCAAGTGGACGCTGAGCGACGACGCCGTGAACGCGCTGCTCGGCCGCCTGGACGAGACGGGCGATGACTACGAGGACGTGGCTGCCTGGTGGATGGCGCAGTCGCAGGAGTGGGCGGCCTGGGTTGCGCCCGAGGCGCTGGGCAAGATGGCGGCGGTCGCCGGCGGCGCTGCCGTCGAGATCGATGACAGCAAACCGACCATCATCTTCTCCGACCTGAACTGGAGCACCGCACTGCTGCAGAACGCGGTTGCGAGGCTCGTCATCGAGGCTGGCTACGGCTACCCGACCGATTCGGTGTCCGGCTCCACGATCCCGTTGATGCAGGCGCTGGCCGCCGGTGACACCAACGTCACGATGGAGATCTGGCTCCCGAATCAGCAGGCTGCGTGGGCGGAAGCCACCGCAGCGGGCACGGTTGTTGAGATTGGCGACAGCCTGGCAAGCGTGGCTTGGCAGAGCGCTTTCCTGATCCCGCAGTACGTGGCGGATGCCAACCCCGGACTGCGCTCGGTGGAAGACCTGCTGAAGCCGCAACAGTAGCGGCAGGCCAGGGTTACACTGTCTCTTGTAGACGGGGCGCTCCATACGGAGCGCCCCGTTCTCTTTCTGGTCCGCCCTACCGCGGACGGAGTACCATGAAGGTATGGGGAAACCATCCTCCAAGCCCCGCATCGGCGTCAGCGCCTGCCTGCTTGGCGAACCGCTGCGCTACGACGGCGGACACCTGCGCAACGAATTCCTCACGCAGACGCTCGCGCCGCACGTCGAGTGGACTCCCGTCTGCCCGGAGTCCGAAGTGGGGATGGGTACGCCGCGCGCGCCGGTACGCCTCGTTGACGACGGCAGCGGCACGCTGCGCATGAGGGGAGTGCGTTCCGACACTGACCACACAGATGTGATGCGCTCGTGGGCGTCATGCCGCGTCGAGGAGTTGGCCGGTCTGGGGCTGCACGGATACGTGCTCACGAAGAACTCCCCCAGCTGCGGCCTCTTCCGCGTGAAGGTCTACCCCGCGGAAGGCGGCCCCGCAGTCCGCACGGGGCGCGGCCTCTTCGCCGAGGCGCTCACACAGCGTTTCCCGCTGCTCCCCGTCGAGGAGCAGGGGAGGCTGCACGATCCCCGCCTGCGCGACAACTTCATCGAGCGTGTATTCGTCTACCGGCGCTGGACGGCGCTGCTGGAGGGGCCGCGCGCTCCATCGGCGCTGGTCGCCTTCCACACGGCGCATAAGCTCACGCTGATGGCGCATGCGCCGACGCTCTACCGCGAGGCCGGACGCGTCGTCGCCCGGGCGGGCAGCGCCGACTGGGACGTCATCACTGACGAGTACGGGCGCGTGCTGATGCGTGCTGTAGAGCGCTTGACCACGACGCGCAAGCACACGAACGCGCTGCAACACGCTGCGGGCTTCCTGAAGCAGACCCTCGACGCCGGAGACAGGGAAGAGCTGGCCGACGCTATCGAGCGGTACCGCACCGGGAAATCCCCGTTCACCGCCCCGCTCACGCTGTTGCGCCATCATGTCCGCAGGTCCGGCGGCCCTGAGTGGCTAGCGGGGCAGACGTACCTCCACCCGTACCCGGATGAGCTGATGCCTGGGAGTTCGTGATCATGCGCGTGCTACTGACCGGAGCGACAGGATTCGTGGGACGTGCGCTGGTTCATGCGCTGATGGAACGCGGCGACCAGCGGGCCGCGCTCACCCGCGATCCCACGCGGGCGCGCATGGCGCTGCCGGGGCTGGTGCACACGCATGCCTGGGACCCGTTGGCAGGCCCTCCGCCTCCCGAGGCCTTCGAAGGCGTCGACGCGGTCGTGAACCTCATAGGCGAGAGCGTCGTGGGGCGTTGGACGGCAGAGAAGAAGCGCGCCATCCTCGAGACGCGGGAGACCGGCGCGCGGAACCTCGCGCAGGGGATGCGGGATGCTGCAGGCGCGGGCACTGCGCCCCGTGTCCTCATCAGCGCGAGCGCCTGCGGCTACTACGGCAACCGTGGCGAGGAGGAGCTGACCGAGGACGCGCCGCCGGGCGAGGGCTTCCTCTCCGGCGTCTGCGTGCGGTGGGAGGCAGCAGCGTCCGAGGCGTCATCCTTCGGGGTGCGCGTCGTCCTGCTCCGCACGGGGATGGTGGCTGGACGGGAGGGAGGCTTCCTGGGGCCGCTCTCTCGTCTGACGCGCTTCGGCCTTGGCGGACCCGCCGGGTCGGGACAGCAGTGGTGGCCGTGGGTGCACCTCGACGACGTGGTCGGCCTCATCCTCCACGCGCTGGACAACGAGGCCGTGCAGGGGCCACTGAACGTCTGCGCCCCTGCTCCCGCACGCCAGCGTGAGGTCGCAAGTGCACTTGGGCGTGTCCTGCGCCGTCCTGCGTTCGCGCCCGCGCCCACGTTCGCGCTGCGGCTGGCGCTCGGTGAGTTTGCGACCGAGCTGCTGAACAGCCGCCGCACCCTCCCAGCCGCCGCCCTCGCCTCGGGCTACGCCTTCCGCCACACCGATCTCGACGCCGCCCTCCGCGACATCCACGCCTGATACCCCAAGCGTCTTGTGAAACAGCGCCTGCGCGCTCCTGTCTCGTCGTTCCTGCGGAGGCAGGAACCTCGCCTCCCTTGTGGAGTGGGTATCGGGAGTCCCGGTTCCCATTCCCACAAGGGAGGGTCTGGAGGCCGGATTCCTGACACCAGCCGCTTCCGCAGTAGCTCCGTGACCGCGTACGCTGGATGGATGACCGTCGCACTGGCAGCGCCCATAGACAACATCCATGACTTCCGCCGCCGCTATGGACTCCGTCTGCGCCGGGAAGATTGCACACCCCCTTCTTGTTCTGCCCTGGGGCTCTTGAACGCGGAAGCAGGCCACGGCCTTGCAGATCAAGGAACCAAGGGCAGAATGACGCACGCACTCGTAACGTTCGGATCTTGGATTGGGATATTGAACGAGCGCCCTCCCACGCTCCGTCCTATGGCGCGGTCTACGGTCGCACTGATGCACACACCCATGCGCGCCATCTTGACGCCTTGGTGCGGGAAGCAGTCCATGACCTTGCCGATATAGGCGTCAAATGCCCATTTGCTCACTCGTAACGTTGACGTCTATATCGGCATCTTGATCGCAAGACCTGTCGCTGCCTCGCGTGTCAGCCGCTCATTGGGGGTAACGGTTGCCGTCAACGGCTCGGTCGGCGAAAGTAGTGGGTGAAGGAAACGCAGCATGACTACGCTCCACCCAACCGAGACAGGGACGCCGTTCAGGGTCGTTGCCGACTTCGAGCCGCGCGGCGACCAGCCGCAGGCCATCGACCGGCTCGCGGACGGCATCCGCAAGGGCATGCGTCACCAGACGCTCCTCGGCGTCACCGGCTCCGGCAAGACGTACACCATGGCCAAGACCGTCGAGGCCGTCCAGAAGCCGACGCTCGTCATCGCGCCCAACAAGACACTCGCCGCCCAGCTGGCGCAGGAGTTCCGCGACTTCTTCCCGGAGAACGCCGTCGAGTACTTCGTCTCCTACTACGACTACTACCAGCCGGAGGCGTACGTGCCCTCCACCGACACGTATATCGAGAAGGAAGCGGACATCAACGACGAGATTGACAAGCTCCGCCACGCCGCGACGCGCTCGCTCATGACGCGGCGGGACGTGCTCATCGTCGCCTCCGTCTCCTGCATCTACGGTCTGGGCTCGCCCGCCGAGTACTTCGCGTTCGTAGAGCGCATCACGCGTGGCCAGCGGCTGAACCGGCA
>DAOUHT010000049.1:0-29725 GCA_034428375.1 Dehalococcoidia bacterium | reverse complement strand
TCGCTCTTGGAGATGCGTCCGCCGTAGAGGAGGCCGGTCTCGCCTTCGTCGCCGTACTTGGTGTAGATCTTGAGGTCGGTCATGTCGCGGGGATTATACGTGCGCCGGGGGACGGCTGCGCCCTGCTTGGGGATGAGCTTGGACGCGGTTGACACAGGAGTGAGCTTGCGGTAGCATCCCCACGTTCGTGTCCTTATGGGTACGGATTCGGCTGCAAGGCTTACGAAAAGCGCAGGGAGAACCGCACAAGTGCCTACCACTAATCAGTTGGTGCGTCATGGACGCAAGCGCGTGGTGAAGAAGACCAAGGCGCCTGCGCTCCGTTTTGTGCGGAACAGCCTGCGCAACCGTGTGTACCGTGGAGACGGCAGCCCGCAGAAGCTGGGGGTCTGCGTCCAGGTGCGGACGGTTACGCCGAAGAAGCCGAACTCCGCTCTGCGGAAGGTGGCCCGGGTCCGCATGACGAACGGGATGGAGGTTACGGCCTACATTCCGGGAGAGGGCCACACGCTGCAGGAGCACTCCGTCGTCCTGATCCGCGGAGGCCGTGTGAAGGACCTGCCGGGCGTTCGCTACCACATCATCCGTGGAGCGCTCGACGCTACGGGAGTCAACGGCCGGAAGCAGGGGCGGAGCAAGTACGGGACCAAGCGCCAGTAAGTTCACTGGAGGGTCCCGTTCTCCAATCCGTAATTGGCTAGGACGCGGTTCGCTGGTGCGATCTGCGGGCTCGGCGTCCTGGGTTGTTTGCGCTCCGGCGCAAGTGCCCCCAAGGGGCAGGGGAGGAAAGCGAATAGATGTCTCGTCGACGACGTGCTGAGCGCCGCGTGCCGGTGGCGGACCCCCGCTACGGGAGTGTGACACTGGCCAGCTTCATCAACCGGGTCATGCTGAACGGCAAGAAGACGGTTGCGCAGCGCAACGTCTACAAGGCGCTCGACCAGGTGGCGCAGGAGACGAACCGCGACGCGATGGAGGTCTTCCAGACGGCGCTGCGGAACGTCACGCCTTCGGTCGAGGTGAAGCCCCGGCGGGTGGGCGGCGCGACGTACCAGGTGCCCGTTGAGGTGCCGGAGCGGCGCCGGAACGCGCTCGCGATGCGCTGGCTCATACGCTTCGCGCGTGCGCGCGCCGGGCAGCCGATGCGCTCGCGGCTCGCAGCCGAGATCATCGACGCGTCGCGGGGACAGGGCGCGGCAGCCCGCCGCCGCGAAGAGATGCACAGAATGGCCGAGGCGAACCGGGCGTTCGTCCATTACCGCTGGTAGGAACTCATAGATGACTGTTGACCTTCAGAAAGTCCGAAACATCGGATTCATCGCCCACATCGACGCCGGCAAGACGACGGTGACCGAGCGGGTGCTGTTCTTCACGGGCCGAACCTACAAGCTGGGTGAGGTGCACGAAGGCACGGCAGTGATGGACTGGATGGCCCAGGAGCGTGAGCGCGGCATCACGATCACATCTGCCGCAACGCGTGCCGAGTGGAAGGGCCATCAGATCAATATCATCGACACGCCGGGTCACGTGGACTTTACGGCGGAAGTGGAGCGAAGCCTCCGTGTACTCGACGGAGGCGTTGTTGTGTTCGACGCGGTCGCAGGAGTGCAGCCGCAGTCCGAGACGGTCTGGCGTCAAGCCGACCGCTACGGAGTGCCACGCATCTGCTTTGTGAACAAGATGGACCGCATCGGCGCAGACTTCGAAAAGACGATGGACTCTATCCGGCACCGGCTCAAAGCGGTGCCGGTTCCTGTGCAGTACCCGATCGGCGCCGAGGATCAGTTCCACGGCGTCATCGACCTCGTGGAAGAGAAGGCATGGTTCTTCGAGCGCGGCGGCGCGTCCGGCGAGCTACGCGAGGGCGAGATTCCGCCTGAGTTGCGGGAGCAAGCCGCCCAGGTCCGCGAGGAGATGATCGAGCGGGTCGCGGAGAACGACGAGCACGTGCTCGAACAGTTCCTCTCCGGCGAGACGCCCTCTCCTGAGGAGATCAAGGCCGCTCTCCGGCGGGCGACGATAGCCAATCATGCAGTGCCGGTCGTCTGTGGCTCGGCGTTGCAGAGCCTGGGCGTGCAGCTGGTGCTGGACGCAGTGCTCGACTACCTGCCGTCGCCGCTGGACGTTCCGGCGGTGGTCGGGAAGGCACTCAACAGCGAGGACGAGGTCGAGCGCAAGGCGGACGCCTCCGAACCGTTCGCGGCGCTGGCGTTCAAGGTCGTGTCCGACCCCTACGTGGGGCGGCTCGTCTACTTCCGGGTGTACTCCGGCTCCATGAAGGCCGGAGCGAGCGTCTACAACTCCATCAAGGGAGTGCGCGAGCGGATGGGGCGCATCATGTTCATGCATGCGAACCACCGTGAGGAGGCGGAGAGCATCTCCGTCGGCGAGATCGGCGCGGCGGTGGGTCTGAAGAACACGTTCACGGGCGAGACGATCTGCGACGAGAAACAGCCCGTCAGGCTGGAGTCGATCCGCTTCGCCGAGCCTGTCATCTCAGTTGCCATTGAGCCAGCGACGCGAGCTGAGCAGGACAAGCTGACGGACTCGCTCATCAAGCTGTCGGAAGAGGACCCGACGTTCCGTGTCCGGTACGACAAGGAGACCGGCCAGACGGTGATGTCCGGAATGGGCGAGTTGCATCTGGAGATCCTGGTCGACCGCCTGAAGCGTGAGTTCCACGTGAACGCAGCGATCGGGCGTCCGCAGGTGGCGTACCGCGAGGCGATTACCCGTGCGTCGAAGGCGCAGGGGCGTTTCGTGCGTCAGACCGGCGGTCGCGGCCAGTTCGGCGACTGCGTGCTGGAGATCGAACCCGGCGAACCCGGTTCCGGCTACCGCTTCGAGAACCGAATCGTGGGAGGCGCGATCCCGCGGGAGTACATCCCGGCGGTGAACAAGGGCGCCGAAGAGGCGCTGCTCACAGGCGTCATCGCGGGTTACCCGGTGATGGACGTGAAGGTGGCCGTTGTGGACGGCTCATTCCACGCGGTGGACTCGTCCGAGATGGCGTTCAAGATCGCGGCGTCCATGGCTATGAAGGACGCGATGTCCAAGGCGGCGCCCGTGTTGCTGGAGCCAGTGATGGAACTGCAGGTCATAACGCCGGGTGAATACCTGGGCGAAGTGCTCGCAGACCTGAACAGCCGCAGAGGCAGGATCAAGTCGATGGAAGGACAGGGCGACACGCAGGTGCTCGAGGCTGACGCTCCGCTGGTGGAGATGTTCGGCTACGCGACGGACCTGCGGTCGGTGACGCAAGGCAGGGCGAATTACTCGATGGAGTTCGGGCGTTACGAGAAGGCGCCGGACTCCACCGTGCAGGCCGTGGCCCGGAGCGCGTAGGAGAATGCAGCGTGGTTGAACAGACAGCACGAGTGCGAGGCGCCCAACCAGCAGGGCCGGGACAGAAGGTCCGCATCATCCTGCGGGCGTTCGACCACAAGCTGGTCGACCAGTCGTCCGGCCAGATCGTGGAGGCGGCGGAGCGAACGGGCGCGGCAGTGTCCGGACCGGTCCCCCTGCCAACGCGGATCAAGCGGTTCTGCGTTATCCGCTCGCCCCACATCGACAAGGACTCGCGCGAGCACTTCGAACTGCGGACGCACAAGCGGCTCGTGGACATCCTGGACCCCAACTCCAAGACGATAGACGCACTGACCCGCCTGCAGATGCCTGCCGGCGTGGACATCTCCATCAAGTTGTAGCGGAACGATGATCGAAGGACTGATAGGCAAGAAGATAGGGATGACGCACCTCTTTGCTTCAGAGGCGCGGGTCATCCCCGTCACCGTAATCGAAGTCGGGCCGTGCGTCGTCACGCAGGTCCGCACCGAGGAGCGCGACGGGTACGAAGCCGTCCAAATCGGTTACGGCTCGGTGAAGCAGCTGACCAAACCCGCAGCGGGGCATCTGGCAGCGTCGGGCGCCCGGGTACGGCACCTGCGCGAGTTCGGCACGGACGACGTTGCTTCCTACAAGGTAGGCCAGGAGCTACGAGTCAACCAGTTCCAGGCCGACGACATCGTCGACGTGGTCTCGACGACCAAGGGCCGCGGCTTCCAGGGCGCCATGCGGCGTCATGGTTTCGGCGGCGGACAGAAGACCCACGGTCAGGGCGACCGTGGCAGAGCGGTCGGTTCCATCGGCGCGGGGACGTACCCCGGCCGTGTGCTTAAGGGCAAGAAGATGCCCGGCCACATGGGGAACAAGCGCAAGACCGTCCGCAAGCTCAAGGTGGTCGAGGTGGACGCCGAGCGCAACCTGCTCTTCGTGCGGGGCGCTGTCCCCGGCGCGCGCAACACCACGGTGATGGTGCGCTACGCACACGGCATGCCCATAGCAGAGCGCATCGTCCCCGAGGAGCCGGTTGTCGAGGTCGAGGAAGAAGTGGCCGAGGAGGCGGTTGCGGAGGTCGCCGAGCCCGTGCAGGAGGAGGCGGCAGCGGCGGTTGAAGAACCCGCTGCAGAGGCACCGGCTGCAGAAGTCGAAGAGGCCGCCGCAGAGGAAGAGCAAACCGAAGAGGCTGCCCCAGAAGAAGCTGCAATCGAGGCAGAAGAGACCTCCGCTGACGAACCTGAGTCGGAGACCGAAGAGGCTCCTGTGGAGGAACCAGCGGCGGAGGTGTCGCAGGAAGAACCTGTCGCAGAAGTTGAGGAACCCGCAGCCGAAGTCGACGAAGCGTCGGCGGAGGAAGCGTCTTCCGATGAGCCAGTAGCCGACGCAGAAGAAACACCTTCTGACGAGCCAGCGGCTGAGGCCGAAGAACCACCTGCCGATGAGCCCGAGGCCGAGGATGCGGAACAGTCCGACAAAGAGGAGGAGCGTTCCTGATGCAACTTCCTCTGTATGACCTGAGCGCGAACGGCACGGACACGCTGGAAGTCAGCGACGTGGTATTCGGCGCTTCGGAGAACCCCGAACTGCTGCACCAGGCGTTGGTGTACCACCGTGCGAACCAGCGGCGCGGCTCCAGCAACACTCTGACGCGTGGGCAGGTGAACGGCACCGGCCGTAAGCCTTTCTCCCAGAAGGGCACGGGCCGCGCACGGCAGGGTTCCTGGAAGTCTCCGCACCACCGCGGAGGCGGTGTGGCCTTCGGACCGACCTCGCGCTCGCACCGGCAACGCATGCCGAAGCAGATGCGCCGGCAGGCCATCCGTACGGCGCTGTCGGGCAAGGTGGCGGCGGAGCGGCTGTTCGTGGTGGAGGGGTTGGACTCGATAGAACAGAAGACGAAGGCGATGGCAGGGGTGCTTTCTGCCTTCGAGGTGAAGGGCTCAGCGCTCGTGGTGCTGGGAGCGGAATCGCAGACCGGAGTCGCGGTGAGGAACATCCCCCGCGTGAAGGCCATCCGCGCCGATCTCGTGAATGTGCTGGACCTGCTTCGTTACGATGCAGTGCTCATAAGCCCGGACGCGGTCCGGCGCACGGATGAGATGTGGTCGGACACCCGCCGGGTGCGGACGCAGGAGGCGGCGGCCTGATGCATATCTTCCAGGTATTGAAGCGTCCGCTGATCACGGAGAAGTCGACCTTGCTGCAGGAGCAGAACAAGTACGTCTTCGAAGTGATGCCGTCCGCGAACAAGATACAGGTACGCGAGGCGGTGCAACGGGCCTTCGAGGTCAAGGTTACCAACGTGAACATGGTGCACACCGCGGGAGAGAACCGGCGTCTGCGCAACGGGCGCTGGCTCCGGACTCCGGCGACGAAGAAGGCGATCGTTACCGTCGCTCCCGGCGACACAATCCAGCTGTTCGAGGGAGCGTAACGATGCCGTTGAAGCGATTGAACCCCACGAGCCCCGGCGTCCGCGCCGCGGTGCGCCCCGACTTCTCGGAGGTGACGCGGCGTTCGCCGCACAAGCCACTGACGAAGGGCCTCCACAAGAGCGGAGGCAGGAACGTCCGCGGCAAGATGACGGTCCGGCACCGCGGAGGCGGCGCGAAGCGCGCGTGGCGCGACATCGACTTCAAGCGCAACAAGCCGGGTGTCCCGAGCAAGGTGGAGTCCATCGAGTACGACCCGAACCGCTCCGCGCGCATCGCGCTGTTGCTGTACGCGGACGGGGCGCGGCGCTACATCCTCGCTCCGGGCGGGGTGAAGGTAGGCGATTCCCTGATGTCCGGTCCGGACGCAGAGATACGCGTAGGGAACGCGATGCCGCTCAGGAACATCCCTACCGGCACGATGGTGCATAACATCGAGTTGCAGCCCGGCAAGGGTGGCCAGATGTGCCGGGGCGCCGGCACCGGCGCGCAGCTGCTCGCACGGGACGACGAGACAGCGTTGCTGCGGCTGCCCTCAGGCCAGATCCGGCGCGTCCCGAGCACGTGCCAGGCGACGATAGGCCAGGTGGGCAACGCCGAACACAAGAACGCGTCGCTGGGGAAGGCGGGGCGGAACCGGCATCTCGGCAAGCGTCCGCACACGCGCGGCACCGCGATGAACCCGAGCGATCACCCGCACGGCGGCGGCGAAGGCAGGGCAGGCATCGGGATGACGCATCCGAAGACGCCGTGGGGCAAGCCCGCGCTGGGTCCGAAGACGCGCCGCCGCATGCACACGAACGTGTTCATCGTTCGCGACAGGAGGAAGCGGTAAATCATGTCTCGCTCAGTGAAGAAGGGGCCGTACGTGCACCCGAAACTAGCGAAGAAGGTCACTCGCGCCCAGAACTCGGGCACGAAGGTGGTCATCACGACGTGGTCGCGCGCCTCGACCATCATGCCGGACATGCTTGGCATGACGATCGCGGTACACGACGGGCGTCGGCACATCCCGGTGTTCATCACGGAGAACATGGTTGGGCACAAGCTGGGCGAGTTCGCTCCGACCCGGACGTTCCGCGGCCATATCTCCAAGTCAGAGCGTCAGTCTTCGGTGAGGCGGTAGGCGATGCCGGTGCGAGCAACAGGCAGGCAGGTTGGGATATCGCCCAAGCGGGTGCGCCCATTGCTGCGCGCGCTGCAAGGGCGTCCCGTTCAGGCCGCGCTCAACGAGTTGCGCTTCCAACCCGGGCCTACGGCGGAGGAAGTGCTGTCGCTGTTGAAGTCGGCGGCGGCGAACGCTGAGAACAACGAGCAGATGGACCCGACGAGGCTGGTAGTGGTGTCTGCTTTCGCGAACCAGGCGGTGAAGATACGCCGGTTCCGCGCACGGTCGCGGGGCCGCGTGAGCCGCATCGCGAGGCAGGCGAGCCACATCACGATCGTCGTGGACGAACAGGGAGACTGAGCGCGTGGGACACAAAACACATCCCATAGGCTTCCGCCTTGGCGTGATCAAGGGCTGGCAGTCGCGCTGGTTCGCGGGTAACGGCAAGCAGTACTCCGAGCAGGTCGTGGAGGATTGGCGCATCCGCGAAGTCATCCGCAAGCAGTATGCGGAGGCGGGCATCTCGCGAGTCGAGATCGAACGGAGCACGCAGGACATCACGATCAACGTGCACACCGCGCGTCCGGGCATCGTCATCGGTCGCGGCGGCCAGCGCGTGGACGAGCTTCGGAAGCTGGTGGAAGGCGCCGCTGGAGGGAAGCGGGTCCGGCTCAACGTGCTGGAGATACGCCAGCCGGAGTTGGACGCGTACCTCGTTGCGCGGAATGTGGCAGACCAGCTCGAGCGGCGCGTGATGTACCGCCGCGCTACGCGACAGGCCGTGATGCGTTCCATGCAGGCGGGGGCTCGCGGGATCAAGGTGATGGTATCCGGACGCCTGGGCGGCGCAGAGATCGCCCGGCGCGAGAAGGTGATGGATGGCCGCGTGCCGCTGCACACGCTGCGCGCCGACATCGATTACGGGCTGGCCGAGGCGAGCACCACCATGGGCCGGATCGGCGTGAAGGTGTGGATATACCGGGGCGACGTGCTCAAGGAGCCCGAACGCGCCCAGCCCGCTGCGCCTGAGGTCCCGGCGGAGATCGTCGCCGCAGCCCAGGAGGCGCTCGCTGCGCAGGCATCGGGCACTGCAACCGCCGTTGCTGAAGCAGAGGCAGCCCCGGCTGCCGTCGAAGAAAGCGAGCCGGTAGCGGTCGTGGAAGCGGTTGCGGAGGAGACTCCCGAGGCGGCTCCGGAAAGCGCCGCCGAGGACGCTGAGAACGAGGGAGAAGCAGATGCTTCAACCGAAGAGAACTAAGTACCGCAAGCAGCATCGCGGCCGCATGCGCGGCATGGCGCTGCGAGGGAGTGCCGTGCGCTTCGGCGACTTCGGGCTGAAGACGCTGGACGCGGGCTGGATAACGGCACGTCAGATAGAGGCAGGCCGTCGCGCCATCACTCGTCACCTCCGCCGTGGCGGCAAGGTGTGGATACGGGTATTCCCGGCGAAGCCCATCACCCGCAAGCCCGCGGAGACGCGGCAGGGCGGCGGCAAGGGTCCGGTGGACGCCTGGGTCGCGCTGGTGAAGCCGGGGCGCGTTATGTACGAGGTCGGCGGTGTGCCCGCGGAACTCGCGAAGGAAGCGCTCGCTCGGGCGGCGCAGAAGATGCCGGTACAGACAAGGATGGTAAGCAGGGAGGAGCCGCTGGTTACGAGCTAGCGGTGAGATAGAGCATGAGAGCCAAGATAGAAACCGTACGGGCGCTGTCTAACGATCGCCTCAAAGAAGAGGAGTTCAACACGCGCCTGGAACTGATGAACCTTCGCTTCAAGGTGGCGACGCGCCAACTCTCGAATCCGTCGGAGTTGCAGAACGCGAAGCGCCGCCTCGCGCACATCCTGACCGTGGCGCGGGAACGCGACCTGATGGAAGGTGGGCTATGAACGTAAGGGCTGCCCTCCGCAAGAGCCGCGTCGGCCGCGTGGTCAGCGACGTGATGGACAAGACCGTGGTGGTGGTCGTGGAGCGCCGTGTGCGCCACCCCATCTACCACAAGTCAGTGCGGCACGTGAAGAAATTCAAGGCGCACGACGAGCGCAACGAGTTCAAGGTAGGGGACGTCGTCCGTCTGATGGAGACGAGGCCCCTCTCCCGCACCAAGCGCTGGCGCGTCGCGGAACTGCTGCACCGTGAAGAGATCGCCGAGGCACAGCAGGTTGAAGTGGCCGCTGAGGTCGAGGAAGAGCTGGAGGCGACAGTGGTTGCCGCAGCGGAAGTAGAGGAAACCGACGCTGGCGAAGAGGCTGCGGTCGCAGAGACCGAGGAATCAGAGGCAGCAGCGGAGGCCGAAGACGAAGCCGTCGTTGCCGAGGCAGAGGAATCGCAAGAGGAACCTGCTGAGGAGACCCCTGAAGAGGCGGACGCTGAAGAAGAGGCTGCCGTTGCCGAGGTGGAGGAATCGCAAGAGGAACCTGCCGAGGAGCCGGTGGAAGAGGCGGAAGCAGAAGAAGAGGCTGCCGCTGCTGAGGTAGAGGAATCGCAGGAAGAGCCTGCCGAGGAGCCGGTGGAAGAGGCGGAAGCAGAAGAACCGGCAACCGTTGCTGAGGTAGAGGAATCGCAGGAGGAACCTGCCGAGGAGCCGGAGGAAGAAGCGGAAGCAGAAAAACCGGCGGATGAGGCAGACGTGGTTGAGGAAGCTGAATCTGACGATGCTCCTGCGGTCGCTGAGGCCGAAGAAACAGCGGCGGAAGCAGAGGAACCGGAGGCCGCTGAAGAAGCGGAAGCTGACGGGACAAGCGAGGAGAAGACGTCGTGATTCAGCCACAGACGCGCTTGAACGTCGCCGACAACTCCGGCGCGAAAGAGATCATGTGCTTCAACATCCCCGGCGGGACGCGCAGGCGTTACGCCCGGGTGGGCGACATCATCGTGGCGTCGGTCAAGCACGCACAGCCGAACAGCGCCGTGAAGAAGGGCGAGGTGGTGCGTGCCGTCGTGGTGCGGACGAGCGCAGTAACCAAGCGCCCGGACGGCTCCACCATCCGATTCGACGACAACGCGGCAGTCATCCTGGCACAGTCGGAGATGCTGCGCGGCACGCGTATCTTCGGGCCCGTGGCCCGGGAGCTGCGCGAACGCAACTTCATGCGGATCGTTTCGCTTGCTCCGGAGGTGCTGTGATGACGGCACGGTTGCAGCGGGACGACGAGGTCATGGTCATAGCAGGCCGTGACAAGGGCAAGCGCGGCAAGGTACAGCGCGTTATGCCGGACAACGGCAAGGTGCTCGTGGACGGCGTGAATATCGTCAAGCGGCATCAGCGGGCTGGCGCAGGAGGCGCGCGGCAGGCGGGCATCATCGACAAGGAGATGCCGATCCACGCGTCGAAGCTCATGCCGGTCTGTCCGGCGTGCAACCAGCCGACGCGCGTTGCCATCAAACTGCTCGATGACGGCAGGAAGTCGCGCATGTGTAAGAAATGTGAGGGGATGTTCAGTTGACGACAGACGCTGAAAACAGCCCAGCGGAGCAGGAGCCAGCCGCGGCTGAAGAGAAGCCGAAGCGAGCCACCCGGACGCGCCGGAGCGCGAGCGGCGAATCGGCGCCGCAGCCTCGTACGCGCCGGCGGACCGCTGCCGCAGCTGCCGAGGAAGCAGCGCCTGCTGCTGAGGTTGCTGTCGCTGAGCCGGAGACGGAAGCGCCAGCGGCTGCGAGGACCACGCGGAGGCGTGCTGCGCCGAAGCGCACGAAGCCGGTTATCGAGCAGCGCCCAATGCCCAGGCTGATGGGCCGCTATCGCGAAGAGATCCGCACGCAGTTGATCAACGAGTTCGGCTACTCGAGTGCGATGCAGGCCCCGGAAGTCAAGAAAGTTGTGCTCAACGTGGGGCTCGGCGAAGGCCTGACGAACAGCCGCGCCCTTGAGACGACGCCCGGCCACGTGGCGGCGATAACCGGCCAGAAGCCCGTTATCACGAAGGCCCGCAGGTCGGTTGCTGGATTCAAGGTGCGGGAAGGGCAGGCCATCGGCGTGATGGTTACCCTTCGCGGCAGGCGGATGTACGAGTTCCTGGACAGGATGATCTCGACGGCGCTGCCACGTATCAGGGACTTCCGCGGCGTACCGCGGGACTCCTTCGATGGGCGTGGCAACTACGCACTGGGCTTCCGCGAGCAGATCGTGTTCCCTGAGATCGATTACGGGAGCGTTGACCGCGTGCGGGGATTCCAGGTGGTGATCACGACGAGTGCGCGCACCGATGCGGAGGGTTTCCGTCTGCTTGAGCTGATGGGGATGCCGTTCGCACGGGTGCAGACGAACTAGGAGGCGGAGGGACTTGGCGAAGAAGAGCAAACTGGCGAAGTGGAAGCGGGCAGCCCCGTACAAGGTGCGGGCGATGAATCGCTGTAACCGGTGCGGCAGGCCGCGTGCGTACATCCGGTTCGCCGGCCTGTGCCGCGTCTGCTTCAGGCAGATGGCGCTCACGGGCCAGCTGCCCGGCATACGGAAGGCCAGTTGGTAAGAGGCGCGCTATGACAATGACCGATCCCATAGCCGACATGCTCACGCGCATCAGGAACGCGCTGCTGGTCCGTCATCCTGACGTCGACGTGCCGTCCTCCAAGGTGAAGGTCTCCATCGCGGAGATACTGAAGCAGGAGGGCTACATCTCCGACTTCACGATCTCCAAGCAGAAGACGCGGAACTCGCTGCGGTTGCAGTTGAACTACAGGACGAACCAGGAGCCGGGGATAACCGGGCTGAAGCGAATCAGCAAGCCCGGCCTGCGCATCCACGTTCAAAGGAAGGATGTGCCGCGCGCCTTCGGTGGCGTCGGCATCTCCATCGTTTCTACGTCGCAAGGCATCATGACCGGACGCGATGCGTACCGCCGTGGAATCGGCGGGGAACTCATGGCGTACGTCTGGTAGGAGCACGGAAGTGTCACGAGTCGGAAGGAAGCCCATACCCATACCCGGCGGCGTCTCCGTGGAGGTTGCCGACGGGGAAGTGGTCGTCAAGGGCGGCCGCGGAGAGTTGCGCCAGACCGTAAACCCGGGCATCTCGGTGCAGGAAGAGGACGGCGCTCTCGTGGTGCGCCGTGAGTCCGACGACCGTGAACAGCGGGCCCTGCACGGGCTGACGCGTGCGCTGCTGGCCAACATGATCACCGGCGTAAGCGAAGGTTTCACGCGAACGATGGAGTTGGTTGGCTACCGGGTACAGGCCCAGGGCAGCGCGGTCAACATGCAGTTGGGCTTCAGCCATCAGGTTCTGATCGAGCCCATGGAAGGCGTGGAATTCGAGGTGGAGGGGGTCAACCGCATCCATGTGCGGGGGATAGACAAACAGATCGTCGGTGAACAGGCGGCGCGGCTGCGGCGCTTGCGGCCCCCGGACGCGTACAAAGGCAAGGGCATGCGTTACATGGGCGAGAAGGTTCGACTGAAGCCCGGCAAGTCCGCCGCGAAGAGGTCTTAGCGAGATGGCGAAGGTCAAGACGAACCGCGCTGCGCGGGTGGTGAGGCACCTCAGGTTGCGGCGGCACCTGTCGGGTACGACCGCACGCCCGAGGTTGAACGTATACCGGAGTGCCCGATTCACCTATGCGCAGGTGATAGACGACACCGCAGGGCACACCATAGCGTCGGCGAGTTCGCGCGAACTCCCGAAGGACGCGTTCGGCAAGACGGACGCAGCCAAGGAAGTGGGTCGCCTGCTGGCTGGCCGCGCGAAGGAGAAGGGCATTCAGACGGTCGTGTTCGACCGTGGTGGCTATCAGTACCACGGTCGTGTGAAGGCGCTGGCGGACGGCGCACGGGAAGAAGGACTGGAGTTCTAACCCATGGTAATGACCGATCGTTCAACCGAAGAGCAGAGCGACCTGCAAGAGAAGGTTGTCCACATCCGCAGGGTCGCCAAGGTTGTGAAAGGCGGACGTAACCTCACGTTCAATGCTGTCGTCGTTGTAGGGGATGGCCAGGGCCAGGTCGGAGTCGGCTTCGGCAAGGGCAAGGCCGTCCCGGATGCCATCCGCAAGGGCGCAACGATCGCGCGGAAGGACATGACGCCGATCACGCTGAACGGATCGACGATACCGTATTCGGTGACGACGAAGTTCCGTGCATCCCAGGTGCTGCTGCGGCCCGCACAACCGGGAGCGGGAATCAAGGCGGGAGGCGCTGTCCGTGCAGTCATGGAGGCGCTGGGCGTGAAGGACGTCGTCGCGAAAGCGCTCGGCAGCCGGAACCCGATCAACGTCGTGCAGGCTGCCATCCAAGGGCTTCGCCAGATGGAGACGCTCGCTCCGAGTGAGGAAGAGCACGCACGGAAAGCGGTCCTTCCAGCCGCACCAGACCGGCGCGCTCCGCTGCGCCGCGAGGCAAGTTCCCGCCGCGACCGCGACCGAGGCGACCGTGAGCGTCGTGACTCCGGACCACGTCCGGCTCAGGCCAGGAGCGCTACCGATGGCTAAACTGCGTATCAAATGGGTGCGGAGCGGGATCGGCTACGAGCAGAGCCAGCGCCGCACGATCAAGGCACTGGGGCTACGGCGCCTCCAACACGAGGTCGTCCGGGAGGACAGTCCCACGATCCGTGGGATGGTGCACAAGGTGCGCCACCTGGTCTCGGTGAGCGCGGGAGAGGAAGGCTAAGCGATGCAGGCGCACACAGTTCGGTCTGCTCATGCGCGCCCGGCGCGCAAGCGCGTCGGGAGGGGCGACGGCTCCGGCAGGGGCACGTACTCCGGGCGCGGAATGAAGGGACAGAAGGCCCGGTCCGGCGGCGGCGTCCGCCCCGGTTTCGAGGGCGGCCAGAACCCGCAGATCAAGGGTCTCCCGATGCTGCGCGGGTTCAAGAACCCGTTCCGCGTGGAGTACCAGGTGGTCAACGTTGGCAGGCTGGCCTCGCTGCCCGATGAGGTAAGCGGCATCACGCCATCGGTGCTGAAGGCGAATGGGATGGTCAGGCACGCGGACAAGCCGGTGAAGTTGCTGGGCGGCGGTGAGATAGAGCGTGCTTTTGCGGTGTCCGGAGTGAAGGTTACGGCATCCGCCAGGGCCAGGATCGAGGCGGCTGGCGGCTCAGTGGAGGCGTAAGCCGTGCGAGGCGGGCAAAGCGCCCGTGAGCAGCCGGGCCGACCGGCGCTCATCCAGGCGATGATCGATGCGTTCAGGACGCCGGACCTGCGGAACCGGATCCTGTTCGTGCTGGCGATGCTGGTTATCTTCCGCCTGCTGGCCCACGTTCCCGTGCCGGGTGTCGAACGCTCCGCCCTGGGGAACCTCTTCCAGAGCAACCCGCTGGTACCACTGTTCGACCTGTTCAGCGGCGGCGGACTCCGGAATATGAGTATCGCGGCGCTGGGTGTGTTCCCCTACATCACGTCGTCCATCGTCATCCAGGTGCTGACACCGGTCCTGCCGCAGTTGCAGTCGCTGGCCCGAGAGGGAGACAGCGGACGTCAGCGGATAAACCAGATAACGCACTGGATCACAGTGCCGATCGCGTTCTTCTCGGGCTACGGACAGTTGTTGCTATTCTCCCGTGCGGGCGTATTCACGCACCAAATCGGTTTCGTCGGCCCCGGTTCCTTCGAGACGCTCACCATCGTCATCAGTTTCGTGGGCGGGACGATGCTGCTGGTCTGGATGGGCGAACTGATTACCGAGCGCGGCGTCGGCAACGGCATCTCGCTCATCATCTTCGCGGGTATCGTGTCGGGCTTGCCCGGGTTGTTATCCCAGGGGTTCCTCGCGCGCGACAACACCGTGGGGTTGCTCGCGCTCGCCGGCGCAGGGCTGGTGCTCGTCTTCTTCATCGTCGTGTTCAACGAGGCACAGCGGCGTATCCCCGTGCAGTATGGCCGGAGCGTGTTCCGCGGCGGTCGGATGTATCGACAAACAGGCGCAACACACTTGCCGTTACGCGTGAACTCGGCAGGCATGATCCCGCTGATCTTCGCGTTCGCCATCATGGTGCTGCCGGGTACGGTTGCGGGTTTCATCTACAACCCGTCCAGCAGCGGCTTCCTGTCGAGCGTCGCAGGATTCATCGTACGTACGTTCGCTTACACGTCGCTCTGGTACTGGGTGGCGGTGTTCATCCTGGTGGTGGTCTTCACGTTCTTCTATACGCTCGTGGTGTTCCAGCAACAACAGCTGGCGGAGAACCTGCAGAAGAACGGAGGTTTCGTGCCGGGCATACGCCCGGGCGTGCCGACGCAGCAGTATCTGAACCGCGTCATCCTGCGTATCACGTGGGGCGGCGCGCTCTTCCTGGGCACGGTCGCGATCCTGCCGTTCTTCTTCACGCGGGTAACAGGGGTCGAGGCGCTGACGCTCAGCAGCACGAGTCTGCTCATCATGGTGTCCGTCGCGCTCGACTTCATGCGCCAACTGGAAGCTCAACTGCTCATGCGCAACTACGAGGGGTTCCTCCGATGAGCGCGCGCGTTGTGCTGCTGGGTCCGCCCGGTGCAGGGAAAGGCACGCAGGCGGCGCTCATCGCCGAAGGCGGGGCCGGTGCGCATATCGCGTCCGGCGATCTGTTCCGCAAGCACCTGGGCGAAGGCACCGAACTCGGAGCACTGGCGAAGACGTACATGGACAAGGGCGAACTGGTGCCCGACGACGTCACCATCCGGATGGTGCTCGAGCGCATGGAAGAGCCGGACGCAAGGGACGGCTATGTGCTGGACGGCTTCCCCCGGACGTTGGAGCAGGCGAAGGCGCTGGACGAGGCCCTCGATGGCCAGGGACGCCAGATAGCGGCGGCGTTGCTGATAGAGGTGGGGACGGAAGAACTCGTACGCCGCTTGGCGGGACGGTGGATATGCCGGAACTGCCAGGCGCCGTATCACCAGGTGTTCTCTCCGCCGAAAGCGGCTTGGAGTTGCGATTTCTGCGGTGGCGAGCTCTACCAGCGCGACGACGACAAGCCGGAGGTGGTGCGGGCGCGGCTCGAGACGTACGAGCGTCAGACCGCGCCGCTGGTGGGTTACTACGATGCACAAGGGAAGCTGGCGCGCGTGAACGGCCAGCAGAGCGTGGAAGAGGTTACAGCAGACCTGGAGGCAGCCTTTGGCGCATGAGCCAACGCTTTGCGTTGTCTGCATGCGGCACGTACAATAGGCGTTTGCGGATGATGACACAGACGAAATCGGTGCTGCGGGACCTGGGCGTCAGGAGCGGACGCGGCGGCATCACGGTCAAGAGCTCGAAGGAGCTGGACCGGATGCAGGAAGCCGGGCGCGTTACCGGCGAGGTTCTGCGCGTGCTGCGCGAGTCGATAGCCCCCGGCATGACGACGCGGGAGATGGACGCCATCGCGGAGCGCGAGATCAGGGCCCGTGGGGCTATCCCTGCGTTCAAGGGTTACCGTGGCTTCCCGGCTACGCTGTGCATCTCGCTGAACGAGGAGATCGTTCACGGCATACCCGGCGAGCGCCGCATCCAGATCGGCGACGTCGTGGGGATGGACCTCGGGGCGATCGTCGACGGGCTGTATGGCGACTCGGCGGTAACCGTGGCGGTCGGTGAGGTGAGCGAGGGCATCCGTGCTCAGATGGAGACAGGGCGCGCGGCGCTGTTCGCCGGCATCGCGCAGGCACGCGCGGGCAACCGCGTTGGCGACGTCTCCTACGCCGTGGAACAGGAGATCCTGCGCCGCGGCCGGTACGGCATCGTCAGGGAGTACGTTGGGCACGGCATCGGCACGCAGTTGCACGAGGAGCCGTCCGTTCCCAACTTCGGACCGGGTGGACACGGCCCGCTGCTGCGTCCGGGTATGGCCATCGCCATCGAGCCGATGGTCAACTTCGGCGGCGACGGCACGACGGTGCTGGACGACGACTGGACAGTGGTGACTGCGGACGGGACAGTGTCCGTCCACTACGAGCACACGGTGATCATCACCGAGGGTGCTCCCATCATTACAACGAAGGTGGACTAGCAGGGAGAAGACGTAAGCCACATGGCGAAGAAAGAGTCCATAGAGGTCGAGGCCACAGTGATGGAGGCTCTGCCGAACGCAACCTTCCGCGCGGAGCTTGCGAACGGTCACGAGGTGCTGGCACACGTGTCCGGCAAGATGCGGATGCACTTCATCCGCGTTCTTCCCGGAGACCGTGTGCTGGTTGAACTGTCGCCGTACGACCTCACCCGTGGGCGCATCACCTACCGGTTCAAGTAGAAGGAGCAGGAGCGACGTGAAAGTATCAGCATCGGTCAAGCCGCGGTGTGACAAGTGCCGTCAGATACGGCGTGGCCGCACGCTGCGGATCATCTGCTCCAACCCGCGGCACAACCAGAAGCAGGGGTGAGGCTATGGCACGCGTAGCAGGCGTAGACATACCGGACAACAAGCGCGTGGAGATTGCACTCCGGCGCATCCATGGCGTCGGGCCGACGGCTGCAACGCGCATCGCGTCGCAGGCGGGCATCTCCGGCAATCCAAAGGTCAGGGAGGTCCCGGACGACCAGTTGGCCCGCGTCAGGGAGATCATCGACCACGACTACATCGTGGAGGGTGACCTTCGCCGTGAGGTGAACGACAACATCCGGCGGCTGATAGACATCGGCGCCTACCGGGGGCTGCGGCACCGTCGTGGGTTGCCGGTGCACGGTCAGCGGACGAAGACGAACGCACGCACGAAGCGGAGCGGCCGCAGGACGGTCGCCGGCAAGCGGCGCGTGATGAAGAAGTAGGACGGGCGGAGGAATAATCTTGGCCAGGGCCAACAGAACAAGGACACGGCGCCGGGAGCGGAAGTTCGTTCCACGCGGCAAGGTGTTCATAACGGCGACGTTCAACAACACGATAGTTTCGCTCACCGACCCCGAAGGCAACGTTGTGGCCTGGGGATCCGGCGGGGGCGTTGGGTTCAAGGGAGCGCGGAAGAGCACAGCGTTCGCGGCGCAGCGCGTCTCTGAGACTGCTGCGCGCAAGGCGATGGACTTTGGTCTGCGTCAGGTCGAGGTGTACGTACGGGGTCCCGGCGCGGGGCGCGAATCAGCGATCCGTGCGTTGCAGGGTGCGGGGCTGACCGTCACGAGCATCCGCGACGTTACGCCGGTACCGCATAACGGCTGCCGCCCCCCGAAGCGGCGGCGGGTCTAAGAGGCAAAGATGGCAAGATACACAGGCCCCGTGTGCCGGCAGTGCCGGCGCGCAGGAGAGAAACTGTTCCTGAAGGGTGAGCGCTGCTTCACTCCCAAGTGCGGAGTGGAGAAACGCCGCAAGACGCCCGGCGACCAGCAGCCGCGCCGTCGTCGCGCGTCGGACTGGGCGATACAACTGCGTGAGAAGCAGAAGGCACGCCAGTCTTACGGCGTGTTGGAGCGCCAGTTCCGCCGCTACTTCGGCGACGCGCTCCGGATGCAGGGCGTCACAGGCGAGAACCTGCTCCAGTTGCTGGAGCGTCGGCTGGACAACGTGATCTACCGCATCGGGTTCGCGGACTCGCGTGCGCAGGCCAGGCAACGCGTGCTGCACGGCCACTTCACGGTGAACGGGCGGAAGGTGAACATCCCCTCGTATCGTGTGCGCCCAGGCGAGATGATCGCCTGGAAGCAGTCCAGCAAGGACGCGCAGTTCGGGCAGGACGCGGTCCGTTCGGTCGGGCAGCGCCCACTCCCGGAGTGGATCGAGTTCGACCGGAGCGAGATGACCGCGATGATCACGCGGAACCCTGAACCGACCGACATAGACAGCAAGATCGAAACCCGGATGGTCGTCGAGTTCTACTCGCGCTAACGGGCTGGATTGGCTCGCCCTGACTTCCGAGGAGGTCAGGGATGCATGAAGGATGGGACAAGAGATGTTGGACTACGGCTACGACGAGCCTCGCGACTCCAGTTTCGACCTCGCGCCTGTGCCCAAGCCCACGGTGAGGATGACGGATTCCGGTGAGAACTACGGGATGTTCGTCATCGAACCACTGCCTCGTGGCTTCGGCGTGACGTTGGGCAACCCCTTGCGCCGCGTGCTGTTGAGTTCGATCAACGGCTCGGCTATCAGCTCCGTCAAGATCGAGGGCGTTGAGCACGAATACTCCACCGTCCCCTACGTGAAGGAGGACGTGGTAGACATCCTCCTCAACGTCAAGTCCATCAACCTGCGCGCGCACACCAGCAGACCCGGCAAGCTCCGCCTGCGCGTGGAGGGACCCGGTGAAGTGAAGGCGGGAGACATCATCATGTCCCCGGACTTCGAGATCGTGAACCCTGAATTCCACATCGCCACGCTGGACGGCCCGAACTCGAAGCTCGAGATGGACCTGAACGTGGAGACCGGCAAGGGGTACGAACCGGCGGCATCAGGCGACGGACGCCCCATCGGCGAGTTGCCCGTGGACGCCATCTACACCCCGGTGCGCAAGGTGAACTACACGGTTGAGCGTACTCGCGTCGGGCAGCACACGGACTATGAGCGGTTGAACGTCGAGGTCTGGACGAACGGAGCAGTCTCCCCTGCCGAGGCGATGCGCCAGGCAGGGCAGGAGCTGGTTGAGCATTTCTTCCGCTTCTCCACCGTCTCCGAGTCGCAGTCGCAGGACGGCGACCGGATGATGTGGGCAGCGGCAATCCCCTCCTCCCAGTACAACATGCCGGTTGAGAACCTGAACCTGACCATGCGGACGCTCAACTGCCTGAAGCGCGCCGCCATTCACAAGGTGGGCGAGGTGCTGGAGAGGGACCGCGACGAGTTGCTGCGCATCCGGAACTTCGGCGAGAAATCGCTCGATGAACTGGATGAGCGACTGCGTGAGATAGGCATCACCCACCCCGGCTTGTGGACGCAGGACAGCGCGCCTGACCCACTCCCTGTAGGCGCCGCCTCAGAGCAGGCGGCAGAGGAGGAGGCGTAAGGCGATGCGACATCGAGTAGCAGGCCGCAAGCTGGGCCGCCGTAGCGAACATCGCGAGGCGTTGATGAACAACCTGGTCTCGCAGTTGCTGCGCTACGAGCGAGTAACGACGACCGAGGCAAAGGCTCGCGAGGTGCGCGCACTGGCAGAGAAGGTCATCAGCAAAGGAAGGGACGCGACGCTGCACAACCGGCGGCAGGCGCTCTCCGTGGTGCCGGACAAGCATGCCGTAGAGCGGCTGTTCAATGAGATCGGCCCACGGTACGTTGACCGGCCCGGCGGGTACACGCGGATGGTGAAGCTCATGCCACGCAAGGGCGATGCCGCCCCGATGGCGTTGCTGGAGCTGGTGTAGAGGAAGACCGTGACGAGACGGATAGCGCTCGTCATCGAATACGACGGGACGGGGTACGCCGGTTTCCAACGCCAGGCGAATGCCCCTTCGATACAGGAGGAACTCGAAAACGCAATAGAGTCGCTCACGACAGTCAGGGTCACGGTTCGTGGAGCTGGGCGCACCGACGCCGGAGTCCACGCCCTCGCACAAGTGGCGGTGTTCGATACTGAGAGTGTATTGCCCACCGAACGCGTGGTGGCCGGACTGAACCACTACCTGGGGGAGCAGATCGCGGTACGCGCGGCGCACGACGTTCCCCTGACGTTTGACCCCAGGAGGCACGCCACGGCACGGGTCTACCGCTACCGGTTACTGGAAAGCGGCACACCCTCCCCGATGCGCCGGGGTGTCACACACCGGGTGGCCCGCAGGCTGGATACCGAGGCCATGAGCCTGGCAGCCGCAAACCTGACCGGGAAGCACGACTTCCGGGCCTTCAGTGGGCCGCAACCCCCGGGGAAGACATTCGTTAGACGGATGATACGAGCTACGGTGGCTCGGGATGGCGACGAAGTGGTGGTGGAGTTGGAGGCGAATGCCTTTCTCCCGCAACAGGTCCGACGGACGGCCGGAGCGCTGGTGGATGTGGGACTCGGCAGACTGACAGTGAGCGGGTTCGAGCAGATGATCGAGAGTGGAGCGCAGGGCGCAGCGGAGACGGTTCTCCCCGCACGCGGCCTGACACTACAGGAAGTGAGATACGCGGGATTCCCGCCTGAGAACGATGCAACTACAACGCACGACGAAACATACGAAACCCACGGCTCGTAAGGAGAAGTGGCACCTGGTGGACGCGGAAGGCGAGCGGCTTGGCCGCCTCGCCACGAAGGTCGCCGGTCTGCTGCAGGGCAAGCACCGCCCGGACTACAGCCGCCATCAGTTGTCGGACGACTTCGTCATCGTGGTGAATGCCGCGAAGGTTGGGGTCTCCGGCAACAAGATGTCGCAGAAGCTCTACTACCGGCACTCTGGCTACCTGGGCGGCATGCGGACGCGCACGCTGGAAGAGATGCTGACGCGTTTCCCCGAGCGAGTGATCGAGCTCGCGGTGAAGGGGATGTTGCCTCGTAACCGGCTCGGCCGCAGGATGCTCCGGCGGCTGAAGGTCTACACGGCCGCAACGCATCCGCACGAGGCGCAGGTCCGCATAGGCATGGGCAAGGCGAAGCAGGCTCCGGCTGCTCCCGCGCCTGCACCGGCACGCCGCAGGCGCCGCGCCGTGCGCGAGGAAACGGCGGCGGCGGAAGAGGCTCCTCAGGCCGTTGTCGAGGCAGAAGCGGTTGAGGAGGCTACTCCGGAGGAAGAACCCGAGGCAACTGTCGCCGAAACCGAGGAGACCGCTGTGGACGAGTCGCCGGAAGGCGAGCCCGCCGCGGAAGAAGCCGCTGAGGGTGAACAGGACGAGGAGAGCGAGACCAAATGACGACGCAGGAGAGCTACTACTACGGAACGGGGAAGCGGAAGTCCGCTATCGCTCGCGTGCGTCTCTACCCGGGGGGCACGGGCACGGTGATCGTGAACGGCAAACCGCTCGAAGAAGCGCTGCCGTGGATAGACTGGCAGAAGCGCGCGATGCAGCCGTTCGCGACGATCTCCGCCGCCGCTGACCGGTTCAACGTCGTTGCGAAGATCGAGGGAGGCGGCGTCTCCGCATGGGCGGACGCGCTGCGCCATGGCATCGCTCGCGCGCTGCTCCTTGCGGACCCGAACCTCAAGAAGGAGTTGCGCAGCCACGGCTACCTGACGCGCGACTCTCGCATCAAGGAGAGCAAGAAGTACGGTCTGAAGCGCGCCCGCCGTGCGCCTCAGTACACGAAGCGCTAGACGCTCTACGCTGATAACGGTTACAAGCAGAGCCCGCTCATCGAGCGGGCTCTCTCGTTACGCTCCTGCGAGACCGCGTAGTTCCTGGAGCATCTCGGCGACGCGCTGGGGGTTGTCGCCTTCCGCGTAGATGCGGAGGAGCGGCTCGGTGCCGGAGGGGCGTATGAGCCCCCAGAAGCCGCCGTCGAGCACGTAGCGCACACCGTCCATGGTGTCGGTTCCCGTGACCTTCAGCCCCGCTATCGAAGCCGGCGGCTTCGCGGCGAGCGCTTGCGTGTCTGGTTTGGGGTCACCGGGAGCGAGGTCGACGTCGAGGCGGTCGTAGGCGTGCTCGCCGACCTTCTCGAAAAGCAGCTTGACGAGTTCAGAGGCCCGCTTGCCGGTCCTGGCCATCAACTCCACGAAGAGGAGGCCACTGAAGATGCCGTCCCGCTCCGGGATGTTGCCCTGGAACGCGTAGCCGCCGCTTTCTTCTCCAGCCGCGACCGCCTGCTCCGTGATCATCGCAGGCCCAACGAACTTGAAACCGACGGGCGTCACGTGGACGGGCACGTCGTACAGCGCAGCGAGTTTGTCGATCATCGCGCTCTGCGTGAGAGAGCGAATGACAGGCCCGCGCAGGCCCTTGCCATCCAACTGGTGGAGGCAGAGCACAGAGAAGGTGGAGAGCGTGTCTATGAATGCGCCGTTCTCGTCCAGTACACCGAGACGATCGGCATCGCCATCGTTTGCGATCACGACGTCGAAACGTCCGGCGCGCGCGGCCTCGATGCTTGGGCCGAGGTTGGGCTCGATCGGTTCGGGCTGCTTCATGCCGGGGAACGCGGGGTTCCGCTCAGCGCGCATCTCCTGCACGCTCGCGCCGACGCCGTCCAGCGCTGCGCTGACGAAGCCCGCCCCCGCACCGTGCATGGCGTCCACGCCGATGCGCAGTCCGGCCGCTCCGATCGCTTGCATGTCTATGACGTTCGCCAGGTTCGCGAGGTAGGGAGCCGCCATCTCGACGGTCTGCGCCTTAGGAGCGTCCCGTCCGGGAGCGTCCACCCCTCCCGCAGCTTGGAGGGCGTCTATGTGGCGTTCGATTTGCTCGACGATCTCAGGCGGCGCGCTACCGGCGTAGTCGGGTTTGTACTTGAAGCCGTTCCACAAGCCGGAGTTATGGCTGGCCGTGATGATGACGCCGCCGCCCGCCTGCCGGTGGAGGATGTTGTAGCTGACGACCGGTGTAGGGGAAACGTTATCGGAGAGAAAGGCGGGAACGCCGTTGGCTGCGATGACAGCAGCGGCCTCCGCCGCGAACTCCGGCGAACCGAAACGGGTGTCATAGCCGACGACGGCCCCGCGCTCGCCAAGCCCCTCGTCTTTCAGGTAAGCGGCGACAGCCGCCGCGCAGATCCGCACGTTCTCGAACGTGTAGTCCCGGGCGATCAGAGCTCGCCAGCCGTCGGTGCCGAACCGGATGAGCGGCTCGTTGCTCACCGGGCGGCTCCGAGTTTCGCGTCTGCGCGCAGAGCCTCCGCCTTGTCCGTACGCTCCCAGGGCAGGTCGACATCCATACGCCCGAAGTGGCCGTAGGAGGCGGTCGGGCCGTAGATGGGCCTTCTAAGCCCGAGATCGCGGATGATGGCCTGCGGGCGCAGGTCGAAGTGCTTCTTTACCAGATCGGTGATGAGTGCGGTGTCCACCTTGTTCGTGCCGAACGTCTCTACGGCGAGGCTCGTGGGCTCCGCGACGCCGATGGCGTAAGAGACCTGCACTTCGCAGCGGTCGGCGAGGCCGGCGGCGACGACGTTCTTTGCGACCCATCGGGCAGCGTACGTTGCCGAGCGGTCCACCTTCGTGGGGTCCTTGCCGGAGAACGCCCCGCCACCGTGGCGCGCGACGCCTCCGTAGGTGTCGACGATGATCTTGCGTCCGGTGAGGCCGGAGTCGCCGTGCGGGCCGCCGACCACGAATCGCCCGGACGGGTTCACGTAGATGCGGGTGTCGTGGTCGATGAGGTCTGCGGGAACTTCCGCGCCGATCACGTGCTCGCGCACGTCCCGCTCGATCTCCTCGTTGGTGACATCGGCGCTGTGTTGGGTGCTGACGACGATGGCTGCGATGCGCTTCGGCTTGCCGTGGGCGTATTCGACAGTGACCTGCGACTTGCCATCCGGCTTGAGGTAGGGGATGACGCCCTCACGCCGGGCGATGGAGAGGCGGCGCGTGAGCTTGTGAGCGAGGGAGATGGTGAGCGGCATGAACTCGGCGGTCTCGCTGCACGCGAAGCCAACCATCATGCCCTGGTCGCCCGCGCCGAGGTTCAATTCGTCAGTCGCGCCGTCCTTGCCGCGTTCTTCGAGCGCTGTGTCCACGCCTGCCTTGATGTCCGGCGACTGCTCGTGCAACCGAACGATGACCTCGCAGGTCTTGTAGTCGATGCCGACCTCCTGGTCGTCGTAGCCGATGCGCCTGACGGTGTCGCGGACGATGGCCTCGTAGTCGACCTTGGCGGTCGTGGTGATCTCGCCGACAACCATGACGATATTCGTGCCGGTCGCCGTTTCACAGGCGACGCGGGCCATCGGGTCCTGCGCGTAGATAGCGTCGAGGATGGCGTCGGATACCTGGTCGCACAGCTTGTCGGGGTGCCCCTCGGTAACGGATTCCGAGGTGAGCAGATAAGAAGGCGAGGTCTCGAACGTCGTTCCGGTCTGTGTCATTCCGCGGGTCCTCCAAACTCCAGGTTGCTTGCCAGCGGGCTATGTGCCCGCTTCCCATCCTGCCAGGTAGGCGGCCTGTTCCTCTGAGAGAGTATCCATGGCGATACCCATCGCTTCCAGTTTCAACGAGGCTACCTGCTGGTCGATCTCCAGCGGGACGTCGTAGACGTCTACGGGCAAGGTAGCCGCGTTCTTCGCCATGTATTCCGAGCAAAGCGCCTGGTTCGCGAAACTCATGTCCATTACTGCGGACGGATGCCCTTCTGCGGCGGAGAGGTTGACCAGCCTGCCCTCAGCGAGCAGGTTGATCCTGCGTCCGTCTGCCATGATGTACTGCCGTACCATCGGGCGCACTTCCCGCTTCTCGATGGCGCTGTCCTCCAGAGCGTCGATGTTGATCTCGACGTTGAAATGACCGCTGTTGGCGACTACGGCCTCGTTCTTCATCACTTGAAAGTGTTGCGCGTCAAGCGCGTGCTTGCCGCCGGTCACCGTTACGAATACGTCCCCGACTCGCGCAGCATCGTCCATAGGCATCAGTTGATGACCGTCCATCGTTGCCTCGAGGGCGCGGACAGGGTCCACTTCCGTGACGATGACCTGAGCACCCATGCCTCTGGCGCGCATCGCGATGCCGCGTCCGCACCAGCCATAGCCCGCCACCACGACGTTCTTGCCTGCGAAGAGCACGTTGGTAGCGCGCGTGATACCGTCCAGCGTGCTCTGGCCGGTGCCGTAGCGGTTGTCGAACATGTGCTTCGTGTCAGCTTCGTTGACTGCGATGATGGGGTACCGGAGTTTCCCTGCCTTCGCCATGCTGCGCAGGCGTATCACGCCGGTCGTTGTTTCTTCCATCCCTCCGATCAGGCCGTCGAGGAGGGCTTGCCGCTGCGTGTGGAGCATGGCCACGAGGTCAGCGCCGTCGTCCATCGTCATGTGCGGCTTCGCGTCCAGGACGGAGGAGAGGTGTTGGTAGTAGGTGTCGTTGTCCTCGCCCTTGATGGAATAGGTGGGTATGTCGTAGGCGACCGCGAGCGCGGCTGCGATGGGGTCCTGTGTGGAGAGGGGGTTGCTCGCGCAGAGGCGCACGTCCGCGCCCCCCGCCTGCAGCGCGAGGACGAGGTTGGCCGTTTCAGACGTAACGTGCAGGCAGGCTGCGAGCGTGAGTCCCTCGAAGGGTCTCTCCTTTGCGAAGCGCTCCCTGATCAGGCGTATCACGGGCATCTCCCGTGCAGCCCAGTCAACGAGGCGGACTCCTTCGTCCGCCAGCGACGGGTCCTTGACGTCTCCGAGTTTACCTTCCGGTTGCAAGAGTCTCTCCCTTCCTATTCGCCGTAGTCGGTGGGCAGGTCCGCCTGGATCCAGGTCGGCGTGCCAGCCTCGATGTTGTAGAGGTGCTCGGACTCGAAGCCGAGCGCTGCGGCCATCTCAGCCGCCAGTCCGCTGCGGACGCCCGCCGCGCAGATGAAGAGGAGGTCGGCATCCCTGGGGAGCTTCGCCTCTGCCTCTCCGAGGAAGTCGTCCACGGGGATGTGCAGTGCACCGGAGACATGTCCGGCGACCCATTCGTCGGGGCGGCGCACGTCTACGACGAGCGCGCCTTCCTGTTGCATCTCGTGGGCCTCCTCTACGGAGATCCGCCGGTAAGGCTCGCCCGGTTCCTGTCTTCCTCGTGCCATGTCGTCAACTCCTCACTGGTTAGTGTACCGGGAGACGATGGGGCCGAGTCGCTCCAGGGTCTCCTGTGGGGCACGTTCGATGGATGTCACTATCGCGTTGCGCAAGGCGTCCCCACACCCGCACCTGCGCTCGCCCCCAAGCCGGGGGATGAGGCGGCTGAGCGTCTCCCTGGACGCGGTAACGTTCCTCTGCAGATTCTGTATCACCACCTCGACCGTTACGCTTGCGTACTCGTCGTGCCAGACATCGTAGTCGGTCGCGCACGCAAGCGTTGCGTAACACATCTCCGCCTCGCGAGCCAGCTTTGCCTCAGGCAGCGCCGTCATGCCGATGATGCTCGCGCCCCAGGAGCGATAGAGGGCGGACTCTGCCCGGGTGGAGAAGGCGGGGCCTTCCATCACGACCAGCGTTCCACCCCGGTGCACGGTCGCCGAGGCGTCTTCCTCGACTGCGTCCGCCAGTTGAGCGCTCAGGTCAAGGCAGAACGGGTCAGCGAAGGAGATGTGCGCTATAAGACCATCGCCGAAGAAGGTGTTCTCGCGCAACCTCGTGCGGTCGATCAGTTGGTCCGGCACGACCATGTGCAGCGGCGCAATCTGCTCCTGCAGACTGCCCACGGCACTCACGGAGACCACACGCTCCACGCCCAACTGCTTGAATGCGTGGATGTTGGCATGGGAGTTCAATTCCGTAGGCGATATGCGATGACCTGCGCCGTGCCGTGGAAGGAACGCAGCCGCAACACCTCCCATCTCACCAATGGTGATAGCGCCGCTGGGGTCTCCGTAGGGCGTGGAGAGCGTTACTTCCTGCGCGCTGTCCATGCTGATGTCGTACAGACCGGTGCCGCCGATGATGCCGATGGTTGCGCGTGGCAGGTCTGTCATGCCACCTCCGTGACCTCCGGCTGCCTGGCGAGCGAGTTCAGCTGCGCTTCGTACGGCGGGCGCAGCACTCCGTGTTCCGTGATGATGGCGGCGATGAGCCCGGCGGGAGTTACGTCGAAAACGGGGTTCCAGACCGCCACGCCCTCTGCCGCGATGCGTTGCCCCGCCAGCGAGGTGACTTCCGCCGCGGGGCGCTCCTCCACCGGGATGTCCTGCCCGCTCTTCACGTTCAGGTCTACCGTGGAGAAAGGTGCTGCCACGTAGAAAGGGATGCCGTTCGCAGCCGCCAGGGCGGCCAGGCTGTACGTTCCGATCTTGTTAGCCGTATCACCGTTCGCCGCGATGCGGTCGGCGCCGGTTACGACAGCGGCCACATGTCCGGACGCCATGAGCGCGCCGGCAGCGGAGTCCACGAGCAGCGTCGCCGGTATCCCGAGCCGGGCGAGCTCCCATGCGGTGAGGCGCGCGCCCTGCAGCCACGGTCGGGTCTCGGTATGAAAGACGCGTGGCCGCTTGCCGGACTCCCATGCCGTACGGATGACGCCGAGCGCTGTGCCATAGCCTGCCGTTGCGAGGGCGCCGGTGTTGCAGTGCGTGAGTACGCCGCCGGAGTCGGGCATGAGCGTAGCGCCGTAGCGGCCTATCGCCTGGTTGGACTCGATGTCCTGCTCTCGCATGGTATGTGCCAGTGCGAGGATGCGTGAGGCCGCCTGGCCAGGTGTGCTGCATGTGCGAGCCACGCCCTGGCACCGCTGCACGGCCCAGCCCAGATTGACGGCAGTGGGGCGTGCGGCGGCTATCTGCGCCGCCTGAACATCCAACTCACTGAGGAAAGCAGGCATAGTGGAGGCATCAACACTGTGGGCAGCAAGGGCCATGGCGTAGGCGGCTGCTATGCCGATGGCGGGCGCCCCCCGCACTCGCATGGAGCCTATGGCTTCGACAGCACCGGCCACGTCCTGGACCGCCACCCATACCTCGCTCGCGGGCAGCTTCGTCTGGTCGAGCAGGACGAGTTGTCCTTCCTGCCAGACGATAGGTTGGAGTTCCTCGGTGATGGTGGGTAGGTCGCTCACGGGCTCTGTCCACAGACGTACTGAACAATGCTATGGGCGTAGGAGCGGAGTGTCAAAGCCTTGAGAGGTGCGTCACTCGATGGCTGTGACAGGCTCGAATGAGACGGACATGCCGCGAGCCGCCCCTGAGGACGGCTCGCAACGATGAATGACTACTTGTGTGGGGACTACTGACCGAGTCCGCCTCCGGGCGGCGCCATCTCAAGCCCGCACGTCTGGGCGGCTGCCATCAGTTCACCCAGCTTCGCCAGGTCTGGCTCGCCTCCGGCGAACAGAGTGAACAGGTCCTCCAAGCCACCCAGCTGCTCTTCCATGCACCGCATAACGGATGGAGGGGGCAACTCTGCGCCGCTGTTCGCCGCGAAGCGGGCGGCTTCCTCATCGCTCATGCAGAGTTGCATCTGTATGGCTGTGCTGAAGAGAGCACTGGGGTCTGCCGGTGGCCCACCGATCCCAAGTGCGCTGGGGTTCTCCATCGCAAGGGCACTGATACAGCCTCGTGTCTCAGCGCTCAACCCCCCGGCTTCCGCAGACATCATCGCGATGCTGATGCCTATGGCATTCTCCGCTGCGAGGCATTCGAACGGAAGGGCCTCCATGGCTCCTGGAGGAGCACTCGTCAGAGGGATGTTCATAACAGCATCCAACGTGGCTTCGCCGACGGCGTCACGCACGCAAGTGACCTCGCTCTCTGAGAGCATGGCCATGAGGTCGCCCACTGTGGTGCTTTCCGTGATGACGAGGTCCTCTACGGAACCCGCTTCCGGCTGGGGCATCATGGCGTCCGGGGTTGGTTCTGGCGCGAGCGTAGGAGTCGGCGTTGGCGGGACCGGCGTTGGAGTTGCCGTCGGCGTCGGTGTCGGCGTTGGCCGAGGCGTCGCGGTTGGAGTGGGAGTCGGGTCGCTGCAAGCAGCGGCGAACGCCGTAAGCATGAGAAGGATGAGCGTAAGGGCGGCGGCGCTGCGTCGCGCGCGGGAAAGGGCGGGCATGATGTGTTCGGGTGACGCGGTGCGTTTGGACAAGTAGGAACCTCCTGATGCTCGGTCCATTCTATACCACACGGGTCATACACACGGCGACACTCAACAGTTGCGCAACCAACACCCCGCAGGTTATCATGTACGCAACACGCGCCCCACCAGTGCAACGGGGCGCGCGCACAACGAACGGGGACGAGCCCCGGCCTTCAAGTGGCCGGGGCTCTTTTCGTTAAGCGGGGTCTTGTCATGTTGAGCGGAGCCGGAGGCGGAGTCCGCGCTTTAGCGCGCAACATCCTCTCGGGGAGAACGTTCGGGAGTGCGAGACGCCTCCTGAGAGATTCCTCGGCTTCGCTCGGAATGACAAAGACAAGCGCGGAGTGCGTGATGAGGCTACAGATCGCTAGAGGTGAAGAAGGCTGGGGCACGCCATGAACAACGAGGTCCGCTATCCACAGTACCGGGACGACCCCGCCGGGTTCGTCG